>CAZWBM010000022.1:0-4002 GCA_964632405.1 uncultured Candidatus Peribacteria bacterium | reverse complement strand
GATAGCCAAAACGACCATGAGCTCAACGAGTGTGAAACCTTTTTGTATCATACGGGATCCACTATAGAAATTATTCTCAAAAATGCACGCTTTAAAAAACCCCCTCGGAAGAGGGGGGATGCGGGATAATGAGAGCTTAATTATGCTCCAGTAATATCCGATAAAGCTGCATCATCATATGTATTACAAGTGCCTAATTCATAGAGATCCGGATTAGTAGCACCAGCAGAGTTGCCACTGACGTCGTCTTTTCCATATTTAGCATCGACATTGTTCTTGCTCTCAAATGATGTAGCGAGGATATATCCTCCACCACCATCACAAGAGACGTATTTATAGTGACAATCAGCCGGAGTGCCTGCAGCAACTAGACAAGCTGTTTTTCCATCAAGAGGGTCACGGATATCCTTTCCGGCAACTTCCTTGATTTTTAGTTTGAGAGCAGCAACATCAGCAGGTACAGTACCGGTTGCCTGAATCGAATCCAGTAAAACGATATTGAGAGCATTGAGATCAGCCAGACGAGTTGTGTCGCGAGCTCCCTTGATAAACTTCCCGTACTGAGAAATACCAGCAGTTGAGAGGATAGCAATGATAGCCAAAACGACCATGAGCTCAACGAGTGCGAAACCTTTTTGATTCTTCATAAGAGGTTATAAAAGTAAATAAAACAGGGATATTGTATGCAACATATTATCTTTTTATAGAAAAAAATAAGACTTTTTTTCTAGTTATTGTTGTATATACTCTTTCTCGATGCATCTTATCACGAGTCCATCCGACATTTATTACCTTACAGGAGTTCGTTTTCATGATCCAGGTGAGATATTTGTGATAATGAATAATGAAAAATGAATAATGAACAATAAGGCCATCATCTTTTGTGATATGCGCACGAGTGGGCTTTTTGATCAATCATGTTGCACCATCATCGATGACAGAAAAAATTGGGAAAAGGCATTTTCAAAATTTAAAAATCTCTCGACGGATCCAGATTTCCTCACACAGTCTCTTCGTACGAAGATCGAAAAATATTGAGTGAAGCTCGTGATGAAGAAAAGTCCTGTCACGCAGAAACGTATCATAAAAACATCCCATGAGATCGAGCTGCTTCGAGCATCGCAGCAACTGAATAAAAAAGTGTATGAAATGATCCTGCCATTTCTGATACCGGGAGTGACCGAGGAAGCCATTGCTCGAAAAATCCAGATACTCCAGTTCGAGCTCGGAGCGACTGGTCCGAGTTTTCCGCCAATTGTTGCTTTCGGAGAAAATTCTGCTATTCCTCACCATAGTCCGACGGAGCGTAAACTTCTCGCACGGGATATAATACTCCTCGATATGTGACTCGTCTATCAGTGATATTGTTCGGATATGACACATATGGTACTTCAGTCAGATCTACTAGAAGAAGCTTGAAGAATCACAGAACTCGTCACAGAGGTAACACAGGAAATTATCCGACACGTGAAACCAGGTATAAAAGTCGCTGATCTGGATAAAAAAGCACGGAAAATGCTTGGGGAATACGCGAAATACTTTACCCACTCTCTGGGGCATTGAGTCGGTATCGATATCCACGAAGGTCCGCATATCTCTGGTAAATCCAAAGATACACTTCAACCCTGAATGGTGATCACTATTGAGCCTGGCATCTACATTCCAGGAAAATATGGAGCAAGGTATGAGGAAATGGTTCTCGTGACGCCCCGTGGTTCGGAGATTCTGTAGGACTTGCAAATTACAGATATTCATCATAATCAGTTTTCATGATAGAAACGTGAAATGATGTATGACTAAATGCAAGCCCAAAAGAACTCACTAAAGCTGTAGTTATCGAAGGGAAAAAAATTGATCCCTTCACAGGAGGCTTTAGCAATACAGATTCTATTTTTTTGATAAAACCAAACGAAGGTGAAGGAATACGTTTTTGTCTTGGGGATCTTCGTGCACCCTGCCATCCAGATACCCTCGAAGCATTTGATTCAATTTTTGGCAGAATGCTCCGGATTCATATGGAGAATGGGGCTCAGATAGTATTAGTGGAACATATGCTTTCCGCATTAGCACTTTTGGGAATACAAAATGTCGACATAGTGCTCGATAGTTCCTGTTATGGTCCGATGACTTCTAAAATATTTGGACAAGTTTATTGGGTCCCTATTACGTGACCAGGAGTCTCTGGTTTTATACATGAACTCAGACCACACTGTAGAAAGATTTCTCAAAACTGAGAAAAAATTCTCTCCATCTCGCGTCGTGTGGAACATCGAGTTACTGAGATATACAAGTGAAACTCTGTAGAAAGGAAGATGACCATGGAGCCAGCCGACAAGCTCATTATCCAAGTTGATTCTGCACGACAACCAGAAGTCAGGAACAATCCCGATGCTGCATCAGTAACGATAGCAGAAGGAGATGACATAGAGAACTATCTCGAGGCACGACCAATGATGCGTTTGGATAGAAAATGGAAAGAATGGATTTTGTTTATACTCAACTTGCGCTCTTTTGCATTGACACGAGAGACGTATTTTCGCTCCAAAAGATGTATGAGTCGTGAACAAGTCGTAGCTCGTATGGATTCTATTTTTCAGTCATGACAAAATGAACATCTCTATCATACAGCTATCTCGGATTTTCCTGGCGAACTTGCCACATTTTTATGTGGAGAACGATTAAGAGGAAGAATAAGACTCTCAGATACAAACCATCTCTTTCGAGTGGAAGGACTTCGCCACCTATTAAGAAAAGAAAATCTAACACAATAGTTTGATTTTATACGAAATATTTTACAATACACAAAAATTTATTTATAGTTTATGAGCATTAATGAGAATACCATACCAGATATAGCCCCAGAAGATCTCAATATAGAACTTCTTGCAGAAGAACTCGGTGTGGATAGATCATTTTATAAGTACAAAGATTCTGACAGGATACAAGCTGTTGCGGTGTTTGAATTTTTCCTACAGAGTCTTCAACCCTGAACCGAGGATGTAGAAGAACATGTTGTGATCAGCGGTCAAGATTTAGCATCCATATCAAGTTTTTTAGGTTCTATAGAAAATCTTCCCTGTTTGCCACTCTTTTTGCCAAAAATGAAGTGAGAAAATATAACACTATGGCAAAAGCATCTCTTCTTTGATTTAATTATTGTCTACATTATTTGTCGATGAATGGAAATGCGACGTGATTTGCTCAAAAATCTCAAGGAAGAAAATGCCTTTGAGAATAGTCCACGAGAAATGATCCCTCGTATTAATGATGTTGAGTTATTCAATACGTTTTGAGCAATATTCTTGGAGAGGACAAAAAGTATGCTTCATCAACAGCCGATTTTTCATTCAATTAGGGCAGAAAGTATGTCTTTGGAGGACTGGTATGATGAACAATTAAAAATTGCTGATCGTAAGGTTGTGCCAAGAAGAATCCTAGAAACAGCAGATAAAAGGTTTTGGGTAGATCCTCAAATACCTATTACTAAGTTATTCGTAACTAATCGCTCTATAACACAGATGGATCCAAGAGAGTTTGTATGTTATATTGACCGCTTTCTCTGCCATGCAGGATATGAGTATTTTGATCTCATATCTGGGGGTATTATTTCCGATAGATCCGGTTATATACCACGTTGGTGCGCTTGGTTAAAATCTCGAAGAAAATTAATTTTAGATAGTGATACTCAGGCTCAGAAGGTATTTCGTCGTGTATTTAGAGTAGAAGGGGCACTCATTGAAGAAAATAAGCTCTCTCAAGAAGCAATAGAAAAACTTCCATGAAAAATTCAAGACGTATTTTCTGAATTATTTTTATCACTGGAGCGAGTGAGACAAAAAACTCGAAATTCTATTACTAGAATGACAGATTCAAATGGTTCCAGCACCGAAAGAGTTTCTCCAGTTTGAGAAAAAATAGATGACAAAAAAATCACTATACCTACTCTGAATAAATCCTCTATTTTTATTCGATGAGGTGACAGAGAACAGCTCGCTCAATTAG
>CAZWBM010000021.1:0-4863 GCA_964632405.1 uncultured Candidatus Peribacteria bacterium | reverse complement strand
CCAAGGGTTGAAGCCTTAGTGCTCTCGCTCATTTAAGCTACCCCCGCACTACTCCTTACCTGTACGTGAGAGTATAGAAAAATATTTATGATTTCAAACATTTTCTAAACTTTTAGCGCTTTTTAAGGTTTCAAAGTTCCTGAAGTGCAAGAAGTGTTTCGCTCTCAGAATGATACCAATATTCTACATTATCTCTCTTGCGACGAAAAAGTACTAGAATATCTTTATGCTCTCTAGCAAATTTTCCTGTTGCTGGCGTCCATCAAATAAACTCGTAATATTGATTATTCCAAGAATTCATAACTGCATCATACCATTCGGAGGCTCAAAATATAGACATCATTCTATTTTGGTCAGTAAATCTCATAGTATCTGAAATTCGTGGAAAAAGTGATAAATCTAAACTCTCTCTCTCTTCTCTATTTCTGGAAAATCAACATTATCCTTTAACATAGAGATTATTTTGAAGCTATGATATACCCGAACTTCTTCTTCCCCACTTGGATGAGTTTCTTCTCTTTATTAACCTGAATCATCATCTTTGGGTCAGTGATAGTTTTTTCATCCACCTTCACTCAGCCAGAACCCAGAGCATTGCGTGCTTCGGTAGAATTTCCGACCATACCAATCTCACGAATCAGCGTCACAATCGGATATTCTCCTCTTGGATATTCATGGGTCTTGATATCTTCGTCCTTTGGTCGAGCACCTCCAGCAATCGTCGCTTCGAAATATTCTTCAGCGTGAATGACATGATCTTGCGAATGATAGAGTCCGACGATCTCACGAGCAAGTCGCTTTTTGATGGTACGTGGATGTTCTCCCGCTTTGAGTTCTTTCTCTATGAGCCCAATATCCTCTATATCCACGGTTGTACAACTCTGGAAATAAGGGATAATCTCTTTATCTGGAATCTCCATTATACGTACATACATATCATTAGCAGACATATCCAGAGAGATGAAATTTCCTTTTGTTTTACTCATTTTCTCTCCATCGGTACCCATGATAAGTGGGGTGACGAGGATGTCCTGTTTCTCCATACCGTGAGCTTCCATGAGGGTTCGTCCTGCCAGGAGATTGAAGTACTGATCGTTGCCTCCGAGCTCTATATCACACGATCCATACTTTTTTGCTACAGCCACACTATCATATCCCTGCATGATCGGATAGAGAAATTCTTGGAGACTGATACGGACACCGGCTTTGTAGCGTTTTGAGAAATTATCTCGATCGAGCATTTCAGCAACTGAGAAATGCTTCGCGAGCTCCCCAACTCCACAGAAATTCACAGCATCCAGACCTTCACTGTTGTAGTAGACTTTGACTGTATCCAGATCTAGAATTTTCCCGAAATATCCGAGATACTTTTCTGCATTTTTTCTGGTTTCCTCTCGTTTCAGCATCGGACGTTCTGCATCTTTGTCAGAAGAATCCCCCACTTGCGCCGTTGCATCACCAATGAGGAGAATTATTTCATGTCAGAGTTTTTGAAACTCACGAAGTTTCAAAATAGGAACAGCATGACCGATATGCACGATGGGCGCTGTCGGATCGATACCAAACTTGATGCGAAGTTTTTTACCGCTTTCGAGGCGTTTTGTGAGATTTTTTTCATCGATAATCCGAGAAACTCACTTAGTGAGGAGGTTTTGGAACTGTTTTGTCATACAGGTATTATGAGAAATATAGCCACGAATCAAGTTACTTTTTGATTTACTGAATTTCCTCGTTCACTTCAAAAATATTGATAACACCATCTTAGACAAATTTGGGAAGAGTAAAGTCAAAGTCATCCCCTTGCTTATGGGCTTTTCCAGATAGCATATATCCATAGTAATTCTCTTATTTTCCTATGAAAAAGATACCACTCAAAAAATGATTTCCGATGTCTATCCTTGGCACGCTCATCCCAACTGTTATAGATAAAACTCCAACAGGAGAACGCGTCTACGATATCTATTCTCGCCTCCTCGAGGATCGTGTCATATTCCTCGGTGAAGCTATCGATTCGCATGTTGCCAATACTATCATTGCTCAGCTCCTCTTCCTCGAGAAACAGGACTCAAAGGCTCCCATCACCCTCTATATCAATAGCCCTGGTGGACATGTCACAGCAGGTCTCGCTATCTATGATACTATCCAATATATCAAGCCCGACGTCATAACCGTTGCTATCGGTATGGCTGCCAGTATGGGTTCTGTGATCCTCGCTGGAGGAGCAAAGGGAAAACGCTATGCTCTCCCCCACACGGAGATCATGATCCATCAGCCACTTGGAGGCGCAGAAGGACAAGCAACAGAAATCCGACTCGCAGCGGAACATATCCTCAGAACGGGAGAAACGCTCTATACTATTCTCGCAAAACACACCGGTCAACCTATCGAAAAAGTCCGACAGGACTGTGATCGTGATAATTTTATGGATGCCAAGCAGGCACTTAAATACGGCCTCATCGATAAGATCATCAACAACGAGGCATAATCTATTTCCTTACTTCTCTGGTATGAAAAAATATACAGTTGAGTTTATCGGAACTTTTCTCTTTGTTGTCAGTATTATCGGTATCATCGATAACGGATCGGATCTTGTACCACTGTATATCGGCCTCACTCTCATGGCACTCGTCTACATGGGTGGTGCTATTTCCGGTGGACACTACAATCCGGCGGTCACTTTTGCCGTCTTTCTCGATAAAAAAATCGGCTCTCGCGATGCTCTGGGATATATCGTATTTCAGCTTCTCGGAGCGACATTCGCGTACATAGTGATGAGAGAATGACTCCACACAAACCTTACAGCTGTAAATATTTCTGGTGATATCCGATCGCTCTTCATCGCTGAGTGCATGTTCACTTTTGCTCTTGTCAGCGTCGTCTACCAAACAGCTATAAATCGACTCAATGCGGGAAATAGCTATTTCGGTCTGGCAATAGGTGCGATAATCATTGCTGGCGGAGCAGCTGTGGGAAATATTTCTGGTGGTTTCTTCAATCCTGCAGTACTTCTCGGTATTGGCCTCTTTGGAATACCTCTGAAATCTGCGGCAGTGATACTTCTGGGACAAGGGATTGGAGCGTTTTTTGCGGCATGGATCTATCGTTTTATTGTCGGAAAGTAGGAAAAGGGACTAAAGTACCAAAAATGGCTGTTTTACGAGCCATTTTTAGCCACTAAATACTTGTAATAGGCATAAAAGTATGCTATATTTGAGCTATGGATACTCTAGAGCTCCCTTCATCTACAGAGAAACACAATGCCATGATCAGCTATTGCTTCTTGGCTCCGTTTATGCTCCTTTCACGACAAGAGCAGTTTTCCAGCAAATTCGTCAGAAGTCATGCCCGCTATGCGACACTGTTGCATATAGGGTTTATCATACTCATTATCTCTCTCATCCGTTCGAGAAACTTCGCTTCTGTCATCATCTATGATTTGACATGGGTGCATGTAGTTCTCTCTCTTCTCTTTTTCGGACTCTTATTTCTCCTCTGAAATGGTGTATATAGTGCCCTCAGGTGACAGAAACCACGTATTTCCCTCGCTTCACTTTCTCTCAAGAATTTCGAAAAGGAATTTACGACAGAAGTAGCAGTATCGGCCGATGAGAAAACCTCTATCATACTCTCTCATATACCATTTTTGGGTATTTACCTCGCAGCTAAATATGGAGAAAAACTCTCTCAAGGCGAAAAATTCAGCAACTGGCTCTGTATCCTCGCTGCAATATCAGTGATATTGGATCCGAGCTTGACACTCCTGGTAGCCATAATCGTCGCAGGGATATTTTGGCTCGTCTATCAAAGTGTAGGCAAGACAAATACATCGACAATTCATCTCCTAGGAGACCGACTCTGGAGTGGCCGAGATGTCCATATCTTCACAGCCAGCGTCATCACATACTTGAGAGAAACTTTCCAACATGAGCACCAGATGCCTTCTTGGACCCAAATAGACGAAGCAACCAGAAATACCTATCAGGAACGTAGAGCTCCGGGCTATTCAGCGCTCCTCTATCTCCCGATCATCAATGCGATCATGCTCTACCGTCTCTATCGGAACCAGGATCTTCGATTCTATTTTCTGCAATGACTTCTCATTACCCTATGAGCGGTCTATGCTCTTCTCATCGGTGATACACCCCTTCTCCTCATACTGTGTCTTGCATGATTCTGGGGATATAGCCAGGTCCGCTTCCAGAAAGATACCAATATTCCCATGCTGGGTGAACTCTCCGATATAATCATCCGAATCATCGAATGGAAAAAGAAGAAAAGCATCCCAAAAGAAACTCAATTTACCACCCCTACATAACTCTCTATGCAAAATCTCGCGCGTATCATCCTCGAATCATTCCTCTTTGAGAAAAAGACTCTTACCCCTCTCGACATAGAAAAAGTACAGATTCTCCCCAAGGAAAAACTTCCCGTGTTTATTACGGTGAAAGATGGTGATACGATCGTGGCAAGTACTGGGCGAATCTATCCAGTACATCCGACACTGACAGAAGAGCTCATCGACAATACAATCCTCCTTGCCTCTGATGTACGTTTTCATGCCTATATTGATAATCCTGAAAAAACCAGGAAATTGAGCTACAGGGTCGATGTATTCCACGATACCGATAGACGAATCCTCCATCACCCCGATGAGTTGCAAAACAATACAGAAGGTATGATCCTCCTCTGCCAAAAGCAAGGAAAAGTAGGTATCATACTCCCCCACATGCTCACAGGGGCTCCTTCAGGAGAAGAAGTCTATCATTATCTCATAAAAAAGATAAACCTCGATGCGACGCAACTCGGAAAAGGCGATGTCATACTCTATGGAGTAAAAACAGAGATTTTCGAAGACGAAAAATA
>CAZWBM010000020.1:0-4979 GCA_964632405.1 uncultured Candidatus Peribacteria bacterium | reverse complement strand
CCGGAGAGGATTTCGTAGCCGTTGAGCGTGAGATCATACTGGAAACCGTATACTTCCTCGGGATTCATGTTTCTCAGATCTTCGAGAGAGGCATTGATGCTACTAAATGGGTTGTGGGCGAAGTCGAGTTTTCCTGTCGCTTCATCCTTTTCAAACATAGGGAAATCTGTGATCCAAGCGAATGAGAGGGTATTATGATCCACGAGATTGTATCTGTTCCTGAGAGCGACACGAACAGCTCAGAGGACTTTATTCACGACTTCTCTCTTATCAGCACCGAAGAATATCATGTCTCCGACTTGTGGTTGGAGTTTTTCCTCGAGTGCTTTCAATTCTTCTTGGCTAAAGAATTTCAGAATCGGGCTCTTTGGGCCTGCGGTTTCATAGATGATATAAGCAAGGCCTTTAGCTCCTTGGGACACAGCCAGTTCTGTAATTTCATCGATATCTTTGCGTGACATAGCCACTCCTGGGAGTTTAAATGCCTTTACAACGCCACCTTTTTCGACTGCGCCGGAAAACACCGAGAATCCAGAGCTTTTGAAGACCTCGCTCATATCCTCAAAATGGCAATCAAATCGGAGATCTGGCTTATCAGAGCCATATTTCTCCATTGCCTCATGATGGGTAATGCGTGTAAAGACTGGAGTCAGGAGTTTTCGCTCGGGAGTAACAGCAAGTACGAGATCATGAGCAAAACTCTCAGCCATTTCGAGGACGTCCTCTTGATGCACGAAGCTCATCTCGGCATCTATCTGATAGAATTCGCAGCTATGACGGTCGGCACGAGGATCCTCATCACGAAAACAGGGGGCTATCTGGAAGTATTTATCGATACCTCCGACCATCAGGAGTTGCTTATATTGCTGGGGAGCCTGAGGGAGTGCATAAAATTTCCCAGGATGAAGACGGGAAGGGATGAGGTAATCACGAGCTCCTTCGGGCGAACTGACGGTGAAGAGGGGGGTCTGGATCTCGAGAAATCACTTCTCACGGAACCATTCGCGCGCATAGGCATTCACCGTTGCCCGGAACTCGATTTTCTTCCTCTGCACATCGCGACGCAGGTCGAGATAACGGTATTTGTAGCGGATATCTTCACTCGAAGTGCTGTGATCAGATATCTCAAAAGGGGGTGTTTTTGATTTTGAGAGGATGCTACATTCAGACACAGCGATTTCGATCGCTCCAGTCGTGAGATCAGTGTTTTCTTGGCCACTTGGGCGAGCACGGACTACACCCGTGATTTTTATGACCCACTCAGAACGAGCCGTTTCGATCATTTTTGCCGCTTCGCTGTATTTCTCTGGATCGAAGACGAGCTGCGTGATGCCGTATCTATCACGTATATCGATGAATATAATACCTCCATGATCTCGGCGATTTGCGACCCAGCCAGAGAGGGTAACTGTTTGGCCAATATGGTGAGCGGTGAGCTGTCCGCAGGTATGAGAGCGATGCATAATCTAGAGAACAATTACGAATTACGACCTGCCTGCCGGCAGGAAGGATTACGAGAATTATGTCTTTTTTTCAGAAAAGTCACTTTTTTTCTCTTTTGAACCTCCTTGCTTAATACTTAATACTAAATACTAGTGTAGTCAAGTACTCTTCAGAAGAATTGAATACCAGAATGTTTGAGCTTCGAGAAAGTCTATGGTAGCATGGGACTATGAAAAGGAAGAAAATTACTCTCGGGATCTGGAAAATATCGACCGATTCGCTCCATTGGGTGGGATTTAGCATCGCTGCCATGACTATTATCGTGCTCACGGCATATGGCTTTTCCCTCTCTTTGCGTCCGAATTCATTTACTCTCGATAGTGCTCCAGAAGAATCCCTGGCGGTAGTAGGCGTGGCTCTCGCCAACAATATCGGTACAGATATGCCTCGTGCCAATGAGATCCCGGTTGACCTCCCTGCAGATGTGAGCATTGTCCAAAATGCGATTATCCGCGATAAAATCGATGATACGAGTTTTTTCAGCAATCATTTTACGCGGATCAGCGAACTCGTAGAGCTTCTCAATATGGATGTCGTGAATTATCTCCGTGTCCATGTAGACCGATCTACAGCACTGGAAAACTATATCCTCCAGCTTCAAGAAAAGAAACAAGAAGCAGAAGAAGCACTCTGAGGACTTCGAGAGCTCTCTGATCTGCATACAAATGCTCTCTCAGGGACTCAAGGTGAGATAAAAAATGTACAAAACCATATCGAGCTTGCCTATAACAGTCGTGATGGAGAGACCATTATACGTGATCTGACACGACTCGAGGAGCTTCATATCGAAGAGCAAGAACATACGAGTACGGCTCTTTTTGCACAGAGAATCGCCGCAGAATACAGCGCCCTGATCCCTCTTGCGGAGCAGAAAATAGTTGTTCTTCAGGCTAACACAGCGCCTCTCGTACAGTGAGTCACAGTCAAACTCCCACAAGGCGTCAATATCGATGTGCTCAAGAATCTCAAAATATTTGCTACTGAAACAAAATAATATGCATTGCCTCTCTCGCATCTTCAAAAAAATATCTGGTTCACTTCCATCGTGGAAGTACCTCCTTCTTGGATTGCTCCTCTGCGCGGGATATTCTTTTGCTGCTGATGTGAATAATGATTCTGATGCTATCCGAATGATCGTGCAGGTTCTCAATCTCGTATTTACTATTATCACATTCCTTCTCACACCTGCTATTGTTCTCGCTGGTTGGCTCCTCTCTCCAGATTGGACGATGGGTGACTTTTTCGGTTTGAGACCGTATTTCATCAATGTATGGGTGCTCGTGAGCAATCTCGTTTATATCATATTTGCCATGATGCTCCTCTGGATGGCAGTCATGCAGATATTCTCCAGTGAATCCAACTATGCTTTCAAGAAAAAACTTCCCCGATTCCTCGTGGGGATCATGATCGTGCCATTTACCTGGCTCATCGTCAGTTGGACACTTTCATTTGCCAATCAGGCAGTAGCAGCGGTCCTTTCCATCCCTATGGGTGCTATTTCGAGCTTACAGGGAACCGATGAAGAAAAAAGCTTTTTCCATAATCGTGTTATCCCGACAAAATTTGTCCTGGATTTTGCACAGGATGCTCCAGCTGCGAGCGCTGAATCGGTAGGGTGTACTGATAATGGTGAGACTGCAGATGGGACAAAGTGTATTTCTCCGGCAGAATTTGTGACGTACAACCAGTCAGGTCCATTTTTTATCATCATGATCTATGCGTATGATATTTTCAAGATCCAAAATACAGAAACAGTGAATTTCTCGAGTGTCTGTGGTGCGAGTGATGGATCAACTGCAGATGCTGAATCATGTATCAGTTCTATAGGGAAACTGCTCAGCAAGTTCGGAGTAGCATTTATCACGACACTATTCTTTGCTATTATCTTGATCGCCCTCTGTTGGGTCCTCTTGGCGCGAGCATTCAAGCTCTGGATCTACGTCATGTTCTCTCCACTCTTTGGACTCGCGTATGCCGTGAGTGATGAGGGTCTGGGTAAGACACTGCAATCCGAGTGAGGAAGTGGAAAAGGAGTAAGTCTCGGGGAAGTGGGCTTCCTTCCATTTTTTCGGTTAGCCATGGTACCAGTCCTCGTATCAGCTGTGCTTTCTTTTGGACTGCTCTTTATCGGCGTTATCAATAATACCTTTACTACTGGAGCACTTTCTGAGGATGCTTCCAATTCTGGTACTTTTTGTACCAGTGGGGAATTCATGGTCAAGTATTGTATTACACAGGATAGTAGTGAAGATCAGGGGTACTCTTCTCGGATTATCATAGGGGATGAAAATGCGACAGCAGAAGACGGTCGATCGGTTGCTATCACTTTTGAGTTTGGATCGATGATGTCCGATTTCGTCGGTAATTCAGCTGGTAAAACTGTATCAGATGCAGCATCATGAACCGCCACTGCCATGACCGATATCTTTGCTCATATCATCCTCTCGTTGATAGCCCTTGCTGTCATGTGGATGGGCGTGAAAGCAGCAGTAAGTTACGATGAAGTCACCAAGATGGCATTTGAACCATTCAGGAAATTCGGTGACAGCGTCGGAAACTTCGTACAAAATATACCCAGCTATCTCCCGACACCACATCCTGCGTTTGCCGCACTCAATCCTGCTACGTATACATCTGCAGCTAAAGCTCTTAGTACAAATGTTCTCGAACATCAGGATAGCCATAACAAATCACTTGCAGAAATGTTTGACCCCCAAGCAAGAGCCTTTTCCGGAGCTATAAGTGATTTTGAGAGATGAGTTACTGATTTCAAAAATGTGGCTGATACTGCTAGCCGTGATTTAGTTACCAATGACCCCGAGAGGTCAGCTAAGGCTCTCTCTGATGCTCTTAAAAAAACTAAACTTACTGGCGCAGATGAGCAAGCAAGACTGGATTTAATAGTAAAATTAGATAATATACCAAATAGCCCTAGATGACTTAAAGAGCTTCAAGATTTGGTATCTGAAAATGGACCTGTTATAGCTGCGGTAGATGCAAAAGTTGGTGGAGTGAAGAAATTTGCTGATAAAATTAATTCTGCGAGTTCTTCAACTTGATCTGCGGAGAGTTTTTCAGGGCATACTATTGATGTAGCCGGTGGTACTGTTGGAGGAGATTTGAATTCATCTCAAAAATTAAAAGTTAGAGATGAGTTTACAGATGACGCACATATTAATAATATGAGCGAAAAAGAAGTTAAAGATAAATTGAGGAAATTGAATTTTCCAGAAGTTGAAATCAATAAGATTAAGAATGAGACCGATGCGCGAAAAGTTGCGACAGGTCTTCTTAAAAAAGCATAAGACTATTTTTCGAAAAAATTTCTATAATTTTATTTTGAGAATTTATAAACCGAATATTTTGAGCATGCAACAACTGTCCTCTTCTTGTATAGAGATGACTTAGCTCAGAAAATCTCGTAACACTTGGTCACGCGTAGCGACGATCACCAATAAGTGGATGACCGATATGAG
>CAZWBM010000019.1:0-5696 GCA_964632405.1 uncultured Candidatus Peribacteria bacterium | reverse complement strand
AGATTTCTCGCACCGGGAGGCAATCTCGTGATGAAGATATTCCGTGGGCGCGATCTCGCATTGGTTCTGAATAAAGCAAAAACTCAATTTAAGAAAATCCAATGCATCAAGCCGCCTGCATGCCGTGATAGAAGCTTTGAGGAATATGTCGTTTGTCAGGGGTACAGAGGATAATAAACGATGAAAAATCTATTGATTTAATAAGCTAGGGGGTATAATGTGCTTTCCGGTATTTTATTTTTAACCATTCTTATATGGCTGATCAAAACGACTCTGCGAATACAGTATTGATAGTTATTATCTTGCTGATTCTTGTTGGCTTTGGGGTATGGTGGTTTACTATGCGAGGAGGGGTTGTCACTACTCCTGTACAAGAGAGTCCAGGAATCAATATAGATGTGAAGCTGCCTACTACCACTTCAGGTACTAGTGAGTCAACGACTACTGGAACATCTACTACGGCTCAATAAGACAAAATATATACCTAAAAGCTCCCGACTGGGAGCTTTTAGGTATCTAAAAAACTATCCCCGAAATTGATATTCAGATATAGATTTTTAAGGGACAAACTGTTTGAGCGGGATGAAGCCTGAATACTCTTGAACTTGGTCTATAGCGAGTTTTTGTCCTTTAAATGCTTTTGTTACTTTTTGCACAAAAAGTAAAAAGTCTGATTCTGAATCAGGAGTGAGATTCCACCTCGCGCTCGCAAGCTCACTTGGCTGGAATGACGCGCTACTAAAACGGCACATCCATCTCTGCACTTTTTGTAGACGGAGTGGATGGAGCTGACGCACCACTTGCTTCACGATTTTTCTGGTAATCATTCTCAACAACATAATGCGTGTCACCGTATTGTCCTGGTTCTTTTCGCTTCATAACAGACATATTCACATATCCTTTCTCATTCACGATTTTTTGCATATCCTCGAGCTTGAGCGAGAGGTTGATGATTTCGCCGAATTGCGTACTGACGACTTTCGCAGAACCTCCGATATAGTTTTTATCAGCCATAGAAAATCAATTACAAATTAAAAAATTACGAATTACGAGAAAAATCCTCCACTTTGTCTTTTATCCTTTATTCAACGACTGGTGCACCTTCTTCCTCTACTCCAATAAGTCGGATCCTGTATCCTGTGAGCTGTTCCGCAAGACGGACATTGCCTCCAGAACGACCGATAGCACGGACTTCTTCTGATTTTGGGACTGTTACCTGAGCGACACCATCGGCATCAAACTGAACATCGAGGATACGAGCAGGATTGAGTGATTGAGCGACGAGCTCACGAGCGTTATCGGTATAATTGATGACATCGACCTTTTCTCCTGAGAGTTCTTCTACGACGGCTTTCACACGAATACCTTTTGGACCGATAAGAGCTCCAGCTGGGTCCACTTCTTCAAATTCTGAAGCAACGATAATCTTTGTCTTAAATCCTGGCTCACGAACGATTTTCACGATTTCGATCGTGCCATCCTCGAGCTCTGGGGTCGAGAGTTCGAAGAGTTTTGCGACGAGCTGGGAATCCTTGCGAGAGAGGATGATCTTTGGTTCACCCCGCCCCTCATCCTCGACTTTTTTGACGTAGACATGAAGACGCATACCAGGCGTGTATTTATCGCGGCTTACCTGCTCACCTCGTGGGAGGAGGACTTGGGAGCCGTTGAATTCGACGAAGACGCGGTCGTTCTCAACCATATCCACACGGACATTCACGATCTCTCCTTGTTTGTCTTTGAAGATCTCATAGACCTTTGCTTTCTCAGATTCACCGATTTTCTGGATGATAACCTGACGGGCTGCTTGAGATGCTATACGACCGAAGACTTGTTGGTTGTCTCGAAGTACATCGCTCACATCAATTTCGATGATATCTCCGATATCAAATGCATCTGCATCGTCACCGAGCTCAGATTTGCTGATTTCAGTATTGGGATTCGTGACTTCTTCGACGACTGATTTTTCGAGCGTCACAGCGATATCGCCTGTTTCGAAATCGAGCTTCACATTCACGATATCATCCTTGGTCCCATAGTCTTTTTTATAAGCGGTACGGATGGCAGATTCGATGATTTCGACGAGGTCCTCTCGACGGAGACCACGTTCAGCGGCAATATGATTGATCGCGGCTTCTATTTTTTTGAGATCGAGCATAAGTTCATTTCAAATGAAAAAGTAAAAATCGAGGCAAAAACAGTATAGGAATACTCCGGGTAAAAAAAAGAATCTGGGATACCAAATTCTTGCGTTTTCGACTGATTACGGAGACAGTATAACTGGAAAACCAGAAAAAGCAAAATATAGCTCCTTCTCATGGGAAAATTGAAAGACAAAAGCTCTACTGTATCTGCATCACTTTTTCTCCATCTGTTATAAGGAGAAGATCGTTGCCCAGGATGGGAGTCCAGATATCAGATAGAGTCTCTTTCCCGTCTGTATGGGTGACAGTAGTCTCGTCTTTTCACCAGGTGAAAGTATATCCCCGGTAGCGCTCTTCCGTGATTATTTTTGTGGGCGTGCGGCCATAACGATCCCAGGAGAGTATTCATTCTTCTGTCCAGAAGAGATATTCTCCTTCCTTTTGTCCTCGGGCAATATGTGAAGGAGACTTTTTGAGAGGGGTGATTATGGATTGCTTCGTTCGCACATCGTAGAGAGAGCTTCCATCATTCGAGAGGAGGAAAAAGAGTCCTTGAATTGAGTTCGTAATAGCAATCCTTCCTGATAGGAGTTTCTTTTCTGTTTCCGTCAAAAGTGGCGCACGGACCTGTTCGATGACCTTTTTATCACTCAATGGCAGGATCTGGAGTGCTGGTACGAGATTCAGAGTACCCTGGGTGTCAGGCTCAATGAAGATTTTTGTACGGAGAGGCTTCGTTTCTGAGAAAACCATCAGTGTGGCATCCCCCGCAGGGATTCGATCAAAAATACACTGACCGGTACATATCTGCGTGCGAGAAAATGGAAATGTGATATGGACGGGATAATAAAATCCAAAAAGATCAGCATCGAAATAGAGGAAACGAGCATCTATCTCTACCCTCACCTTGCTCGGTTTCTCTCCTGGGATCAGAATAGTCAGCTTGGAAACGTCCCAGAAATAGGTTTTCCCGACAAGACCGACCAATCAACCGAGAATAACTCCGATGATAAAAATCGGAACAAGGAATGCTGTTATTTTTTCGCGTATTTCGGTGAAATTCATGTGGTAAAAAAAAGAATTTCAGATAGTATAGAGAGAATCCTATGCTAACGCAACTAATATTAGAAAAAATAGATATTCTCCGAGCAGGAGGGCAAGCTGCTCCGCTCCTCTTGACCGAGGGTCAGGCAGGAGAACTCTACAGTATGATATTTTCTGATGAAATCATCTCTCTCGATGACCTCGAAACCAGAGGCGTCACAGATTTTCTCTACTACGACTGCTCGGACAAGAAAAGGAAAAACCATACAGCAGAAAAGGTTCGGGAACACAGCGAAAAACTCTACCAGAAACCAGCGGGATCAATACTCGTAGCTCTCTTCCGTCACATCGATGTCCTCACAGATACTTCTGCCAATGCACTTCTCCATGTCTTCGAAGATGTCCCTCCTCAACTCCTCATCATTGTGACGAGTAACTCGCCAGAAAAGATCATTTCTACACTCCAATCCCGCATGATCATACTGGCAAATGGTATAGGAAAATGAGGTACAAACCCCCATGAAGAAGCGGTAAAAGAGTATATAGCAGGTAATCCAGAACCTCTCTTTGCCATGACGCTCGCACCAAGCAAAGAGTCAAAGTTCACGCGTGATGATGCTCTCTGGATCATCCAGGGTTTGCAAGATGCCATCGAATATGGTACACTATCCCCGAGACATGCGCGACGGATATCGGATACTCGGGTCCTCCTCGAAACCACCAATACCATCGCAAAATACCTCATCGACCAACTCCTTATCTCTCTTGCATGCGAATAATCGGTTTTCTCATTTTCTGGTCATTCTTGGGCATCTCTTGGGCTGATGAACAACGGTCTATCTTTGAAGATGAACACGGGAATGGTGTCACAAACGATCAGCTCCGTCAAGGGAATATCTCTTTTGATCAGATCCCTGGGGTCATCGTCGCTATTACGAATAATCTCCTCTCTTTTGTCGGATATATCAGCTTGGGGGTTATCCTTATCGGAGCTCTCATGTATGTGTTTGGTGGAGTGAGTGAAGAGATGAAATCAAAAGGAAAAGAAGCTATCAAAGTCGCGCTCATTGGTGCCGTGATATCATGGTCTGCGTGGCTTATCGTCAACTTCGTACTTGATAACTTTTAATTCTATGGAAGCTTTTTCTTGGGCATTTGAGAGCTGATTAGCAAGAGGAAAAAAATGGTATGCCATTGCGGCGACTATTGCTATCACAGCGACGATTGTCAGCTTTCTCCTGAGTGCCTATCTCCTGGGCATCGTGGTGATCCTTTTCACAGGGGTGTATCTCCTCTATGAGGTCAATAGCCATCCGATAGTACACGTGATAGTCAGTACAGAAGGCATCTCCCTCGAGGGTGATCTCTTCCCCTATGGCCAGATACAGACATTTGGTATCATCCGCATCAATAACCAGCCACTTATCCTCCGCCTTCGTACCTCGAGTCGTGCTATCGGAGTCGTGGATATTTTTCTCGACCCCTCTCTGGACATCGAAGCTCTCCGAACCTTCTTGATGAATTCAACGGCAGAGGATCCAAATGCCGAGCTTTCTGTGATTGATCGGCTTCTTCTGGGATTACGCTTGTAATTTCGGATTTTTCTCTACAATACCTCTATGCAGCGTACACTTTCTCTTATTGCCCCAAAGGTGAATCTCCACAAAACTGGAGAGTAGAAAGGTGCACACAATTATCACTTCTCTTACTCTCCAAAAATGGAGAGTTTTTTATGCCAGAAACTTTTGATATATCTATTCTCGATCGATGTGATCTCACTCGGTGAATCACTCCTCTTCTAAAGGAAGAGTTGGTACAAACAAGTTTAACTGAGCTGATTCAAGAGACATGTCGCCATGTAAATACATATCTGCGAATAAAAGTTAACCATGTCGGGCATTGAATCAATGGATCAGAACGTCTTTGATCTGCACGAGAGGCCCTCATACAGAAAAGAAATGAGCTACTGAGGATACTTCAGTAGCAAACTCTTTTAAAAAAATCCTCTCTGTTTTCTGTTACTTGAGATTTAATCTACCACTCCAGATTCCCTGCTGTCTGATATTCTGTCACTTTTGTTTCAAAGAAATTTTTCTCCTTGCGTAGATCCATGATCTCGCTCATCCATGGAAATGGATTTTCATCGCCGTGAAGGATAGGCAGATTGATCATTTCACAACGACGATCGACGATATGGCGGACGTATTGTTTGACCGCATCACCATTGAGTCCTAGGACACCAAACGGGAGACAATCATTCACATAATTCAGCTCGTGTTCTGTCGCTTGCTTGAAGAGATCGATGACTTTTGCTTTGAATTCCTCGGTCCATATTTCAGGATTTTCTGCCACGATACCATTGATGAGATCTCGGCCATAGGCGATATGAATCGATTCATCACGGAGAATGTATTGAAATTGTTCTCCGATTCCCTTCATCTTGTTATTTCTCATAAGCTGAAGCATCATGGCAAAACCAGCATAGAAAAATATACCTTCCATGATCAT
>CAZWBM010000018.1:0-6013 GCA_964632405.1 uncultured Candidatus Peribacteria bacterium | reverse complement strand
TCCTCTCATAGAGTGTTCTGGGGTTTCTCAGGTCCATCCTCTCCTTGTGTCTCTGGTCTGGATGTTTTGTTGGGATTGGGAGGTGGTGCTCTATGTAGAAGACAAGTTCTTGCTTTATGATCTTGAATGGTTTCTTGGTTACTTCACATTGTATGACTCCATTTAGGAGAGTATCAATGTTCTTCTGGGCCGTATCATATCCTACTCGTTTCTCATCGTACTCGGAGATAGGGAGAGGAATGAGTGGAGTACCTTCAAAGGTCTTGGACGGCTCATTGTACCAGTTCCATCATTTTGCCTTCACTTGTTCCTCGGTCATTGGGAAGTATTCCTGGGCTACTGTTTCATTGTAGCCGAATGGTGAGAGTTCATGGGGAAAGAACTCTCACCATTCTCCTGTAGAGCGCATATGGTCTATGATACGACCACAGAGGGATTCGTATTCGGAGACAGAGTAGGGTTTGTTGAGGATGCAGTTTTTGATATAATGAGCATTAACACACCCGAAACAATTTTCTGATTTTTTTACTTCAAGACAATAAAAAATATTATTCCCCTTACCAACGATACTTGAAAATAATATATTCTGGGAATATCGTCCAACAGAAACGCTCTCATACATAAGTTCAGAGTATTCACCATAATCAGATACATCCATCAAATTATGTGAGTCTATGATACTCTCACAGTAGTGGCAATTTGTGCTGGTGGTAATATTAAATCCCGTACAATTTTCGACATTATAGAGTGTATCACCTAGACTATTGACTGCATTTACTTGAATCGTAGCAGGAAAAAATGATACTGCTATAAGTTGTTTATATTTCTTCTGAATTGTTGTACGGAAGGCAAAATCAGATAAATATCTTACGATTGTTTGGGAAAATTCTTCTGGCGTTACCTCTCTGTTGAGAATATGATAATTTTTATGTGAAAGGATAGTACATGCAAGACAATTGGTACATCATTTCAAGAGTTTACTGAACCAACAATCACGAGAGTTAGTTACATATTCACAAAAAAAACATCAGTAAATATCTGTACACGAAGTACATTCATAACTGTTCTGTGTTTCCGAGCAAGAAAGGCAATCATAACAGTGCTCTGATTTTTTTAGATCAGTACTATAATACCCCTCTGTGACTTTGTTAGCATTACTAATGAGATAACAGTTTTTGAGCTCAGAAGTATGATTCGTGTAGAGAGCATTGTTTATGATATTATCAGAGGAGCCTATGAGATTCTGATAGGGAGTTACACGAATAAGATGCTGAACTTGATGAAAAAAAGACGTATTAAAATCTACGGATATACCAAATTTTGTCACATCCCAACTTCTATCACTCCATGCATCAATAGAAAAAACTTTTAATCATGATTCTGGCGGAATTCGAGATATTATTTCTTTACCTGTAATGGCACAGGTATTTTTGTAGAGAGATCGTTGATTATAAAAAGCGAGCCTCCTGCGACGTCGTTCATCAAAAGACAATGTTGGAGATGGAATATCATATTTCTTTCCATCGAATACTGGAGAAATCTTATCATAAAATTCCAAGTCTTTCTTTGTCACGAAGAATTCTTGTCCGCTGATACGGCATTTTTTCTGTTCTACAATGGTTTCCCCTGGAGGAACAAAAAACATACACTCTAAAATACCTGAATAGTCTCGATGATTTTTTGGACTACGGGATGATTGATATTCAGGGCTTCGATTTTGACAGAGTATCCATCTTTGAGAAGGAGATAGATGTACTTCCCTGCTGGATCAGTGTATCTATTATTCGGACCATTCTGGAGCTCAGGAACGACTTTTTTACCATAAAAATACACACGTACCGCTGCGTCTGCGAGAGTCGCTGGATCTTCTTTACCTATACCAACAGTATGTACAGCGCCATTTTCTGGACCAAATCAAGCAAAATAAACATTTCCAGGCATATCAAAACCATAATGAAACCGTGTGCTCTCATAATGAATGGTTTTATCCGTTGTTCTCGTTGGAAGATTTGGATCAACCAGGTCATTTGTTGGAGTTGAAGTAATGGGTGTTTCTGTATTTTCTTCCTCATTTGGGAGCGAAGTGGCAGGAGTGGTCTCGGCAGGAACTATAACAGGGATGACTGAACTCGTTTCCTTTGGTGCTATATAATTGGAATTGCGGGGTACGGGACGAACAGAGGATCACCATTGCATACCGAGCCAGAATCATCCTACGATGATGAGAGCAAAGGCAACGAATTGAAGAAAAGATTTCATAAGAAAAAGGTTATTTTTTACGAGGGAGAGAATCAGTCACTCTGCGAATCATCTCTGTTGGAATACGGTCGATGATAGCAAAAGCATCCTGAAATTTCTCAACCGTATGAGCAAATCTATCAGCAACTCGTGATATATGAGCGAATCGGTGGAGGATTACCATGAGATACGTGCCCACTCCAGCGATAACAATCGTGGAGACAATCAGGAGCACATCAAGAGGAGTAAGAGGAGTCATGTGATGATTATAAATCTTTTTTTGGAAATCAAACAAGGAACTCTGGATTTTTGAAAAAATCATCTTTTCATATTGAAAAGATCGCTCATTCTCATACTATCACTGCACTTATGGTGATATCATTAGATGCGGACATACTTGACCAGCTCCCCTCTCTCAAAATACTGTTGGACCAATACGGAGATATGAATCTCCTCGAATACTGACAGAAATCTTACAGAAACGAAGTGTCATCTCCTCTCCTGGAAACCAGGAAAGAGGAATTTCTCGAGCTATTGGGCCAATATACAAGGAAAAAATTCGATGTATCGCTGAGTGAAAAAGTCACCTCAAGCCTCAAGAAAAACTATGCTGTTTCGACTGCTGAACACCATGGGCCCATGTGACATCCGTTCTTCTTTCAATCAGCTATTCTCCGTGGCCTCGTACATCCGGAGGAACCTATCATCAATTTCTGTACCAGCCATGTCAGTCTGGGGAATTCTTCCTATCCACGCGGACTTATTTTCCATGGTGATGGTGACCTCGCTCCTCCGGAATATCTTCATTTGCCTTTCTTTTCAGCCCAGAAACGAATGTGTCCTGTCTTTCAGTTGGAGGCTTATACCAAAGAGAATATCAGAACGAGTTGTCTCTCAAAATTGCAATCATATCTGAGAAAGTCCTATATTACCGAAGAGACATATAAAAATATCGAAAATATAATTCAAACATCTCTTCTTCGGGAAGACCTCCTTTCCTGCAAGAGTTATACAGAGCAAATAACCCGATTTAATCATAGATGGTGGCAAGAACTGTTCCCAGAACTTCCAGATTTCATACCTCTTGATGCAGAGGACATTGTCACATATATTTTGTGAGAACATCTCCATAAAGAGACTTTGCTAACACATCTTTTAACAGACATGGACCTCCAGCCTCTCATTGAAGAGCGTTTCAATGGTATTTCTTGCTGTTTTGATCTGGAGAAAAAGTCGTGAACCTATCTCTTTTGGTATATCGATGACCATCATGTGCGGCATAGTCTCTGACGAAAATGAGATGAGCTCTCCTCAAATGATGAAAGTTTCCGTGTTAAGATCGATTCCCGCTACCTGCTCCCTGAACTCTCTTCCTGAAAGCTCATCCCTTCAGGCCTTCTTGTCTATACAGTGCTCTCTTGTTACTATGGCCTCACCTGTTTTGGATGATTCGCACAAGGGAATTATCTCCCAAAGATCCAAAAGGCATACCAATCGCTTCTCCAGGGGAAAAACAAAGAAGAAGAAAATCTCTCCACACAAACTTCTCTCCTCAATGAAGATATGGTATTTCTCCATGAAGAAAATGGTGAAATCTCGACTGCCCTAGACCTGGCTCTAGGGTGAACACCATGAGTCTCCCAAATGCTTCAAAATGCTCAAAAAACAACTATAAGACAATCTCTCGCTTCTATGCTTCCCGAGATTGCGCGTTGCCTATAGCTATAATCATGCCATATACAGATTTTCGTCAAGTACATTTGTGGTAAAAAGTATTGTATTTCTCGCATAAATCCGGTAGTCTAGAGGGAGAAAAGCCATTATGAACCGTCTACTTTCACTTCTCACAGCCACAATCCTCTTTTTCACACAGTTATCACCATTCGTGCTCTATGCACAAACAACAACTGCTGAGTTAAAAGATTTCGAAATCACTGTTCCAGAGGAGGTAAATATCAATGAAGCATTTGATATGAAGGTTAGGGCTATTGATGCTGCAGGAAAAAAGCTCGATAAATATGAAGGAACTATATTCTTTGATACAAATAACAATACGGCTGATGTCGTCTTACCTTATGAAGATGGGGAATATAAATTCACACTCTCAGATCAGGGCGAACACACTTTCCAAAAAGGATTCACACTCAAGAAAGCAGGCAAATATGAGCTCGTCGTCTTTGAGCTCGATGGACCGGGTGGTGGTGTTGAGAAAACAGTAACAGTCACTGCTGTAGATAAAAGCACGACTCCCCCAGCAAAATCCGATATCGTCATCAAAGACCCAATGACAAATACCACCGTTTCTATCAAAACAATTCCAGTCAGCGGTACCTCGAAACCAAACAGTAAGGTAAACATCAAGCTCAATGGCACGAAAGTAAAAGACACTCAAACTCTTGAGGATGGGAAATTTTCTGCTGATATCGGCGAACTGAAAGCAGGAGATAATATTATCATCGCAGAAGTCCTCGATGGGACTGGTGCTGTCATCGGAACCTCAGCCCCTGTTACCATCAAGTTTAATACTGAAGTTCCAAAGCTCAATACCCTCACGATCAAAGAAGGAGATGAATTCTTTGCTGGTAGCAGCATTACCTTCGTTGGTGTTGGTGATCCAAGCCTCAAGATAGTACAGGTAAAAGTCGGTGATAAGACAGCACTCCTGACAGAAGATAAGAATAAACTCTGAACCTATACGGGAGTGCTCAAAACTTCAGAATTTGAATGAGAATTCAGTGCAAACGTTGCTCTCGAGTCTCAGCTTGGAGTAAAAGTAGAACAAAAAGATATGGCCAAGTTCCGGACAGTAACGGCGAAAATAGAGAATATAAAAGTTGAAACAACCACAGATAAAAAAGTGAAATTCTCTTGGGAATTGAAGCCTGACCTCGACCAAGTCAGATATTTCAAGATCAAGTACGGCACCGAAGCTGGAAAATACACAAAAGAAGTTGTCACGTATGAAAAAAATGAAATAAAAGAAGACACAAAATATGCTTGGTATATAGCAAATATTCCTCCTGGAGAGTATTTTTCTACCATTATTGCTCTCGATAAAGATAAAAAAGACACTCCTATAAATTCGGGTGAACAAACGTTTACTATTGCACTTGATGCGGCACCAACCTGCTTCATCGAAAAAGTAAGTGGTATACGAGTAGACAAAGTCAATGGCTCATATTCTATTATCCGTTGGGATAAACTCACAGATGCAGCGAGTTATCAAGTCTTCAAACGTGATGCTTCTGGAGAATTTGCTATGATCGATGAAATAACTACCAATCAATTCCGGGTCAATATAGATACCAGCGCGAGAGAAGTAACCTACGCAGATTTCCAAGTCCGAGCTATCTGTAAAAACGGTACCTATACTGGTCAAGGGGATTTTTCAGAAAGCGTTGCAGTACCAACTGGTCCAGAAATGATCATATTTTTCGCTCTGTTTATTGCATCAGGTATTGCTTTTATTCTCATTCGAAGAGGGTATTTGGATTAATTAAAAGAATCTTTAAGCAAAGAGGAGAGGGCTCGAACCGGAGAAATACGTGAATCGCATTTCGAGTGCCAATGGTGAGATTGCCTCTCGCTTGATAGTTTCTGTAAAAAAAAAGCTGTACTTAATTTTTTGCTCTTCGACAAGCTCAGAGCATTCGTCTCGCGGTTGTAAACCATGAGCGAGCAAAGCGAGTCGAATGGTGCCCAGGAGAGGACTCGAACCTCCACACCTTGCGGAACAGGCTTCTGAAACCTGCGTGTCTACCATTTCACCACCTGG
>CAZWBM010000017.1:0-6886 GCA_964632405.1 uncultured Candidatus Peribacteria bacterium | reverse complement strand
CTTATCTTTTACCTCCTTCCGCCATTATGGTAGCACGCTCCTACATCCTCGACACTCGAGCTGTTCAGCGCAATAGTCCACTGGTGCTCTCAGCCCTCCTGACTGCTATCGTAAAAAAAGAGCTCACCAGAGCGGGGAGAGAGGATCTAGCGGGACTCATATCAACAGTGACATTTTTCCGAGATATAGTGACCATTGTGACGAGTAAACCGATTATCAATTTTGAGCTTCGTATGTACGAGTGAGCATTGAAAGATGTTCTCTCAAAAACCCTTGTTCAGCATGGATTTGAGAACAATATCCACCTTCATTTCCGATAATATCGGATATGTCACGATTACAAAACTATAGCACTGCTCTCATCATCGTCTGTATCGGAGTGATTCTTTTTGTGAGCGTGGATATCTGAAAATACCAAGAATATCACCATCGCGAGGATTCCATTGTTTCTGGTGAACAGTCGTTTCTCTCCGACGCAATTATAAAAAAATGACCACTTCCAGAATCATGGCTCATTCAGATGATCGATAATGCCGACGAAAGAGTCTGGATTGCTGTGTATACGTTCACTCTTCCTGGCCTTTGCGAATCATTACTGAGAGCTCAGAAGAGAGGAGTGGATGTACGTGTTATTCTCGAGAAATTCCCGTACTGAAATACATCGATCAATCGAGAAACTCGAGCATTCTTGGAAGAAAATTCCATCCCTCTCAAGGAGAGCGGTGAGGATCAATTTGCTTTTATGCATGCCAAATATTCGATCATCGATCGTGATTGGATAGTCGAAACGGCGAATTGGACACGAGCGAGCTTTTCCTCGAATAGAGAGTTTTTTATCATCGGCCAGGATACCTGAGTTCACGATAATCTCCTACAAATATTTGAAGATGATTTCCAGTGAAAAATAGGAGCTTCTCACGATACACGGCTTCTGGCTGGACCAACAAATGCCCGAGAGAGGATTCTTGCATTCGTTGAGAAAACGAAGTCCAGAGTGGATATTTATGCTCCCAGCTTTTCTGATGCTGGCATGCTCACGAAACTTTCCCAGCTCTGTCATGAAGGAAAAATAATTCATATTCTCCTCGCTAGCTATGATGATGAGCCAGGAGAAAAACCAGATTATGGGACCTGTTTGCAAGTTCGGAAAATGAAAAAACCTCTTCATGCCAAGGCGATCATTAGAGATGGTGAAAGTGCATTTGTCGGGAGTTTCAACTATACGAAAAACTCTCTCGAGAGGAATCGAGAAGTAGGACTCTTCGTATCTGGAGAATTAGCGAAAAGTATCTCACAAGCATTTGAATCCGATTGGAAACAAGGAGAAGTTGCTCTCAGGTAAAAATCTATACTATAATACCTATGTTACGTCGCATCGGACTTCCTCTTCTCTGAATCCTCACATGAATCGGGCTCTTTTTCTGGTGGGTCAGTTCTTGGCCGGCACAAGTATCGCTCCCAGATGACGGAGGAGATCTCCTGTGGCGTACTATACAGAAAAAAAATAATTGATGGGAGAGAGGAGTATTCAGTGGTGATAAAAATGACCAGCTTGTCAGTTATCAAGAAGGGAAGTTTGTCCTCTATGGACAGGGAAATGCCCCAGAGATAAAAAAAGTAAAAGATTGATTTGAAATAGAATTGAAGCCCTGATCTTGGATCATTCGTTCGCTCGATGAACCACAAAAAATTTCTTTTCAGAGCCCATGAATTCCTGGAGTACTCACGGGTGTTGGGGGAGTGTACATCGATACTCAGAATAAAATAGTCGCCAACTTTGACGCTGACATGACTGTCAGTGGATCAAAATTGTTACCATCATTTCTGATACGTGATGGAAAATCAGAATTTTTTGATATCGCAGAACAAAAAGATCTCATACCTTCCGATCTCTGGTTAGCTTATACGACGTTTTTCCCTCGCGATCAGGCGAAAGTACTCGGCAATATCTCCAAGAAGTTTCTGGATACCATGATTCGAACACTTATCGATCGTGAACCGGAATCATCCGTGTGAAGCTTTTTCCGCTCTGACCTCCGAGTCCGAAACGCCCTTGAGGAAATCCAGTCCTTAGTGGGAAAGATAGATGCCGGAGAGAGTTGTTGAGTTGATAGTTCTTCCTGTTTCACGCTCTTATCAGAGATCATTCATCGAGAGAAACCTCAATTTCCTGATGTTTTCACACCACTTGAGCATGCTCTTCAGGCATGGATGCAACTCGATACAGGCGTTCAAGATGCGGAATATTCATGGGCAAGTATATTTCGAACCTATCATATGCAGCTCTTGCATGGTGATGCTCGGGCTCGTGTCACGCGAGATAAATGAATACTTGCTATGATTCGGTCATGAAATACTACTTCGAGTCTGGAGGTCTGGAACTACCTGACTCAGATGCTCGCAAGCCAGAAGCTCTGAAGTGCTTATTCGCTCCAAATTGTTCGAGAAATGATACGCATCGGAGATATACTCCAGCGTTCTCCTGATATTTCTGAAGAAACTAGAAAAGCGCTTGGGAAAAATGCGATCGAATCACTCACGAATCTCAAAAATATTCTCGAGAACACGTATTTCACACAAAAAGAGTATTGGTTTGTCCTCCGGGATGACCTCGTGGATAGCGACGGAAAGACGATAAAAAACCAGGTGTTCATCAATGATCTGCAAGAGCTCATCAAGCAGGTCGATAGCTCAGTCCTGATACAATCATCTCGTGGTAATGATGATAATCTCCGAATTATACGAGCGCAGTTAATTTGGTTTAACTGTATATTCTCGCGAAATGATGAATACGTGAATAATCCTCGCATCTGTCGCACTACAAAAACAGAGACAAAGGAATAATTCATCATGATCGTGCGTGACAGAAAGAGTTTTTTGTCTATACTCCCCTCGTTTAATATCTCTTTTATGGCAAAAATTCGTATTACATGGGTTCAAGTTATGGCAATCTTGGCACTTTTCGGGATTCTTTTAGGTGTGGTTGGTACTGCATGGATTTCTATGATGCCGACGAGTGTCCCTGCTGACAATTCACCGACCGTTTCAGCAGAAGTTAGTCTCTAAGCATCGATACATGCTACAAAAAATCGGACGATTATTGATCCTTGCTTTCATCGCATTCCTCCCTTGGTCTGTTATTTTCACAGTCTTTGGAACAGAGCGTCTAGATATTGATATGATGCGATTTTGCAAAGAGATTTTCATGGCTCTCATTTTTCTGGTAGCTATTATCGATATTTGGAAAAAGAAATATCGACCTACTTTTGATATTCTCGATGCTGCGATACTTCTCTACATAGCTACAATCCTTGTTGTGAGTTTTTTCACCGATACAAGCACTACCGGATTCATATATGGACTCCGTTATGATGGAGAATTTCTCATAGCGTTTCTGTTTTTCCGGCAAATCATGTGACTCTGGAATATCAGTTTCCGTGAAGTGGGCAGAGTATTTATTCTCTCATGAAGCATCATGCTCTTTGTGAGCATCCTCATTCGCTATATCTTTGGTGAAACGGTGCTTATGATTTTTGGTTTCAGTGGTCAGGTGAGTGTCTGGGATGGTTCCGGACCTCCTCCTATTTTTCATGGTATTCCTGGTGCTGCTGTCGTCAGATTTCAGGGGATGCTTGAGGGGCCAAATCAAATGGCATTTTTTCTCCTCACCTATTTAGGCACCTATATCACGCTCTATTTCCGTTATCGGAAGTATCGATTTATCAATAGCATCATCATCCTTCTGGTCTTATTTTTACTGACTCAGACCTATAGTAGAAGCGGTCTCTTGTGAGCTATTATCTGAACCGGTATTCTCATTTTTTATTATATCCTCGCGAAAATTCGTGCTCCAAGAGAACGTTTTTCATTTGCTCGCGTACAATGGAAAAAAATTATTACCACAGGTCTCATTATTGTCGTAGGATGAACACTTGCTGTATTTCAATTTGGTCCGAAATTCACAGAGATCATTGCCAGGAAATGATCCACGTCAGCCCATTTTGAGCGCATGTATATCGGCTATCTCCGATTTCTCGAGCAGCCATTCTGACATGGCCTCGCGCAAGCAGGACCAGCGAGCCGAGCTGTTGCAGAGGTCAATCAGAATCCTATTCCAATCGCCTCTCTAAATCCTGAAATGTCTTATCTGGCTGATGTATTCCTGGCACGGAATCCAGACTTTGTTTTCAGCACTGAGCATTACTATATCCCTGAAAGTTGGTATATTCAGCAACTTATTGAAGGTGGAATAGTGGGACTTTTCTTTCTCACGATAGTTTTTATCTTACTCCTTGTCAGTTTGAGAAAATATCCAGCCATGTTTGCAGCTTTTGTTGGAGTCCTCGTGATGAACACATTTCTTCACTCGTTCGAATCCGTGCATACCTCACTTGCGTTATTTTTGATCTTATCAAGTCTTATCAGAAAAAATTAAGCAATCCGATTGCGCATTTTTCTCTTCCAGGCATCTTCTGCTTTTTGTTTGGCAGATTTTCCGGAGAGAGCTGTATACCGATCGAGAAATGCTTCAACTGATCATACATCGTTGAGTAGTTCATCTTTCCCATGAGGAAGATGGAACGATATATTAAGAGTTCTAACATCTCCGAGAGCATAAGAACCCCATCAGGGAAGGAAAAATACTGGTACATTTCCAAAGTAATATTTCTTTGGGAGAACTACAGATTCATTACCTACCATACATATTCACTCTTCCACTCTATCAGAATTAAGTGAGAGGAGGTGTATGATATGCCGAGCTCTTCTTATAATTTCATGGTAAGCATTTTTCTGGGTTACTGTTGGAAGATGAAGTGAATAATCCTTCCGTTCTAATGCGCTCATCAATGTAAAAAATATATAAAAATATGTGCTGTAATATAATTCAAAAATTTCTATGTCAAATTAATAGAGGAAAAATAAAAAAATTTCCTATACTGTGGCTATGAAAATAGGCATTGTCCATGAAATGTTGATCAAGCTCTGAGGTGCAGAGAAGGTGCTTCAGGAAATCATGAAGATGTATCCTGATGCAGATATTTTTACACTGATGTATGACGAGAAAAAAGTAGGAAACGTTTTCCCGAAAAATATCATCCGTTGTAATACTCCTGCACAGATTCTTTTCTCACTCACCGGAAAACCGAGACTTTCACTTCCGCTCATGCCTTCTTCGGTTAAGAAAATCAATCTCAGCTCTTATGATCTCGTTATCTCGAGTTCTTCGGGGTTTGCTCACGGGGTTTTTACGACAGGTACGACAAAGCATATTTGCTATTGCCATTCTCCTGCACGGTATCTCTGGGATTGGTCGGAAGAGGTCCAGAAGGAAATTGGTATAAAGCTCCAAACAGCGAAACAGTACAGCACTTTTGCAAAGATAAAGTCAGCTCTCGGATGACCACTGGTTCGTGGATTATTCAACCATCTACGATCTTGGGATTTGTCGGCTTCCAAACGACCATCCCTCTATATGGCGAATAGCGCTGAGGTGCATCGTCGCATCGAAGCATATTACCATCGAGATTCTGTTGTACTCTGGCCACCAGTTGAGACTGGTCGTTTCACAGTCGGATCAACACCAGTTTCCAAGAGGAATTTTTATGTCCTCACGAGTGCCCTGACGCCATTTAAGCAAGTCGATCGAGCCATACGAATAATGACAAAGCTTTGAATTAATCTAAAAATTATCGGCGATGGTGCTCAACGAGGAGAGCTTCAAAAGATTGCAGGAAAGAATATTGAATTTCTCGGAAGGATTCCTGATGCAGAACTTGTGAAAATATATACCGATGCACGTGGATTTCTGATGCCGGGGAAAGAAGATGCTGGTATAGCACCTCTTGAAGCCATGGCTGCCGGCATACCCGTTTTCTGACTTGCACAGGGCGGGCTTCTCGAAACAAATATTGATGGCGTAACAGGGAGATTTTTCCCAGAGGAAACGGATGAGAGCTTTGAGAAGTGATTCCTCGATTTCCACAGAGAAATAGGGGAGGGTAAATATGATAATTCTCCTGCGATTCCTGCACAGGCAAAAAAGTTTGATGCAGAGAATTTCCGGCAAGCATTTCAGAAAATAGTTCAGGAACATTTGTAGTTTGATTTTTCTGCTTTTACACCCTTGCCTTTTGATATTTTCGCGTATACTCACGCCCGATGGGTTCTTAGCTCAGTCGGTAGAGCAACGGCCTCTTAAGCCGGCGGTCCTGGGTTCGATCCCCAGAGGACCCACCATTCGACTCGCTTTGCTCGCTCATGGTGTTCCACCATGCGAGACGAATGCTCTGAGTTTATCGAAGAGCACTTCTAGAGCAGTCAAATGTTTCGTGCCTTGCAAGAGGGCTTCTCACGAATCAATGTTGGATAAGTAGCCAACTTTAACTATACTTCCTACTTAACAATTTATTTATGGCTAAAAAAAAGGAAATCAAAAGAATCATCAAGCTCCAGATAGCTGCTGGTGCTGCAAACCCTGCGCCGCCAATCGGTACAGCTTTGTGACCCACGGGTATCCAGATTGCTGACTTTTGTAAGCAATTCAATGACAAAACTCGTGATCGATCTGGCTGGACTCTTCCAACCATCATCACGATCTACGAAGATCGTAGTTTCTCTTTCGAGACTCGCGAGCCACCTATGACTAACCTCATCAAAAAGGCTATCGGGCTTGAGAGTTGATCAGCAACGCCCCACAAGGTGAAAGTTGGCAAACTCACAAAAGCACAGATCAAGGATATTGCAGAACGCAAGATGCCTGATCTCAATGCAAATGATGTAGAAGCTGCTATGATGATCGTCCGTGGATCAGCTCGATCTATGGGTATTGAATACGAGTAGTATTATGGGGCTTCGGCCCCATTTCTGGCCCCATCGTCTAACGGCT
>CAZWBM010000016.1:0-10190 GCA_964632405.1 uncultured Candidatus Peribacteria bacterium | reverse complement strand
CCTCACTACCCCATAAAAATCCGCTTTTTCGAGCGGATTTTTTTGCATTTCCTGGACAGGCCGTAGAATAATCACATTCTCGTACTTTTCGCCCCTTAACTATGGAATTTCCAAAGGTCTACGAACCTTCTGCGTTTGAATCGGCTCTTTCCCAAATGTGGGAGAAAAAGGGCCTCTTCGCTCCAGAGAAATCTCGCACCGGAAAAACTTTTTACATCCCCCTTCCTCCTCCGAACGTCACTGGCGTTCTCCACACAGGGCATGCCCTGATGCTCGCACTCGAGGATGTCATGATCCGTTATCATCGGATGAAAGGAGATGAAACACTCTGGGTTCCTGGAACTGATCATGCTGGTATCTCTACGCAAAATGTCGTCGTAAAAAATCTCGCAAAAGAAGGGATCAAAAAAGATGATCTCGGTCGCGAGAAATTTCTCGAGAAAGTCTGGGAGTGGAAAGAAGCATGCCACGGAACTATCACGGGCCAGATGCGGATGATGGGAGCCAGCGTCTCTTGGGACCATGAACGATTTACTCTCGATAAAGACAACAACAAACTCGTCACCGATGCATTTATCCATCTCTACAAGGAGTGAATCATCTATCGCGGTGAATACATGGTAAACTATTGTCCAAAAGATAAAACAGTGATTTCAAAGTCGGAAATTGAATACCGGGAAGAGCCAGGATTTCTCTACGAAATCGCCTATTTCGTGTCTGGAGTCGATAAGGAACTCGTCATCTCCACCACTCGCCCTGAGACGCTCCTCGCCGATCAAGCGATCGCTGTCCATCCAAAGGATAAACGCTACAAGAAACTGATCGGAAAAACGGCTATTCTCCCTATTGCAAACAGGAAAATCCCGATTATTGCAGATGAAATGGTCGATATGGATTTCGGGACTGGTGCGGTGAAAATTACACCGGCCCATGATCCCGCTGATTTTGAAACTGCAAAGCGCCACAATCTCCCTCTCGATTATCGAGTCCTCGATAACGATGGCATCATGATGAAGCACACGGATATCTTCGCTGGGAAGACAGAGCTCGAGGCCCGTGAGATGATCATCGAAATGCTTCGAGGACGCGGAAATCTCATGAAAGTCACTCCCCATACATCGCAGGTAGGGTATTCCCAACGTGGTGGTGTCCGAGTCCAGACAATCGTCTCAACGCAGTGGTTCGTCGATAGCAAAAAACTCTCCGAGAAAGTTATGGCCGGTTGGGCAAAAAAGGAATTTGAGATTGTCCCAGCTCGCTATGGTGAGATATTTGAAGGGATCATGGGAAATCTCCACGAGTGGTGCATCAGCCGTCAGCTCTGGTGGGGTCACCAGATACCAGCGTATTACCATAAAAAAACAGGCGATCTCCTGGGGGTTACCGATGATCCATCGAAACTCATGAGAAAACATGGAAAGGATAATGTCGTCCGTGATGAGGACGTCCTGGATACTTGGTTTTCTTCGGCGCTCTGGCCTTTTGCCGTGCTCGATTGGAGCTTTGAGAAAGAAAGTAGGATTTTCAAAAAATTCTATCCAGCACAAGTGCTCGAGACGGGTCATGATATCCTCCTCTTCTGGGTCGTGAGAATGCTCCTTTTCTGATACGCTTTGACTGACGAAACACCGTTTAAGATTATCTATCTCCATGGCCTCGTCACAGACGATCAGGGCCGGAAATTCTCGAAATCTCTCGGCAACGGTATCGATCCGATCGAGGTGATAAAAAAATATTCCGCAGATGCACTCCGTCTCTCTCTCGTCGTCGGGAACACTCCAGGCAATAATCTGCGATTCTCGCTCGATGAAGTAAAAAATAACCAGACTTTCCTCAATAAGCTCTGGAACGTCGCTCGATTTGTGTGGATGAACGCCGGAGAAGGAAAAGGCACAGAAACCGATACAAAAAAACTCGAAAAAGATCTCAAGAAAAACTGGAGCAAGCTCCTCGACTACGAGCGATGGATCTTGACGAGATTGAAGCGGACTGCAATGGATGTCACAAAAGGTATGGAAGAATATGATTTCTCGATGATGGGTGAGAAACTCGTTTCTTTCACGCGCGATGAATTCGCTGACTACGCCATCGAGTGTTTCAAACTCTCGAAGGAGAATTCAAAACATGGAAAAGAAGTCATGATGTATACCGTGCTAACACTCTTAAAACTCTGGCATCCCTACATCCCTTTTGTAACTGAAGCGTTGAATGGAATCATCACTGGAAAAGAGAAGAAAAAGAAAGCAAAGACAAAAAAAGGATCTAAAAAAAGCCCCCTTGATAAGGGGGGTGCCGAAGGCGGGGGGTTTGGAGAATTGAATTTTGAACTTTCAGCTAAGACAGCCATCATGACCGCTCCTTGGCCAGAATGTCCTTTTGATATCGATGAGGAGAGCGAAGATCTGATCAAGTCTGTTTTTGAAGTCGTGAAAACCATCCGTACCATCCGTGGAGAGCGTCGCATCAAACCAGGTGACGCGGTTGATGTCGTGATCTACGCCAACCCTCGCGATAGAGCTATCCTCGAGCGAAATATCGTCCTTATCGCAGGATTAGGGAAAGCACATAAAGTGATTTTTACGCTTACCAAAGATAAACTCTCTCGTGAGAAATACACCTACGGCATGGCAGGAGAAATCGAAGTTTTCGTCGATACCAGCATCTGCAATCATGATGACGATATCGAACGCCTCGAAAAACTCATCGCAGAAAAAGAAGACTACGCACGCATGCTTGAAGTGAAGCTGATGGACGCGAGTTTTGTCGGCAAAGCTCCAGAAAACGTCATCCGCCTCACCCAAGAGAAAAAAGAAGTTACACTCCGGCAAATCGATAAAGCACGGGAAGAATTGAAGCAGTATAAGAGCTAAACAGATCTTAAACTGGAAAGCTTATTCTAAATAAATACATGTTCTCGGCCTTGTAAATGATGTGGTCCTCCTCATTTTCTGCGTATAAAAGCCAAATTGTTTTCTCTATAGTAATTAAATGAGATTTTCACTTGGCTTTTATTTTCTTGTGAAAATCTTCATAGTCTGCAGATAAAATATAAAAACTGTTACCAATTTTTTCTAAACCAGATGAAATAATTAATTTATCTTTAAATTTAATGTGGTCCTTTTGATCTCCTAACAAAACATTAACTTCTATCAACTTTTTCATTATATCCTGGTCTATATTTATACACTTTCACCTATCATTAAAACTTGTAATATATCAATCCAATGCTTGCTCATAATCATTTTCTAGAACCTTTCCAAATAAAAATGATTCTAATTCAAATTTAACGATCCCTGGCATATAAAAATCATGATGACTAGAAAGTTCCTTAATAGCATTAAAAAAATACTGTCTACTAAAAGGCTCTAAAACTTTTTTACCAGACAATACCGAACCAGCTAAATTTATGAAAATATTTGAATCAATTAAAATTGGTTCTTTATGCTTCAAAGCAATCATAATTTTCTATCATTTCTTTACCTTACGCTTAACAGAAAGAACAAGATTAAAAAGGCCAACAATATCTTCAGTTTGCTTTGCTCTCGGCAAATGAATTATTTTTTGATTTTTTTTGAAAACTTTTTCCATATATTAATATAGTAACAGTATTTTTTATTACTCCATTAAAAAAATATTGACTATTTTAACAACTTTTTATGTCTAAAACATACTTTATGTATAAGCTAAAATCGCTCAAAAAGCAGTTGAACAGTAAAATTAGAATCATTTAACACTCTACAAATGAAATTAAAATCACTTATTAAAGAAATTCATTCCCTCAGAAATCCTGAAAAAATCAATATCTACCAGAGATTCTTCAAGACAGGAAAAGGACATTATTGAGAGGGTGATGTATTTCTGGGACTGACGATGCCACAGACTCGTGAGCTCGTGAAGAAATATACCAAAAATCTCACCCTCGATGATGTGGATGAGGTATTACATGACAAGCATCATGAAATCCGCATGGCAGGGGTTCTCGCTCTTGTTTATTTCGCCCAGAAAAAGATGCATCCTATTCCAGAACTAGCGAAGTTTTATATGCAGCACGTGGATGGAATCAATAATTGGGACCTGATCGATGTCTCGAGCGAGCACATTATCTGACCCTATATCCAGCATCACCTCTCTCACGAAGAGCGCGTGGATTTCATCACGAAGTGTATTGCCAGCTCCAATATCTGGATCAATCGTATCATCATCCTCGCTTCCTTTCATCAGATAAAGCAATGAAATGGAAAACTGACGATCTATATCGCAGAGAGGATGCTCTCGCATAAGCACGATCTCATCCATAAAGCGGTTGGCTGGATGCTCCGTGAAGTCGGAAAACGCTGCAGCATGGACGAACTCCGTGGATTCCTGTATCAATATGCTCCGAAAATGCCCCGGACCATGCTCCGTTATGCCATCGAAAAGATGAGCGAAGAAGAGAGGAAAAAGTATCTCACTATGAGATAGGTTTGAAAAGGTCGAGATTTTGAGAAAGCCACTTACCAGCATTTTCGACATCAGCTGGATATGTCACATTGTTGTAGTAGGTATCACCCATATCCGTGCAGATGATATCTCCTGTTTCGATATAGGATTCATGGACCCCCGTGATCTCATATTCACCACGCGCAGACGGTTGAAGTCTCTCTATGCGGTCAAAGAGTGTCGTATCATAGATACCTCCTCCTATTTGCAGGAGGTCAGAAGCGGGAATTTCGGGTTTTTCTGTGATTCGGATAACTTTGCCCGTATCATCGATTTCGACCACACCTGAGGCCTTCTGAATAGCGAGATTTGGCTCTCGGCGAGCAAATATATTCGCTCCTTTCTGGAAATTCCTGACAGCATCAGTGAAATCAAAACTATTCACACTATCTCCAGCCAAGACAATACAACTCTCATTTCCGACGAATTCGCGTGCCATTTTGACCGCATGAGCCATGCCAAGCGGTTCAGTTTGCTCAATGAGCGTAATATGAGCTCAGAGAGTATTTTTCTCATTGCAGAAAAAATCCTCGAACTGACCTCGAAATCGTGGCGGGATAACGATGCCTATATCGGTAATCCCCGCCCGTACCATACGCTCAAGAGGCAAGCATATCATGGGGCGATCATAGACGACGATAAGCGGCTTTGGGCAGTCTCTCGTGAGGTCACCTAATCGTTTACCGAGGCCAGCTGCCAGGATGATTCAGCGCATAGAAAATAATAACAGTATTCTGGAATACTGTTATTATAGATAATTTATCGATTACAAAACTTTTTATGCCTGATCTGCGACCTTTGAGAGGCCGATCATATCAAAAATATACTGTGTCTTGGGATGAACCTTTTTGAAAGTGATGGTCTTTCATTTCCTGTGCGTGCGGGCGATAAACTCAGTGAGATAGGCCAGAGTGGTAGAATTGGTATAGGTGAGTTTCGAGAAATCACAGTTGATATGCTCGTATCCCTTCTTTTTCTCCATTTCGTGGCTGAGATTCTCAAATGCCTCATCGGCATTTGTCTCGTCGAGTTCCCCGGAGATAATGACTTCGATGATGTCTCTGTATTGCTTTCGCACCTGAATTGTGTATGGTGTGTGCAGTGTTGTAACTGACATAGACGAAGATAAGAGATAAAACTTTACACTCATATTATAAATCATATTATGCATTATGTCAAGTAATAATTATAAACACATCAAAATATCCAAGAATACGGGTGCAAGCGAGTTTATCAATTGATCTCAGAATAGCTTTTGGCAATCACATCTCTGGGCCGAGATACTGCGTGATACACATCAAGCAAAAGACATACTGGTGTGTTCAGATGAAGAGCATTCCATCCTCCTGGAAAGGCGCAAAATCATAGGGAAATACACAGGGCTCTATGCCCTCGGAGTCGATGGAAATCTGATAAGCGATGATTTTTTGACCTTTGTGAGGGAGAAAATAGTAAGCAAAGACGACCTTTTCCTCCAGATAGAGCCTCTTATAGAGCCTGGGAGAGCTCAGAGAAGACCTCGCAAAGCCCCTTTTCGACGATTTATCGAGCCCACAACAGCCCTCATACAACTCACTGACCAGACTCAGGACCTCCTGCTTGCGAATTTCACTGAAAAGGGTCGATACAATATCCGTCTTGCACAGAAGCGATGACTCACGACCAAGTGGGTAAAAGGATATGAAATATACAGGGCAACTGGAAAAACCTATCTGGAAGAATTCTTCCATCTCCTCGACGAGACGACCAAGCGTGATGGATTTTCGCACAATATGCTCACCTATTACCGGTATTTCGTGGAAACGCTCGAAGCGCATAATGCCGGTGGCCTCCTCATCGCGGAAAAAGACAATATCCTTCATGCAGCGGGTATTTTCGCCTATTGGGGATGAATGGGAATCTACTATTACGGCGCTTCTGCGAGCGATAAGGAAGTCCGCCGTGATATGGGAACCTACCTTCTCCAGTGGGAAGCAATCTGCGAAGCACGACGCCGAGCGTGTACCACCTATGATTTTCTCTGAATCTCACCAGACTGAAAGTGAAAGCTCGCCTGAGTCACGGAATTCAAGCTCCGATTCCATCCAGAGAAAAAAACTTGGCCAGAGGAAGAAGTGTTTGTCTATAAACCCTTTCTTCTAAAAATACTCCAGGGGGTCAGTAAACTCAGGAAATTGTTTCGCCGCTAATTTTTCTTCACTTCGAGTATCCATCTTTCCTGTTCTGCGAGATTGTAGGTGAGGATTTTTGTGAGGGTAAAACCACGATTTTTTGCGAGTTGCTGACCATCGGCCCATTCTTCCTCTGATGCTTGCTTGTAGAGCCATGCTCGACCATCGGATTTAAGCAGTGGCTTAATCCAAGTAAAGAGATCATCGATATAGGCAGTGGCTCGTGTGACAACCAGGTCAAAATGATCGCTCGTCGTAGGAGTTCCATCCATATACACGATGCCATTTTTGTTATGTTTTCTCTCTTCTTTCATGCCCGCAGATCGCATATCCTCTACCCTTCCCCATTGTGATGTGACATTCTTGAGCTCCAGAGCTTCAGCAAATTCTCTCACGCAGTCAATTTTTTTCCGTGTCGCATCGAGGAGGGTGAAGTGATGATCTGGCAGCATGATGGCAAGAGGCAATCCTGGAAATCCTCCACCGGTTCCCAGATCGAGGATTTTGAGTTTCTTATCTCCGAATTGCTCAAAGAGTGGCAATACAACGAGGCTATCCTCAATATGCTTCTGCCAAACTCCCTCCTCATCACGGATAGCAGACAAATTAATATGTTTGTTTTTCTCGAGGAAAAGCGAGACGAATTTCTGAAGCTGGGAATTATCTCTAAAGGGCATAGGCCTATTGTAGAGAAAAACTATTTTTCACCATAGAAATATCTTACTGCCTTGCGCACAATATCTTGAGTTTTCCGTCTCCACTCCTTTTGTCTCGCAACAGTCGGGATGAGGATACGTGCCTCCAGACGTATTTCCTGGACCTTATTCGAGAGCTTGCTGATTTCAGTTTCATCAAGCTGCGGAAAAGATCGATGAACATCAGCAATATTGGTATCAGGAGAGAATATCGAACGTATGAGGCCTGTGATAATTGGTAAATCAGATTCCTGATATTCTATTCTCAATTTTTCGAGGATATGGTGGATACCAGCTTTGCCCGCAAGTGGGCCGACATCGATCAGATCACGATCACGCAACCCAAACTGTTCTGGCTGGGTCCACACGTATGATTCCTTCATCGCTGCAACTTTCTGCTGATGGACTCCGGAACGGTTCACGATTGCGTCAAAACCATAGCCAGCTTGCACCGGCCGAGTCGTATATCCCGTCATGGCTTGGACCAACTCCATGATGCTTGAAAGGGATTTTTTATGTTTGATCAAGTGTGAGACTTTTTCTCTGTACTCAGGGTGGGACAAGAGAGCAATTAAGAGCGTCGAGAGGTCAGTATTGCCGGCACGCTCTCCCATACCAAAGATTGTTCCCTCAATTTTTTCCACGAGTCCACGACGGATAGCCACTATGGCATTTGCTTCCGCACATCCCATATCATTGTGGCAATGAGCAGAAATAATTGAAGAATTTGTCGCACCACGAACAATATCCAATACTCGCGCATAATCATCGGGATCAGAGTGCCCGACCGTATCGGGTACATTGAGAATCTGAGCACCATTTTTCTCTGCCGTTGAATATACTTTTGCTAAAAAGTCATCTTCTGTGCGCGTCGCATCTTCCGCAGAGAATTGACACATCATCCCAGCATTACGGATTTGCTGAACCCGTTCTGGGATAGCAGCCAATATATTCTCTTGTGACATATGAAGCGCCGCGCGATGGAAAGGTGATGTTCCAAGAAATATATGAATACCTGGATGTTTTGCTCATTCAAGTGTCCGAATCGATTGTTCTATATCTTCACTTCTCAATCGTGCCAAAGTGAAAATCCCTCCGACCAGATCTCGGGTTTGCTCGACGACATGCCTCACGGCAAGGGTTTCTGGGTCACCATCCATCACAGGAAATCCTATCTCAATATGAGGGATCCCCGCTTTCATCATTTGACGCGCAAGTTGTGCTCTATTTTCCTTTGTCGGAAAATGATACCACGGAACGGCCTGTATACCATCTCTCCCTGTGACGTCGCCGATAATATGGCTCGGTGTCTCGTGTAACCATGAGGTCACTTCACGTTGTGTAGCTTTGCGGTTCATAAAAAAAGAATAAAAAAAATAAAACCTCTCCGTTGCGGAGAGGTGAAAGAAGTGCAAACACATCTAACAGACTCTCCCTGGTGGGGAAAGAAGAAGGTTAAGAAGAAGTGAAAAACTAGAAAACATATTATTGAGCATAGTGTTTTTGGATTTTATCACACGGAAATTTCGTCAAAGTCCCAAAAGAACTTCATCAAGTTGATCAAGGGGCAAAAATAGACGCTACATAAAGGCATGTTTTGCCTCAGAGTAATTTACATCAATCTCCCTCAAGACATGGGCAACTTCGAATTCATCTGGGCTGATTAAAAGAATATCAGATACCCCGTGCTGATGCTGGTAATTCTGGCATTGTGTCTGGCATTGGAATATCTTCTGACATAAATTTTGAAATAAAAAAACTCTCCCGTTTCAGGGAGAGTGGAAAAGTGCGTTTGAATTTCTTCGCGACGAACTTACTCTCCCGTAGGGGAAAGAAGGAGGGCGAGAAGAAGTGACATTGATTGATGCATGGAGGAATTATACGGATAGAGAATATTTGTCAAATTTAGCTAGAAGTACTCAGGATCATTTCCCGGATGCTTGGGTAAATCTCCTTATCTGAGAGTGATCGTATCTGATCAAGTGTTTGCCAAGCAAAGCTGGCTATCTCCTCTGATTGGACCATGATAGTTCCAGAAATCATATGGGCGAGGAAAAATTCTTCATATTTTCTCTGAGGTCCTCTATCATTCGTATATTCGATAGTCTGGACACGAACTGGGGCTGGAAGAGACTGGATATTGCCCTCTTTGTAGATCGTGACAAGACCTACGAGCTCTATCATGATATCGAGTTCTTCTCTCGCTTCACGGATAATAGCCTCTTGAAATGTTTCCCCTTCTTGTACATGTCCTCCTGGGAGCGTGAATGGCTTGTGACTCCCGTGCTTCACGAGAAGTATCTGGCCGTCCCTATCGGTGATGATGCCTCGTGCACAATATCGAAGAGGAAGTTGCTTCATATATGCTATCATTTTGCACATTTTATCTATAATGCAACTGCTAAAGTATGAACAAGAAGAAATCAAAGATCATAGCCCCAAAAATGGCAAACAAAGGAGGATATCAGATCCAGGATATCTGGTTTCATCGTGCAAAAGCCGCAGGTTATCGAGCCCGCAGTGCCTTTAAGCTCCTCCAGATCCAAGAGAAAATAGACATCATCAAACCAGATATGATCGTCCTCGATCTCGGATGTGCTCCCGGGAGCTGGCTCCAGGTATTATCAAAACTCGTTGGAGAGAATGGAAGAATCCTGGGTGTGGATCTCCAAGTAGTAGAGAAATTCTCTCAGAAAAATATCACGACCATGGTCTGAGACATGACGACCCCTGAAACACATATGAAAATAGAATCCTATCTCAGGGGTATTCGGGAAGAAGGAAAAGAAATTCAAAAAAAGGATGAAGATGCCGGTGTATGGTGACTCAACGATAATAAAAAACT
>CAZWBM010000015.1:7435-10558 GCA_964632405.1 uncultured Candidatus Peribacteria bacterium | reverse complement strand
CCAACCAACCATATCAATTTCCGTCATCTTCCTGTGATCGCTGAAGCATTGAATAACTACGAAGGAGCTATCATCATGGTCAGCCACGATGATGCATTTGTCGAGAAAATAAAAGATCTAGAGGTTATTGATTTGAAGAGGCTGCTGGGAATTTAATGTGTTTTTCCTATAATCACACTATGGTTCAATTCGGAACAAGACAAGACTATTACAAATTCTTAGGCGATCGAGAACTCCTCGAAGCTCACGAATGCCCTTTTTGTGATCTGGAGGGGAATAAGAATCACACTATCTGGGAAGGGAAATATTGGATTATTCTCTACAATAAATATCCCTACACCGGAAACGACCAACACATCATGGCTATTCCTCGCACACACAAAGAATTCTTCGTGGAGTTCGATGAAGCAGAAGTCGCAGAACTGAAACAAGTCCACGAAGAAGTGAGAAAATTTTTCTGAGATAAAAACTATTTCTCATTTTGCCGAGAAACACATGGAACGATCACCAAGAGCATCAAGCACTACCATGTGCAGTTTATCGGCGCAGAACTCCAGGGAAAATATCTCAGGAAAATGCTCCAGAATCAGGGATTTCCTATTGAGCAAGAACTCGATACCGGAAAATCTGAGGTAATATAGACTAGGATTTAATTTGTTTTTAATTAAGAAAAAATATACTCCTGCTATGAATAAAGAAGATATTATGATCGTGACGGTGCCAAATGTAGTACTCTTTCCTACTGGAACTCATCCAGAGGGCTTTATCCCTCATGCAGAGAATGATCTCAGGAAAATCATTCTCGAGAACTATACCTACACTCGCCGAGGTGATGCAGAGGTTGATTTTACGATGAAGCAGCCTATCTCATATGCAATTATTAGAAATACTGAAGGAAAAGTATTTGCTTATCAGCGGGGTCACAAGCGTACCGAATTTCATGAGACTCGTCTCGCAGGCAAGTGGGCATGTGGCATCGGTGGGCATATAGAAAAAGAGGACGAAACTGGCGATATACTGGCTGATTCTCTTATTCGAGAACTGGAAGAAGAGATTACACTCCACGGAAAAATCCTCTCCATCGATCCGATTGGCTATATCAATAGTGAAAAGGATGAGGTCAGTAAAGTACATATCGGCGTTCTCTACGTCATCACCACAGACTCCAAAACTGCAGAAGGTAGTGAAGAAGTCATCAATGAAGGATTTTACACGCCAGAAGAACTGCACGAGATGATGAAAAATCCTGAGACTGAATGGGAGGAGTGGACTAGAATAGCATTAGGTACAATTTTATAATATATCCACTATGACAAAAAAACATTCCTTTCCTCAATATCGTCTGTCATTCTGGGAAAAAACATGGTTAATTTTTGGGAATACTTGTGCTCTCATTCTTTTTACTATATCTTTTTTAAGCATACCATTCCTACTTATTTTGTCTGGATTTGCTTTTGACGACCCAAATCAAAATTTTTTTGTTACAATGCTTATAGTGTTAGCGATTTTTATTTTCATACTTTGAGTACCATGTCTGTTCCTTTGGAGCTCGTGGCGTTCATGGAAATGGTATAGTGGCAAATCAGACAAGTTAGCCCAATATGCTTTTCTGCATCCTTTTATCCCTATTATAATTGGCATAGTTGCTATCATGATCTGGCTTTAATATGATTGAAATCAAAAATCTTCATGCCAAAGTCGCGGAAGCAGAAATCCTCCACGGGATCGATATAACCTTTGAGAAAGGCAAAAGCACCTGTATCCTCGGGAAAAATGGTTCTGGGAAGTCTTCACTGGCCAGCATCATCATGGGCAATCCTGTTTATGAAGTAACTGATGGGACTATTACGCTCGATGGAGAGAACTTGCTTGCCATGAGCCCAGAAGAGCGGTCACTGAAGGGTATTTTCCTCTCTTTCCAAAATGTCACAGAAATAAAGGGAATCAAGGTCAGTGAATACCTCCGAACTATCTACAATCTCCATCTTCCCCGAATAGCACTAGGAACGAAACCCCTCCCTCCGATGCTTTTCACGAGGTTCGTGAAGCCTCTGCTCACGAGTTGTGATATTCCAGAAGCTTTCCTGGAACGAGATCTGAATGTATGATTTTCTGGTGGTGAGAAACGCAAGCTCGAAGTATTGCAGCTAAAGCTCCTCCAGCCCACCTATATCATTCTCGACGAGATCGATTCTGGCCTCGATCTCGATGCTTTTAAGCTGGTTACGAAAATGCTTGCTGAATTTTCTGCACCAGAGCGAACTATTATCATCATCACGCATTATTTCGAAATCCTCGAAAGTATACCTGTGGATCAGGTTGTAGTTATGCAGGATGGTCTCATCAGGCGACGTTGAGGCTCTGAACTGGCGATAGAAATACGACAAACAGGGTTTAATGAATAGCTGATTGCTTTCTTTTTATGCCTATTATGAGGGGGAGTACAAATGTGAAAATGTAGTAGAGATAGACGTCTAATTTATAGTACCCATCGGCTGGATTAAACACTTTAACGAGAAAAAAGTAATCAAAAATAACAGCAATAAGAGTCCAGGTAACGGCTAAAAGTAAATAATATTTCAGAGAATTACTTTTCACTTTTTTTATTAAGACCCACAGTGTCAGGACAATACCAATCGGCATGATTATCCAGCCAAGCATAGAAGGCGGTGCAACAAAAAAGAGTAGTATCCCGAGCACATAGCCGATAAACCAGAGAGTAATTCCCCAGCCAAGTGTGTCTTTTGGTAGTTGTTTATTCATAATTGAAATTATATTTCAGAGGTTATATTTTTCAAGCTTCTCATAATCCCCCTAAATATCAATCATACCGGCTCGACCAGAAAGACTGAATGGACAAGAACTGTCAAGCAAATCAGCCTATTCAATATTTTGCACTGCCAAAAAAACTCTGGTAGGATGTACTTATATGCCATCCAACAACTATTCTAGTACTCGTAATGAGCAGGTTATTGCCCGTAAGAACAACGCGAAAAAAGAGCTCCTTGGGAAGTATAAACTCCCAAAGAGCACTCGCTACGTCTCCTGTATCGATCTCCACGACAGTAAAACCCGTGATTTCGTCATACAAGGGCTCGCTGATCTCGGTGTCGCTGTTTTCAT
>CAZWBM010000015.1:0-7335 GCA_964632405.1 uncultured Candidatus Peribacteria bacterium | reverse complement strand
GAGATACTGCTCCAAAATGTCGTCAAGACTCTGTAAGAAGAATATCATATAATTTCTAGCCTCAAACCTTTGCGTTATGGGGCCTTTTTTATATGATATCGCGGTGAAAAAGTTTTCTCTCCCAAAGATACATTTCCCCGGAAAAAAGAAACAACCCACGGACGGTCCACTCTGGAAAATATCCACAAAAATCGCAGGAACCCCAGAAAATACACTCGTAAAATCACGAAAAAACAAGAAACCATGGACATACTACATAGCGCTCTCTTATAACGGATTTCGTAATTATTTCAGAACAGTGGGGTGGGTATTTTTTGCGGGCATACTGGGCATACTTTTTTTCGCTATTTTTGGAACTCCTCTCTTCCGCCTCAATCCTGATAAGATCGACATAGTCTTGCGTCCTGAGCCGGTGTTTGATCGGAATGCTATCAAGTCAATTCTCTCTGATTTTGCGGGGAAAAATGTATTTTCTATCTCGACACGAGAAGTCTTTCAAGGACTTTCTCAGAATATCCGCCATATCGCCTCTGTCGAAAAGACTATCCTCCTCCCTGATGGTATACGTATCGTAGTCACTTCTTTCTCCCCTTCGTATAGGGCATTCATCGGAGAAGAGAGGTTTCTCTTAGCAGAAAATGGCCAGCTCATCAATGACATACCAGAGCTCGAGGTTCCCGCTCTCGAAATCCATCATCTCGTCTCTGATCCAAACCTAGGGAAAAACACGCCTATCATGATCGAGGATATGCAGGCGATGAGGGAAATATTGCAACTCTGGAGAAAAAACCTCACGAAGTATCCTATCAATGCCCTCAAATTCTACGATCAGGAAAAGGAACTCCATATAACAAGCAATGATACACGATTTATCTTAGGACTCAACGGGGGTATCGAAGAGATGAAGACACTTATAATGCTCATAAATCAAGAAAAGATCAATGCAAACCGCCAGCTCTATATCGATCTGCGTATACCAAACAGGGTATATACTTGTGCAAAGGAAGAAACTGAATGCGCTCGCAATATCGCTCGTATCTATGAAGGGTAACTATGAGAGAGCTGTTACAGCACTCTTGAGCTGGGCAAAAATCTCCGAAAGTGCGTCTGCTTTTATGACGATTTTTGTGACATCCCAGAGCGTAGATGGAAGCGGATTTTGCTCATAGTTTGTTCCTATGAAATACGTTCCGAACACCGTAGTTTTCATAAAATCATATTTTTTCTGGAGGGCAGAAGAGTTTTTCGCACGATCGAGAAATGCAGTATTATGAAACACATACATCACAAATGTTTCTGCAAAGTCCTCATATTGGTTCGTAGCAGCATATCCTGATACAAATGAGGAAGCCGTCATGCCAGAACGGAGAACAGTTGGCTCAGTCCAAGAGAGAGCATAAAAAGTTTTCGATGGATCAGACGTCGTTCATGCCTTGTGCAGGAGATAAATATCTACCATATGACCGAGCTCATGCACGAGCACTTTTGCCATTTCAGAGAGTGACTTAATACGGCCAGAAAGTATGACGCTCTCATTGCTCATCTGACCTCGTGGACTCGCACGATTGACGTCTACGGTAAGGGGGAAATCCCATAAAACATCACGGAAATATATACCGGTCAGAACTCTATCGAGTGTTCATGCATAACCATTTGGCATAAATGCTGATTCAGGGGTAACTCCTATGACCACAGGAGTTTGGAATGGTTGTGCTTCCGAAGGTGTCACTGGTGTTGACCCTTGCTGCAAGACATCCTCGACCTTTTGGTTAATGATCTGGGCTTTTTCAGGGGTGACAGTTGTGAGTGCTTCTTGTCGGAGAGAGGCAGTGTTTTGGAGAAAAACGTACACGTTTGATTCTGTAGTTGTTGGTTTTGGCGCTATAAATACACGAATTACCCCTGATTGTGTCGGTGTTTCAGAAGCACTATAAATAGGATAGTTTTGGAGCTCTTCGTGTCATTGCTCACTCGCATTATACCATCTGAGAGTCCCAAATATTGCCTGTACTGAACCCAGTACAAAGAGCGTCACCGAAAAAACAAGGAGAAAAACTCCTAGAAAAGATGATTTATTGGAAAACACCATAGAGGAGATTTATGAGACCATTGACGATAATGGTCGCTGCGATCATGATGAGAAATCCCAGAACCACTGAAATGACCTTAGATTTGGCATTTTCTTTTGCCTCAGAACTCGTCGGCAGAACGAGGATCAAGCCTATGATAACAATAACTCCGATGGCAATTATAGCCGTGATTTTTTGGATACGGCTGATAATAGTGGCCGTTATCTCGCGAAAATCAGAACCGCTGTCAGTCACCTGGAGGTTGAGGTCTGTCGTTGGCTTTACGCCTATCTCTGGGTTACAGTTCTTGAACTCTTCGCGGATATCACCACTAGAGAACACGCAATCTGCGGCAGAGGTATAATGGGGAAAAACCAAGCAAAGAGCCAGGAGAATGCCCAAGAATGTCATTTGGAGAAGCTTTATCATAAACGGATATTAGCGATGAGCTGAACTATAAAATACGCAAACGGTATCAATGCCAATCATAGAATGACATAGATGAGAGATTTCATGGCAGAGGTCATCTGTTCCATATTGCCTGGAGCCCAGAGAAGCTTTGCCCCAATATAGATGATGTATATAACAGCAATGATACCAACAAAAACAAAGATCCAAAACTGGAAAAATTCGGCCAGACTGACGTAATCGAGCTCATTATCACTCTCTACATCAGGGATGAGTTCTTGAACTGTATCTGTGATATCATTTTGGAGATCAGCTGCCAATGAATAAAGAGGCAGGAAAGTCACACAAGCGAGTAAGAAAATTTTACGTATCATAATCTAGAATTGGATAGTAGTGGGTATAAGATCGACCATAGCAATAATCGCCCACGCGCTCAAAGCTAATATCAAACCGGCGAGGATAGCAATGAGGTATTTTTTGGCATTTTCTGTTTTTTCCTCATCTCCCCGTGACATGATATACATGATACCGACTATACAGATACCTAAAACGCTCACAATAGCCACGACGTCTTGGATCAAGGAAACGACTGAAGAAAAAAACTCTGTCACACCCTCTTCTCCTGCTCCAGGCGTGATACTCTCGCCCGGGAGGCCATTGCTGCTCTCAAATATATTTTCCAGACCGGCATAAGCCGAGAGGGACCAGAAGAGAATTAGATATCCAATATATTTCATAGAGTAGTGATTATAACATAGGCTAAGAGGCCAAAGAGGAGGCCCATGAGGGCATCTTTGATAACGCTTTTTCCTTTTTCTGTTTGCTCTGAATTCGCACCTCCGAGGACCATTTGCAGACCTCCAAGAATAACCATAAGCACAGCACCAACAGCCATGAGCGTCGTCAGGAGTGGTATCATACCTACGACATAATCAATGACATTATCGATACCCCTATCGCTCGGGAGTTCCCTAGGGCTCGGAAATATGGATCCAACATCAAATGTATAGCTCGTTTTGCCTATATCTCCGGTGAAAGCTTCAACTATTGAAAAAGAGCTTATATATCAGATAATTATCGCAAGAAGGTGCTTCATAGGACCATATTGCCACACATCATCAGAAATTGCAAAAAAATGATTGCAAAATAAAGACTTTTCGCTACACTCTCGGGGTCTCTAATTTTGCTTATGACTCCCCTTATTTTGATTTCAGCGCTCGTGCTCATCGTACTGATACTTCTCCAGGTACGCGATGGAGGTCTCAATGTGACGACGAGCAGTACTCTCCAGGCACCTATAGAACGACGCGGACCAGCTAAAACTCTCCATGTTGCTACCATTATTATATCCATTGTATTTGTTGGAAGCTGTATTGCTTCATTTTTATCATAAAATACTCCTCTCTTCTATCTTATGAGTATTTATTCTGAAATAAAAAAGTACCTCCTGTTCCTGGTGGGGTTTTTTTGCCTTCTTTTGGCTACACATATAGTATTTCTCTATATCTATAATGATGCGGAAAAATATCCTCTCCCCGGTGGAACCATCAATATCGGGATGATGGGAAAAAAACCTGTACCGAATGTGCTCAATTTTGATACCAAAATAGAGAATGATACCAATGATACTGTTCTACGCTTTCTCCTGCGATGATTGGTCCGTTTTTCCCCGAGTGACAAAAAAATTATCGGAGATCTCGCAAGCTGTGATATCGATAATTTCCCAACGGTACGATGTACTCTCAATCAAAACGCACTCTGGAACGATGGAGCAAGTATAACAGCAGAAGATGTCCTCGCTACCTATGCTTTTTTCAAGGAGCATTCAATAAATGAATACACGAAATCTCAACTCGGACTCGTAGAAGTTTCCGGCGATACAGGAGCTATTGTCTTCCGTTTCAAGACACGTGATGCAACAACCATTCAGACGCTTTTTCTCCCAATAATCAGAAAAAAAGATCTCACTACAGATTGGAATGGAACAATAGGAAATGCTTTCTCGTTTAGTGGCCCCTATATCACAGCACATAAAGAAGAGCGGGAAGATACGATTTTTCTCTCTCGTAATCCTTCTTATATACACACGAATCGTCCATTCTTTTTCGATCAAGTACGTTTTGGTTTCGGGCAAACGAATAAGGAAATATACGATGTCATAAATCCTGACATGCTTCTGACCGACAATACTCTCAGGATGAAAAACAATCAACTCCATAAGTATATTCGGCCTGTATTCTACGGGGCGTTTATGAATGCGAGCACTCTTCCAGTGAGCCTCCGAAAATCCATATTTTATGATATCTTTGCGTCTATCAATACAAAAGATGATACTCTGATGCCTGAAGAGAATATTTTTCTCTGAGATATACCAAATGCTCCTCGCGCTGCTGGTGAAAATGCATTTTTTCAAACTGTTTTCTCTCTGGGATATAGCTTCGGTGGGACATTTCAGGCACCGGAAAATAAACCACAACCTAATCCGAAAAAACCTCTCAAATATATCACATCTCCCGGAAATGTCTCCCCACTTTTTGTCTCTAATACGACAATCAATATATCAGGCCTAGCACCAACTGGCACAACAAAAGTCATCGTAAATGACTATACTCTTCGGAATTTTTCTAGCCGACAACGCTCTTTTACCTATACAGCGAAAAAGGAATTTGGTAATCTCATAACAGGAGCAAATACATATCGGGCATCGTTTTACAGCGGATCAAAACTCCTCGCTGAAGAAGCAGTTATTATCTATCATACTCCTGTTGCTGCTGAACTCGATGCCATGAAGTCCGAATGGGATAGGGCGAATACCCCAACACCTCCTCCGGTTATCGTACCAAAAGACCTTGATCCAAAAAAACTCTATAGTCGTGATGGGAAACTCCTTACTTTCCGTATCATCGTACAATCTGAGACTCCGTATCTCTCTCGTATTGCAGACGCTGCAGCTCAGAAACTGAGAGAATTTGGAACAGAAGTAAATGTGCAGGAACTCAGTGTAGCTGAAATCAAGAAAAATCTCATCGATCCAAATTTTTCCTATGATATCATTCTGACATGAGTCGATCTGGGGCTCTTTCATTACAATGTTTCACCATTTCTCCATTCGAGCCAAATCAAAACAGGATACAATATCATGCGCATCAAGGATTCAGGACTCGATACACTCCTCAATCGTCTCACAGACCGACTCTATTATACCGCCCCTGATAAGCTCCGAGATATCCAGCTTGGTATACAGAAAATAATGGAACGTGAGATGGTTGTCTTTACTCTCGGTTCTCCGTATGAGTATATCGAAACAAAAGAAAGTATTCTGGGTCTCAAAATGCCAGAGTTCATGGCAGGTCGAGAAAATCTCCTAGATCTGATTTCTCGAGGATACTTCAAGGAATGATATAGGCGCTCATGAGAGAGGAAAACGATCATCTGATTTTTTGAATGGCTGAAAAATGCACTCTTCCAAACTACATAACCATCTCTCTGAAGCATGGAAACTCACCCTCAATGCGCAGAAAATACGTCGATTTAATTTCTGGGGTTCTCTCCTAGATACTCTGATATTATCAGGGACTCTCGTCTATCAAATCGGCTATATCTGGCTCGATGTCATGCATCAAAAATCAGAGTTTTTTAGCTGGTTGCGCAAAGCATCTACCATGCTTATTGGTGAGCATAGAGTCAGCGTCATTTCGAGCTTGCTTCTCGTGGCTCTTTTCTACTTTTTGGTGAATTTTCTCATCAAAAATATATTTAATGCAGGTCTCATCTATCTGATACGGGCTTACAACAACAAAGATGAGCGTCAATACAGAAGCATGTCTGCTTTCACTTTCGGATGGAAAAAATCAGTAAAGCTCGCAGAGTATCATTCTCTTCTCTTTTGGTCTAAACCGGTTTATATCGTCTATATATTTTTCTGGGGATATCGTTTTCTCGATGGTAACTGGAGCATTATTAGTGTTGTAGCTATCATTTTTCTGGTGGCACTCACACTCACTCGCTTCCTCTTTGAGTACGCACGCTATTATATAATTACCGAAGATACTGGCGTCTTTGAATCTCTGGGACTTTCTCTCACGATGACTATGGAAAATATAGGCATAACCCTGCGTATATTTATATCCCTCGTCCTCGTCTATATACGCGAAATTATCCTTCTCGTCGGTATTTTCACACTTCCATTTATTATGAGTTGGCTGGTTGCGCTTGGTTTGGGCCCAATATTTCTCCAGGGAGTTTTCGTGGTTATAGGTCTAGTATATTTGCTTTTTTTGATTATAGTCTCAGCGATGAACTCGGTCATAGAGCTCTTTGTGGAAACACTCTGGTATTCAGTTTTTCGAGAGAATTTGGGCCATGGTCATTCCGGACATCATGTAGCTCATAACTCACATCATCACTAATCCCTCTTTATGGATATACTCCCAACACTTACTTCGCTTGCACAATGATTTTTCGAAAATCTCGGCATTGAGTTTTCAGGTCTAGAAATACAGACACAGGATGAGCAGAATCATATCTATACGATCAAAATATCATCCACCGATTCCCCTCTCTTGATTGGTCCTCATGGCCGTACCCTCGAGGAAACACAGAGTCTCCTGATGCAGATGGCAGAAAAAGCAACTGGCACTCACTGTATTCTACACCTTGAAATCAATGATTATTTGGCAGAAAAACAGAGACGTCTTTTTGCGATTGTGGATAGAAAAGTGGAGCTTGCTCATAAGAATGGTATCGATCAAGTCATGTACGAACTTTCTGGATATGAAAGAAAACAAGTGCACGCCTATATCAGCGAGAAATATACCGACATAGCGACAAAAAGTCTCGATGGCGAAAAATGACGCGA
>CAZWBM010000014.1:0-10837 GCA_964632405.1 uncultured Candidatus Peribacteria bacterium | reverse complement strand
ATAAAAGAATCCAGATCAAATCAAATAGCTGATCTGATTCTCGGAATTATAGCGTTTGTTATAGGAGACTATTTATATTTTACGATGAGCAGTGAATCGATCAGATATATGATGATTATTTCCTTGGTCATCTATTTACTGGTGGTGATACCAGGATGGCTCAGATACATAAATAAACCAAAATCTACTTTTAAATAAGTGGCAGGTTTTGACCACTTACTTTCTGATAGCTCCAGTATGAGACTGCGAGGACTGCGATGAAGAGAATAATAGGAGCGCCCATAGCAATACCCTGAACTGCTGTAATCGCGATAAATGCTGATACAAAATCGATTGCGAGACCAGCATAGACCCATTCTTTTAGACGTCCTTTTATCATCGGTATGAGGAGGAGAACCCCGGCAATAGTCTTCGCTACTTCGAGCTCCCAGCGGAACCAGTCGGCATTGACCCCGAGTGTGGCAAACATCTCATGCGTTGTCGGAGCATTAACCACAAATGCACTCGGTATGAGGACGATAGCGACGAGGATGGTAGAAATCCAGTAGGTGATTTTCACCGATTTAGAGACAGCGGCCATAAAAAGAAAAATAAAGAAATAAAAAATTTATTTATACACCAACAAGGAGATTCTTATATTGTTTCCTATTTTTCCAGAGCAGGTAGAGATTGATGGCAAAAACAAGAACACCCATGATCGCGCCTCCCGTAAATAAGCCACCATCGAGGAAAGCGTGGAAACCTATGATGATTGTTGTGACCGGGAGGAGTAAAAGTGCTGCGAGTGCTTCGCGGCGAGTCCAGAGGCAGATCAATCCGAGTGCAAAAGTAATAACAATGCCCCAAATAATATACGTTCACATGACGAATTCGATAAATGCGAAGGCCTGATCGGTGTTATAGAGGTCGCGCGTTGGAGCTGGAAATATTCAAAATGCTCCAAGAATAGGCGTAAGTATCATGAGACTCAAGAGGACCTTGAGAATGATGTGAACGATTTTCATATAAGAAGAGATAAAGAGTAAACTTTCTGATTCTAATTATTTCGAGAGGACAAACAAATTTTTATCACATTTCCAATCCTTCGTCACCTTTTCTAACGTAATATTTTCTCCATTTTTCGGCCTTTTGCCAACTCATCGACCAGCTTGTCCAGATATCGCACCTTTTGTGTGAGTGGATTTTTGATTTCCTCTATTCTGTAACCACAAATGACTCCTGTTATGAGACTGGCCCTTGGGTGCAATGTTGCTTCTTGAAAAAATTTCTCAAAAGTTACTTTTTCAGTAATGAGTTTTTGGATTTTTTTATCATCAAAACCAGTGAGCCACTCAATCACTTCGTGCAATTCTTTTTTTGTCCTTCCTTTCTTCTCAACTTTTGTTATGTAGTAAGGATATACTGCTGCAAAGGTTAAATTTGCTATTTTTTGATCATGTTCAGGCGTTGTTTTCATATTATTTTAATTTTTCTAAACCGCCCTCTTCGTTTTACTATATTTTTAACCCGGGTTTTCCATGTGAGAAATAAAAATTATATACTCAGAAGAAATTCTCTTACCGCTTCTATTGGTTTTACTTTGAGATAAGTGATTTTGTAATCTGCTTCACTTAACTCTGGACGAACGACTGTATATCAATCTGGTATAAAAATTCTATCCCAACCAAATCAATTGTCAAAACCAGGCTTTTCAGCTATGAGGCCGTGTAATTCGCCTACAAATATTTCAAGTCTTATGCCATCAAAATAACCAAACATGGTTTGAGCCAGAGCTTCTCTATTTTTTCCATCGAGAAATCTACAAGTTCATTCGTGTCATAATTCCTGGAGAAAGAATTTAATGAACGGTCAAGGTAAATTACCAAGTGCAGTAAACTTGAGGGAGGTATCTTCTACTAATACAGGTCTCTTCATTACGCCGTAAGCTTGCCTTACTTTATGTTCGACGATTTCTCGGAGATCGAGAGATTGTATTTCTTCGAGATCGATTTTCTGATGCACAACTGTAATTCATAAATATTTTTCGAGATATTCAGCTTTTTTCTGATTTCAAGTAATAAAAGTAATTGATTTCATTTTTATAGACTTGCTTCTGTATAGTCTCGGAAATTATCCAGGATAGACTGCCAACCAGCCTGCTGTTTTTCGGGAGAGTTCTCACTTTCTGCATCAAAGACCTCAGTGACCCGAATGTTCCCATCTTCTTCTTCAAATGTCACTGAGACATGACGACTGTCTCCCATGTTGTATTCGATTCGTTCGTGCTCGACGATATCTGTATAGGTTCCCTCGAAGTCAAAACTGACACTCCCATCATTAGCAGCCATGGTGGCGCTAAATTTCCCGCCAACGACTACGTCATTCCTTGCTGCAGGACAATGCCAGTCGTCAGAGGCGTGGTTCCATTCCATGATATGTTCTGGCGTCGTCCAGAGTTCCCATACTTTTTCTATTGGGGCTTCGACGAGAGTTGTGACGGTGATTTGAGTCATAAAAATTTAAAGTTATTTTGTATTATTTATTTTGCTGCGAATTTCTTCCCAAATTTCCCCCACCATATTTTGTCAATCACCATTTTGGCCCAATCACCAAAATGAATCAATAGGAGAGTTTTCAACAAGTTTTTTTGTTCCGGTTTTTAGGAGTATTTCTCTTGTATCATTATGCTGAAGAGTCTTTGCGTATAAAATCTCACTCATTACCTTTACCCTCTCTTGTCACCAATGTGCTGGAATTTTATCCTGACAACGTATGGAAATATTTTTTACGATCTCTGGACTTGCTGCCTGCATAATCTCTTCAGCAACTTCGGGGTTAGTGGTAGAGAATTTCTTCCATTGAAAAGCGTGCTCAGCAGTTGGAAATTTTTCTCACCAGATTGAAATCTGATGAGCTGAATAATTATCCAGAGGATAGAAAGCCGACGTAAAAAAATACACAGTATCTTCTGTTTCTCTATTGAGGTTAAGTGTGGGCGAAGGATACATATAAAATAACAATTTATTTATTTTTTCTTTGACCACATTTTTCTCTATTTTCCTGAACCCGAAATTCGACAATTTTTCTGATGAGATCAAGAGGGAGTGGCTTGTCCAGAGGAAATTGTATGGCTCATTTAGATGTTTTATATCCCGTGAGTTCCTTCCCAAATTCTCGTACTCCGGAAGAGGTGGGATAAAAACCGATATGTTTTGCGGCAAGGGCGAAATAAACGAGTGGTCCACCCATTTTGTATGCGGGCATACCATAGCTGATGGATTCCTGGGCTTCTGGAGCTGCTTTCTGAATTGTTGTACGGATTTCTTTCAAGCTATCCTGCAGAGATCCAGGCTGTGCGGCGATATAGGCGTCAATATTTTTATAAGCACGCATAGATTATTTTGCTTTCGGGTCGACTTCGTAGAGGCCAAATACATTTTTATCAGGATCGAGGAAATATCCTTGCCAGCATTTTCCGGGGACAGCAAATTTTGGGAGTAACACCATACCACCATTCTCGAGGATTTTTTCCTGCATAGCATCGAAATGCTCTACCTGCATCGAACACATAAACGCATTGGTTGTTCACTTCATATGCTCATTCCATGGCGTCTCACGCTGGAGAAGTCCACCCATCATCCCTTCCGTCTGGATGCGATAGTAGGGAATAGGAATATGTGGATCCTTCGTAAAAGACCAGCCAAATACGGTGCTGTAAAAATTGATAGCTGCTTCCAGATCCGAGACCTGAATTTCAAAATAAGAAGGAGAATTCATAAAGAGAAAGATGAGTATTCTATGCTCGTATAAAGTGCAGAGTTTCGCCTCGTGCCATATCGATAAGTTCGAGCGATTCAGGTGTCAATTTCCCGATTTTGAAATTTTCTGTTCCCCCATCCTGTGTGCCTACGAGTATGATTTGTACATACACTACATCAGATTCGAGAGGAAACGAGACCTCCAGAGGTTTTTCTTTGGTAAAGATTTTCCAATTTCATTGCATCAATCCAGCACTTTTACCATTTTCTGTATTTACGAGCGTTCCATCAGCTCTGAATTCACGAACAAAAACATAATTCTTGTTATCTGTACTCTGCCATTTTCCTATGATGCTCTCGGTCACGATAAGTCCTACATCCTGTTTTTCTCCACCACCCTCACCTTCATCGCCAAAGTTTATTGGAGCATCGTCCTCATCTAATTGTTCACAGGTCGTTGTTTGATTGGTTTTTTTGTTTGTCACTGTTACTTCTTCCCCGGCAAATACATAGATAACATCATTATTTTCAAATCTCTTTCCAGCACCTTCCACCAAGGGGAGTATGAGAAAATTTGAGGAGTATATTTTTACTGTGCTAGCATCTGGAAATTCAGCTTTGAAATCTGAGCCATCTTTGCACACAAATGAAGCAGAAAGCATTAGTGGATTATCTCTCTTTTGAATTACTGTAGTGTCGTCCTTCGTGAAAAATATATATGCCAATCCTGCTGCCAAGATAACGAGGACTATGATAAGAAAATTTTTCATAAAAAAGGATTAACTTTAGTGTACTACCAATCATATCCAAAAGTACCTCGAGTCAACGATGATGTTATTTTCCATGATAGGCAGCCTCGATATCTGCGACGATGATTTTTTTCATTCCCAGCATCGCGTGCATGACACGACCTGATGTGTCTATTTTCTGGAGGTCATTCAATGTTTTTGGTATAATCTGCCAAGAGACGCCACAGCTATCCTTGAGCCAACCACACTGACTTTCTTCACCTCCATTGGCTATGAGGCCATTCCAGAAATGATCCACTTCTGCCTGATCAGCACATTCCACCGAGAGTGAAATCGCTTCATTGAAAGTATATTCATGCGAACCAGGTCCTTCCATGATGATGAGGTGTGAGCCATCGAGCGTACACTCAGAGTAGAGAATTTTTCATTCATTCTCTCCTGCAGGATATTTCTGACATGTATCAATCTGTGAATTCTTGAAAAGGGAAGTGTAGAGATTGAGTGCTTTTTCAGCTTTGCCAAAGTTCTCATGGGTATAGAGAAGAGACGGAGTAATAGGAGCTATGATGTCTCTTTCCTGTAACATGATTTGCCATGTGAAGCCGTATTTATCAGCTATCCATCCGTAATGCTCACTCCAGTCATATTTTCCGAGTTCCATCAGAGCATGTCCACCTTCGATGAGCTGGTTGTAATAATTATCGACTTCTTCGCGTGTTTTGCACTTCACAAAAAATGAAATCGAAGGATTTGGTTTGAAATAAGGTCCCGCATTCATTCCCATCATTTCAAGACCGTTGAGGTTCCATGAAACGACCTGTACCGTTGTTTTTTCATCTGGTCCACTGTTGTTGAAATTATCTACGCCGTGTACTTTTGAATTTGGGAAAATGGAAGCGTAATATTTCGCTGCTTCAACTGCCTGGGTATCAAACCAGAGAAAAGGAGTTATTTTTTGCATAGAAAAAGTATTGAGAAAAATAAAACGCGGAGAAGTATCATTATACCCATTCTCCGATTTTTCATAGATTTTTTCAGTTTTTTTATTTGGCGTTTTTGTCTGGTTGATGGATGCCAAAAATATTCCCATCCGGATCGATGTAGTATCACTGCCATGCCATGCCAGTAAGTGCGACTTTTGGAAGAGCTACCGTGCCGCCATGTGCGAGGATCTTTCCATGGATTGCATCATAATCATCGATTTGTATGGTGCATGGCCAAGCATTGACGCTTTGCCCTGTGCTCGGCTTCGGTCATTTACGCTTCAAGAGTCCTCAGCTAATGCCCTTTTCAGTGCTGTCCTCTGGGGCAGTCAAGACTCACCAGTAAGAGGATCAGACATAATTTGTGTAGTCTACGAATGTCCAACCAAAGACCTCACCATAGAACTTCTTGGCGGCATCGAGGTCATCTGCATGGATCTCGAAATGTACGACACGATTACTCATATAAAGAGGATAAAGAAATAATTTCTTCGTGAAAATACATTGTACTCTCTGGTGACTTTTTTCAAGCAATCCTGATTTACTATTTGGATTATTACGCTGCCAATATCTCATCGAGATTTTCAAATCCCATGGAAAAGCTTTCTTGAAAGCCCGAGGCGATAGTCTTTTCGATATCGTCTACACTCGCAAATGTCATAACTATGATGAGTTTTGTTGTGTCTCCATCTTCGATGAATCTCGTATCCCAGTGAACGCTTGGCATGCTTTCATCCTTTTTGCCGGCTTCATCACAGAAGCTATCCTGGCCAGTGTAGCTATTCTCGGCATCGATCGTCTCGTAATCAAACCGCGAATACATCTTCGCGCCATCAGGACCGACCATATAGCAGTGCCAGTGCCCTCCCTCACGAAAATCAGATGAGACTGTGTGAGCCTCCATCGGCTTCGGAGCGAGCCATTTCTCGAGGATTTCAGGCTTTGTAAATGCTGCCCATACCTTGCTGCGGGGAGCATCGAAATCTCTCTCAACGGTCAAAGTCTTAGCTTCTGTGTCACGGGTATAAGTTGCCTTTCTCATAAATAAGATGATTAGATAAATTATTGTATCTCGAGGAGTATATCGCTGTGGATAAGAAAGGGAATTGTTCCTGGTCCGTTGTATCCAGCAAAAATCGGCTCGCCCATAGTTTTGATATTTTTCTTTTTGAGGATTGCGAGGAGTTCCTGTTTCTTTTTTTCTACACGTCATTCGTCATATGACCATCGAAAGGTGAGAGCAGCAAATTTCTTTGCAGGGACTTCGCTGAGATGAATCCGTGTATCGAGAGGTTTTGGAAGAGTTTCAAGCGTATATTTTTTTGGCATAGAAAATGTCATCGTCGTATTTTTTCCTCCTTCATTGGCCATCACAGGAGCCGTCATGGCAATCGGTGCGCTCGTTTTTTCTTGTTTGATGACAGGAGCCGTCATCGCCACACTTTGCTCTGCGATATTATTCCCAAATATGTATCCAGCGAGGATACGAAATGCCTGATTGCTCCCAGCACGACCACCTTGCTCGACCTCCACTGTTGCAGCGATATAGGGATCGTATTGTCGGACTTCATAATTTTCTCTTTTTTCGAGAACTGTGTAGGTCATCTGCTCAGCACGAGAAATATAGATACTCCAGATTGTCCAGAGGACGAGTCCGATGAGGATGAGAATAAGCGTGATTTTCATAGATTATTTTCTTCTGATGAGATACTGGCTCATGATGAGCCCCACGAGGAAAGCCATGCAGATATGAAGCGCCGTGGTGATCGGGACAAATGTCAGGGAGCTGAATGTCTCGCCCTTTTTCATGATGCCGTAAAAAGCCCAGAGGATAACCAATGCAAAAAATACATCACGGAAACGCACAAACATCGCCAATGCCATGAGCGTCGCAAGAGCGATCATCATGATGGTCAGATTCACTGTAGGGATTATGCTCATGCTCACGAGCCAGGCAGAGATATCCGCGAGCAAAGCCACAGATATCCATCAGAAATAGATGCTTACTGCGGGACGCGTGATATATCTGTCTGTCCGGGTCAGCCCAGAGGTCTGCTTATGTACATGGATATAGAGTGCAGCGAGCGTGAGAAAGAGCGCCGAGATAATTATCACTGAAAGGCCGATATGCTGGTATTGCCATGCGACAATCCACAAACCGTTCCAGAGACACGAAAGGGCAAAAAATGGACCAATATATTTGTTTGTGAATTTATTCTTCTGTGGTTTTCCCCGGAGGACATTGATGACCCCAGAAATCACGAAGACGAGGAGCAGGGCGTAAATCACACTCCAGATAGAAAACGTGAATCCTTCGGGTGTAAAGAGTGATTCATATCGTGCCGAAATATCCTGTGTCGTCATTCCACCGAGAGGGATAAACGAGAGACCGTTCATCACGATCATAAAAATATACGCGATGAAATTGAGAAGTGGGTAGAACATAATGATAATATAATCTTAATTGTATTATTTTCTTCCACAGTACAAGAGATGAAACAATTTAGAACTTCTTCTTTTTGAGTTTTTTTTCCTCTTCCTTGAGTATCTGCGCTCATCAAGGCAAAGCCTGTAATTGTGCTTTGATCTCTGCAAGTGTATTTTTTAGATCACCCTTTGATCCTCCAGTTATATATGCCTTAAGGCCTCATTGTAATTTTCCTAATACAGAAAATGCGGTATGAATGACCTTTTTTGGCTCATGAATTTTTTGTACTGGTTTCTCCACTTCTCAGCTCAGGACTAATTTCTGAATCCACAGTAGAAACATAAGTATTTCTCAGTCTCGGAGAAGAAAATGGAGTTTGTGATGTATTGGTGCAGTTGGAGCGACATTCCTTTCTTCATGGAAAGCTTCGTGGAGATCTGACCCTCTTATATGTGTTTCATAGAGCTTTGGTCATGCTAATGTATGACTTAAGTGGCTGCTTCTTGTCAGTAATTGGATAAGTCGAGCGTGCTTTTGCCTTAATAGAGTTATTTCTTCCGGTAAAACGTCAGGCGTATTGATGTCAGTAACTGTTTGTAAATATTGCTCTACCTTTCAACAATATGCTTCAACACAATTATGAAAGTCTGGCGTTTCATCCCCGCCTCCAACCATTTTTCTGTAATCTTGAGCATAACTCGTCTTCAGTTCCGAAGGCAAGCTATTGAACAAAGTTTTTTGAAAATCTCTGAATGCTGTTTCATCCTTGAAATTTCTTTCAACTCAATAAGGTCATAAAATTTTTAGAGACATATAAATAGCATTATAAATAAATTTATATGATGTCAATTATCTGAAAAACAATTATTCTCTCGTTTGCCACAAAACAAAATCTATCTTTTTAGTCGCAGAAATATCCGTCGTACCAATTTCTCTATCGAAAGTATCAATCATCTTCTTTGCTTCTATTGTATTGATGAAGTCACTATACCACTGAATAATCTGATTATATTTTTCGACAGTTTGATTAAATCGTTCAGAGGGTAAGAGATTATAAGCTGGTGTTTTTATTTTGAGTCGTTTCAGTACTTCAGAATCCCAAATTGGCATATTGGGATTGATTGTGGCTACTACTTTGCTGGAAAAAGATGCTTCGAGGTGACCAAATCGTTCGTAAAAATATTGGAGTACTGCCGCAAAAGTAATTTCTTTGTTTTTGCGAGATTCCAGAAAGTTATAAAGTGCTTTGTAAAAATCTGGCTTTCGCCTCCTCACACGATAAAAACCATTAAATTTACGTTGAAATTCTTTGTTTCTTGAAACATCAACATCGTGGAATAGCTCCATAATTTTCTCGTATTTCTGGAGTCATGTTTTGATATTTTCCCAGTTGGTATTTTTTGATATAGAAGTATTCACAATAACATTAAATACTTATTTCATTGACCATTTTTCCATTAATCATTCTGTAATTATTTCTGATTCTTCCTTTTCGCTTAGTTGATATTTTATTCTAACTGCATCTTTATATTTTTTGATTAACTCATTTGATTTTTCTATATTTTGATAAAGAACTTTCTCTAATTCCTCTTTAGATAAGTTGCTTATTTTAGAACCATAGGTGGGGAATATTCTTTGTGCTTCAGCGTTACCTTTATCTTCTGCGACAATAAATTCTTTAAATATGTTTCTTCTTTGTTCTTCTGAGAAACCAAGCTTATTTTCGGATTTTGTTCTTTGCTCTAAGTATTTTTCTAATCATTCTTTAATGCTATATTTTATTTCGTAATCTGTACGGATATTGTATTTTGCTATTGTAGCATTTACATGTCACAATTTACCAAAAGGTGCCCAAGTCCCTGTACCTATATCATAAGGTCCATCCGCTAAATTCTTATCGCTATACAGAAATATAGTAATCTCATCTATATCATTATCAGTTTTGATAATATCAGCAGTAATTTTATCGATTGTTGGTTTGACCTGCGTTGCTTTAACTTCATTTGATAAAACCACCCGATAAAGCATTTTTTTATCCATCGGTAGGTTTTTAATTTCTGCAGTGCTATATTCAGAAAGAGATTTCTCTCATAACGCTTTATGACTTTGATCTTCCACTTTTACTATTGAATATGCAATCTGATTTGTAGATTTAATTGCTTTATTGGTAACAAGTGTTCTTTTGGAAAGTGACCAAATGCTGAAAGAGAGTATCAGGAGACAAATTACTACTGTTACGACAATAGCAAGAAAAATTGTAATACCCTTATTTTTTTGAACCACTTTTTTCATAATTTTAAATTAAGATTTTTTCTTCATCGTCCAACTGATGAAGAAAATAGTTACGATAATAGCCGCGCAGATGAGGCAGAGGAGACAGTAGGCGTGGACGTAGAGGATTTCTTGAGAGATGATATATCCATTGAAGCAGATTCCTGCGAGAGCTATCCAATTGATGATTTTCGCTGGTCTGTTTGTCATGCTCACGAGACCCCAGATGGCGAGGAGGGAGATGAGAGGATAGACGACGAGAGCGAGGTAGGGGAAGGGGATTCCGGCGATCATCGTATCGGGATGGATGATGACATTGGTACATTGAAATGTCGCATTGATATCACAAGCACTTGTGACAATGACGCCAGCGACTGGATGGAGGAGTTGGTAGGCAGTGTAGCTCAGATATGCAGCATTTGCGAGTGCTATGAGAGCGAGTATGAGGATGAGTATATATTTGGATTTCATGCTTCCTAGTATCGTCCGTTTTGTACTGGATGCAAGAGCGATTTTTGCTTCCATTTCTTCTCGATAAAATCTTCTTCCATTGTATTTATTCCATTGTTCGAAATTCGTTATTCCTTCAGCACGGAGGAGATTTGCGAATTGTCCGGTCATATTGTGCTCGACGACGATGATTTTGTTTCCTTTTTTCTGGAGTTTTTT
>CAZWBM010000013.1:0-13300 GCA_964632405.1 uncultured Candidatus Peribacteria bacterium | reverse complement strand
AACTTGAAAATACAATCCCTCGAGTATAATAGAGATATCTCCCCGGCACGGAGACGTCCGAAACATCAAAAAGTAAAACACTCGGGTGGAACCGTCTGACCCACAGACCCCGACAATCCGTATTTATCGTGATTGTTGGGGTTTTTATTTTATGCCAGAGGATTACTCGAACATCCCAGACTGCTTCTACCGTGTTTCCATCAAGGCACTTGTGTTGGATGAACAAGGAAGATTTTTGTTGATTCGTGAAGACGACGGTCGTTGGAGTTTTCCTGGTGGGGGCTATGAGCATACTGATCGGAGTCCACGGGAAGTGCTTACTCGTGAAATCAGGGAAGAAATGAGTGTAGAAATATTGACCATGGATGAATATCCGAGTTATTTTCTTGTCGCAGAAAATGCAAAATTTTCTCAGGCAAATGTTTTCTACAAAGTTACTCTTAAGAATCTGGACTTTACCTCAAGCGAAGAATGTCAGGAAGCGAGATTTTTCACACTGGAAGAAGCATTAAAACTCCGAGCATTCGCAAATGTCACTGAATTTTGTAAGCACTATAAAGTATAATATGTCTCACGCTTCGCTCACATTTTCTTGCCAGGATACGAAGGGCATCATCCATGCCGTCACATGAGTCTTCGTGAAGCATGATATCACGATTGCTGATTCTCAGACTCATACGGAGGGGTGAGTTTTCTTTGCTCGCTATGTCTGGGAAACTGATCAGTGTAGGATGGATGGCATCGATACGGATATTACTGAAATTCTTCGTGATAAGTTCGGAGGAGCACTGCATATCCGACTCTCCTGTGGAGATACGACTCGCGTAGCACTTCTCTGTTCTCGTGAGCTTCATTGCCTAAACCATGTCCTCAGCGAAGCTGAGCAAGGTGTCCTTCCCATTACATGCCCCTGTATTATCAGTCATCTCTCTGATGCCGGAAAAATTGCTGAGCGTTATGACATCCCATTTCATCATATTCCTGATACAGGAGATTCTGACAGTCGTGAAAAAGCGATTGCAGAAGTACTCAAAAACTACACTCCAGATGTTATAGGACTTGCCCGTTATATGAAAGTCCTCTCTGGTGATTTTATTAGTGATTCGAAATCTCCTATCATCAATATCCATCATGCCCTTCTCCCAGCCTTCAAGGGTGCGAAACCCTACGACGAGGCCTATGAGCGGTGAGTGAAAACTATCGGTGCGACGGCACACTTCGCAACGGCTGATCTCGATGAAGGTCCTATTATTGCTCAAGCATGGCACTCAGTCAGCCATCGAGAGGATATCGAAGATTTGAAGAAACTGGGCCGAGCTAATGAATCCATCGCATTTGCCACAGCACTCAAAAAATTCGCTGAAAATAAAATAATTCTCCACGGTAGGAGAGTGGTTGTTTTTTAATATTTATGTTTAATTCTTTTAGACAACATATCAGTAACCGACGCCCTGCTACTCAAATATATCTGTCATCTATACATGATGCTCTTCTTCAATCTCTAGCATACTCAGCAGATTTGGTAGATCGTCAGGATTACCATCCAGGAGAAATTCGTATTTCTCAGAAAGTTTTCTGGTCATTTAGCGTACTTTTACGTCTATTTGTGACGAGAAATGGTGTTGATATTTTCATGGAAAGATGAGGTGTGATACCTGAGCTCAAAATTATTCGTAAAATGGGATGAGAATATATGCTTGTAAATGGTATAGCATTTTATATGGGAAGAGAAGTTCATGAAAATATACGACATCTGCCATCTCCTCTCACATCTTTTCATGAATCCTATTTCCATCTCGGAGAGCATCATGATATCACCATATCTCGCACTTCTTAGCACGAACTCAAATAAATATCATGTACACACCTTTCAACGAAAACATCATCGAAAAAAAGAAATGCCGCATCACTGGTGAGGAATTTGTCGTGACAGATCAGGATATATTTTTCTATGAAAAATATGGTATCCCGGCTCCAACTCTCTGTCCTCGAGAGCTCTGGAGGAACCTTCTTGGATATCGGAATGAGTGGGCCCTCTTTAAGAGAAAGTGCAGCAAAACCGGCCAGGAAATACTCTCTTGCTATCGTGATAATACCATTTTCCCGGTTTATAATCACCATCTATGGTGGTCAGACGAATGGAGCGCTTTTGACTATGCTCGTGACTTTGATTTCTCGCGGAAATTCTTCGATCAATACAAATCCCTCCAAGATGTCGTGCCACGAGTGGGGACGACGATCTTCAATTCCGAAAACTGCGATTTCAATAGCCATATCCGCAATGCTCGCAATTGTTATCTGTGTGCCCTCGCTGCCAAGGTAGATCACGTGTACTATTCCTACTGGACCAATGAGTGAAAAAATATCTATGATTCTGCCATGACGAATTATTGTGAAAATATCTGTGCATGTCTCGATGCGACACGTTGTCAGTTCTGTTTCTGGTCTCAGGAATGCAGGGATTGTTCTGAGTGCTATTTCTCTTATCAGCTCAAAAATTGCCAGAATTGCATCGCATGCTCCTCACTCACAGGAAAACAGTACCATATCTACAATAAACCAGCAACACAAGAAGAATATGCGAAAACCCTGCAGCTCATCAAGTCCAGTCAGACAGTATGGGATCAGGCAGAGAAAACATTTGCAAAAATCCGATCTGAAAGTGTCCGACCCGGAAGCTATCAGGTCAATGTCGAGAATTGCTCAGGGGACCATCTCCAGAACTGCCGAGATTGCATCGATTGTTTCGATTTGGTTGACAGTGAAAATATACGGCATGTCACGAGCTGTGTTGATTCAAAAGATTCTACCTGGTCTTACTCGTCTACTTTTGGAAATTCACACAATGCACTCTGCTGTGTCGTGACGAGGACGAGCAATACTATTGCGAGTTTCTATATTTTTGATTCCCATGATCTCACGTATTGTGATAGTTGCCGGAATTCTTCTGATCTTTTCGGCTGTATCGGCGTCAATCATGGAAAATATGCCATTATGAACAAGGTCTATAGCCAACAAGAATACGAAACTCTTCGAAATAAAATCATTGACCATATGAAGAGCACAGGGGAATGGGGAGAATTTTTCCCGCTTTCTGTCGCCCCGCATCCCTATGATGATACTGCGGGTCAGGATTGGCATCCTCTCACTCAGGCAGACGTAGAGAAGCGAGGTGGTCGATGGGGTGGTGAAGTGCCTTCTTCTTCAGCTCCAGGAACAGATGAGACCCCTCTCCATATTTCTCAATATGATGAGAAAATCGTTGGGTTAGAAATTGCCAAGAATAATATCGACCATATTCTCAAAGCTATATTCCGTTGCCCGATTTCGCAGAAACCTTTTCAAATTGTCAGGCAAGAGCTTGCATTTCATATCGAGAATGGCATCCCGCTTCCGACGATCCATCCTCGTGAGCGACACAAGAAATTGATGGCACTTCGTAATCCTCGTGAACTCTTCGAGAGAAGATGTGATGAATGTGGTAAAAAAATAGCTACGAGCTATACTCCTGAGAGACCAGAAAAAGTCCTCTGTGAAGAGTGTTATATGAAACATATTTATTAAAACATGCGCGTTTCTCAATTCCACATATTTTTTATACGAGCCGTCAATCGATTTATTCCTTGCTTTCCGGAGAGGATTTCTCTGGTGAAGAGAGAAGTATTTATTGAATCGGTTAAGAAATATAAAAATATGAAGTATGTATTCGGATGAGATGGAACCAATGGAATAGATTGTTCTCATCTTGTTTCTGCTGGCGTGATCGACGCTGGAGGAGCAAAAGCTCATTTTCATAGAACAGCACATGATCTCATGAGACTTTCCGAGAAGATTTCTCACGAAGAGTTATTGCCATGAGATTTAGTTTTTTGGAAAGATAGTACAGGAAGACGAGATCATGTAGCAATTGTGCTCAATAAAAGCGAGAAATCACTCTATATCATCGATGCTTCTGCAGAATCGACAGGCCTCTGGATCACTACAGAACGGACTACTGATATTCACGAGAATATGGATTTCGGTCGACCGCCCTTCTTTATTTAAGCAATTTACTATAATCTATCTAACCTTTTATTTATGAAACATATCGTCGACCTCGCTAAAAACCGCTGATTCGTCTTCCAGGGCTCAGAAATCTACGGATGACTCGCAAATACTTGGGACTATGGTCCTCTGGGTTCACTCCTGAAGGAAAACCTCAAAAACCTCTGGATACGAGAATTCGTGCAGCGCCGTCCGGATATGGTTCTCCTCGATGCCGCTATCCTCATGAATCCGCAGGTCTGGGTCGCTTCGGGACATGTCGGAGGATTCTCTGATCCGCTGATTGATTGCAAGGCATGTAAAACTCGACACAGGGCTGATAAATTGATAGAAGAAAAATATAAAAAAGACTTATTTTCTGTAATTAAAGACTTATTTTATCAACAAAAAATTAATGCTTTATACGAAAAAATTCGTTCTACCTTTCCAGAAAAACTGACTAAAACAAGACTACCATTAGAGGATAAACTCTTGGATCTCGAAAAAAAATGGTGAGTACTTGCACCAATTGAGTACACACAAACAAACACACTAGTAGAGTTGGCAAATATGACTCAAATGTCTAGTACAACAGGTAGAGTTAAAAATGCTCAAAATATGATTTCTGATGAAATCGATACCTATTTGAAATTGCAGACAAATGAAATCATTTCTCAACTTATGAAGAGTGAGAATATAATTTGTCCTAATTGTCTTAAGTGTGAGTGGACAGATATTAGAAATTTTAATTTAATGTTTGAAACTAAACAGTGAGTTACGGATGATTCAACTGCAAAAGTTTATCTCCGACCTGAGACGGCTCAGGGAATCTTCGTTGATTTCCCAAATATTGTTCGTACCTGTCGTCGTCGTGTGCCGTTCGGTGTCGCACAAGTAGGAAAGGCATTCCGTAATGAGATCACGCCAGGAAATTTCATCTTTCGTACACGAGAATTCGAACAGATGGAAATCGAGTTTTTCTGTGAACCAGGCACTCAGAAAGAATGGCACGAGAAGTGGAAAGCGGACTGCAAGAAATTTCTCATGGACACCATCGGAATCAAAGAATCAAATCTTCGTTTCCGTGAACATGAAAAGGATGAGCTCTCTCATTATTCTGATGGAACTTTTGATATCGAGTACGATTTCCCAAGCATCGGATTCTCGGAATTGCAGGGAATTGCTTCACGCACAGATTTTGACTTGAACGCTCATATGAAAGAGAGCAAACAAGACATGAGCTACTTTGATCCAGTGAAGAATACGAAATTCGTGCCCTATGTTATCGAGCCATCTATCGGTCTGACCCGGCTCTTCCTCACAACCCTCTGCGATGCCTATGACACGGTGAAAGAAGAAGACGGAAATGATCGTATTGTTCTTCGTCTCAAACCAGAAGTGGCGCCAGTGAAGATAGCAGTTTTACCGCTTGTGAAGAAACTCAACGAAAAAGCAGAAGAAGTATTTAACATGCTCTCGAAACATTTCATGACGTGGTATGATGAGACGGGTTCTATCGGAAAACGCTATGCCCGATTCGATGAGATCGGAACGCCTTGGTGCGTGACGATAGATTTCGATAATACGCTTGAGAAAAACGCTGTGACGATCCGTCACAGGGATACGATGGAGCAGGAGATTATTCCTGTTGATGAGCTTGTAGAGTATTTTCAGAAACAACTGAGTTGTTAAAAGCATTTGATTTTCTGAAAAATCGTTACTATGGAGACATGTATTCTCTATCATTGATAATACCCACACTAAATGAGGAAAAGGTCATAGGGAAAATGCTCTCACAGTTCCCACCTCATTTTTGCGAGAAATATAATATAGAGATTATTGTCAGTGATGGAGGGAGTTCTGATAACACTGTGGAAATTGCAACACAGTATGCGCATAAAGTTATCACTCATACCGAATCCAGACGACAGACTATTAGTGAAGGGCGCAATAAATGAGCTAAGAACGCCAGTGGTGATATTTTAATTTTTCTGGATGCTGATGTGATGATACGAGAAAAACAGAGATTTTTCCAACTTATTCAAGGCTTCTGATCGTCCCATCATGTCTTTATGACAGGGAATGTACACATATATAGGCAAGAGCAGAAATTTGTAGATATTTTCTGGCATCATGGCATTAATTTTTTTGCTTTTATGATGCAGAGAACACCAATCCCAACAGCTCGGTGAGAACTGCAGATCATCAAAAAAGATATTTTTACCAAAATAGATGGGTATCGTGAAGACCTCGTAGCCTCTGAAGATTTTGACCTTGGAATTCGTGCGAAAAAACACGGATGCTTCTGGTATAACCATAGGCTCACAGTTTATGAATCTCCTAGAAGATTTAGGAAATATGGGTACAGATATGTCCTCTATCTCTGGTGTAAAAATGCTCTCAAAATGCTTCTGCAGGGTCAATCAAGCTCTACAGAGTGGGAGCAGGTGCGCTAAAATTTCTTTTAAAAATCTATGTAGAGCTCATTAGTATTTTTATAAAGCCCTCCATTCTTAGGCCGGTAGTCTTTTTTCTTCTGTTTTTTCCTCTATGAAATGGCAATAAGGGAGTATGACGATGCTGATAAGAATAGTCATAGCTGCCACGACCTTCATCGGTGAGGGGACGACATCGTAGAGAATGTAATCCATGACAAATCCAGTAAGAGGGAACGTGAGTTCAAAAATAGTAGCCAGTGTTGACGGGACATCTCTGATGCCAAGAAAATAGATGCCAGTAGCGAGGATATCAGAGACGAATATGAGGAATATGATATTGATAGGACTTTCTATCACTTTATTGAAGAGGGCTCAGACGTCTATCATTTCATTTGATAAAAAAACAATGATCCAACCGATCAGACCTGTGAAGAAGAGACGTAATGCGAGGCTGTATATTGCTGAGTTGTGTGTAATGACGATCTTGCTGAGGGTCGTCGAGGATCACCAGAAAATAGCCGTCAGCAGAGCATATACGTAGGCATGTGTAGAGCCGCTATCCAGGATAAATCCAGTATCCCCGATAGTGAGAAGTATGCTCGCAAAGATCGTCGTCGCTGCAAAAGTATAAAATGAGTGTCGTGGATGTTCTCCGAGGATAAGCGCAGAAGTGATAATGGTGAATATGGGCTGTAAACCGATCAAAACAAAGACAAATCCCAGTGATTGTGTTGCAGCCAGAGCATGGACGAAACACCACGATCCACCGACTCCTCCGAGAAGTATCATGCCGATCATTGCTTTCATGTTTTTCACTTTTTTGATATGGTTCTTTTTGAAGAAAAAGAGAAAAAGTAGCAAAAGAATACCAGCTATGCTTGCTTCGAGGGCAATGAGGAGATTTCCAGCGATAGGAGTGCCTTGTCGCACATATCCGTCGATTCACCAGATGCTTGAAGCCAATATGATGTAGAGAGCGGAGAGCTGCATATTATTTCTTGAATAAAACCCCTGGGCGAGTCGCGTAATCGACGTTTTGGGCAAAATGACAGGAATATACTTCCTCCCCGACAATACATGACCATTGCCAGGTGTGGAGGTGCTGTGCTATATTTGCGACCAATCCCGTGTTACACCACGCAATTTCATCTCTTTCTGAGAATTGTTCGGGTTTGGTACAGATGGTAGTAGATACTTCAACAGAGCTAGTAGAAAGGGTATTGCTGAGGAGTTGTGTGACTTTTGAATGACTCTGCAGTTGCACGACGAAAAGCCCGAAAACGAGCACTAGCATCGGCATATAGGGGAGAAATTTCTTCATACCCTCTCAGAGTAGCATATTTTTGGGTCAAAAACAACTTTCTAACTCAAGAAAAACACTATAATTTAGAGTATGAAGTATATAAGGAGCAATGTCCTCTCCTATATTATCTTTTGTGCATGTTTTATCTCTTTCTATAGCATTAGTGAAAGCGGATCTTTTCAATGGTCTTTCCAGTCACCAACCTACCTCCTCGAAAAAGATACGCTCGGGCTTCCTTCCTACACCTGTGATATCAGTCAAATTGCCTGCAAAGTGAATTTTGATTTCACTTCGAGTGTACCAACGGAGGAGCCATCGACACACTATTCATGTCTCCTAGATTTCTGATTCTGAGTCACTGGTCAAGAAAATAAATGTAATCCAAATACAGTTGAATTTCCTCTCGGTACTTGGAACGTTCATCTCGTTGTGAAAAGAATTGCTGATGAAATGGTCATGACAGATGGAAGTATCTCTATTATCCATCCGGATGGTTCCATAGACCCACTCCGGGTGACACATTCCAGGGAATGGCAATCTCCGACTTATCTACTCTGAAAAGAAGATGCTACTCTTCTGGAATATAGCTGTGATCCAGAACAACCTGAGTGTAAGGTGAATCTCAAAGTAACGCCTATGTTGGATGGAGTCCCATCATCGCAGCTTACCTGTGAAGTCTCTTCTGATTTTAGTATTATACCTACGACAGATCCCTGTAATCCCAATACCTCCATTGTTCCAACAGGAAATCATATTCTCACCATAAAAATTCTTGATAAAGCTCATAGTGTGCTCCTTCAGTCTACTAATATAACTCTCAAAAATACACCAAAGGACACCACGATTGATCCGGTTCGGGTGACATATACTCGTGAATGGCAATCACCCACGTACCTTCTCTCCAAAGAAGACACATCTCTGACTACGTATACATGCGATCCAGAAGAACTGGAATGTAAGGTAAACCTCAAAGTAGTAGCTCTTCTTGATGGCACAGAGTCGTCTCAACTTACATGTGAAATTACTTCAGATTTTGATATTGTCCCAACGACAGATCTGTGTAATCCAAACACATCCATTGTGCCAACTGGAGAACATATTTTGACTATAAAAATTTTGGATAAAGCACAGAATACAGTGCTAAAAACCTATCCTCTCACACTCAAAAATATCCCAGAAGATACGACGATTGACCCGATTCGAGTTGTCACAGATATTACCTGGCAGCAACCGACGTATCTTCTTGGAAAAGATGATATTTCTCAGGCAAAATATACATGCGATCCGGAAGAACAAGAATGCAAAATCAATATCCTTGTAACCCCGAAATTGGATGGTTTGGAATCTTCGAAACTTACTTGCCATATTGTGACTGATTTCGGATTTGATGAAAATGATTGCAATCCTGCTACTTTTTCTGTACCTAATTGATCGCACACTCTCACAATAGAAACAAAAAATGTTGCCACATGAGCTATTATTTCTACTCGACTCATAGAGATTGACTGACTTCCAATACCCACGGGTACTGGAGGTACCTCGACAAAACTTGATCTTTCGTGAGCGCAGATAAAAATTCAGAGTGGTCTAGATGAATCCTTTGTGTGCAAGACTGAAATCTGCCAAGTCAATTTCCTTGCAGAGGTTCCTCTTGGAGCTTTATGTGAATGGGATTTCGGAGGAGGTATTTTTGAGACTGTGTGAACCCAGAATAAATGTAATCCAGGATATGTGAAATTCAGTTCCGATGCTCTCGTAAAACTCACTGTCAGAGATCCAAATAATACTACGAATACTTTCACAAAAACTCTACAACTCTTTCGTAATAAGAACCAAAAAATTGAGTTGGAAGAAGCAAATCTCTTTGCTCGTATCGAGTTGCAGACAAAAATTACGAGCAATAAGCGTCTGACAAATACAGGAATACTATGTGCCCTAGGAAAAGCAGAAAAATGTATGCTGAATTTCACTGGAGCATCGAGCACAGGTGCAAAATCATGGTCTTGGGATTTCTGAGATGGATGAATTGCAGACAGAGAAAATCCAGGGAGTCATGGCTTTACTCTCGGAAAATACCAGGTACATCTGACTGTCTCTGATGAGATTGATGAGCACACTGCAATTTATGACGTAGAAGTAATAAAGGATTTCGAACAAAAGGAAAAATGTCAGGATTGTGAAAAACTCCGTGGCAAAATTCAAATTTCTGCTGTGCTTCCCAATCCTCCTCACGCTGATACAGTCGAGTGGATAGAAGTGAGGAATATCTCCCTTGAACCATTGTCACTGGATTCTTGTCATATAACTGATGATAGTGGGGATTTTGAGCTTTCAGGTATTTTAACCTGAGGAAAAACTATTCGTCTTCGTCAAGCAATAACGGGCATTGTTCTCTGAAATACTCATGAGAGTTTGGGGATTGTTTGTGGTGATATTCAGATAGATTCTTTTACATGGGATTTTCCTGTACCAACGGGTTATGTCTTACGTCGAGAAATACTTTATTGATTGCCCGAGCAAACAATTATTACCAATGTCGTTGATGGAGATACTGTCGATGCAATTCTTGATGGCAAGAAAACCCGTATTCGGCTTCTGGGAGTTGATACTCCTGAGACAGTCCATCCACGCAAACCAGTAGAAAAATTTGGCAAAGAGGCCAGTGACTTTGCTCGCAGGACTCTGGAGGGTAGGACTGTTTGGATTACATTTGATGCTGATCCAGTTGACCATTACGGTCGTCGATTGGCTTACGTCTGGCAATGTAATGGTACATTTTCAGAAAATTCTTGTGGGCTTTTCAATGCTCAGATTGTTTCGGAGGGGTACGGTCGTATGGAGCGAAGATTTCAGTTTCGTCGTTATGAAGAATTTAACCAATTAGAAAAGCAAGCAAAAGAATCCAAAATAGGAATTTGGAGTGACTTAGAAGTTGCAAAAGTTATGAATATATTGAGCGCTGAAGAAAAGGATGATCTGACCAGTGAGCAAGAAAAAGAATATCTCGAACTCCAAGAAGAATTACTCAGAGAATGTAGTGAGCAGGAAATAGAGTGATGCGAAGATAAAAAACCAACATGGAAAGAAGTTACAGAAAGGATAAGTACTCTGACTGTAAGTCCTAAAAAATCAGGTATTGTGACTTTTTCTGGTCGCACTTGGTGAGCTTTTTCTCTTGAGATCGAGATTTATCATGAAAGTAAACTCGTCAAAAAACTTAGCACCACCAGTAATGAAATAGGAGGATATGAGGAGACTTGGATCCCGGAAATGACAGGAGATTATGTTATAAAAAGTATTTTCCGAAAAGAGAATGATGTTGTTCTAAAAGAGAAAGAAATAACTATTGAATCTCTCTCAACACACTTTGAAACTCCTTTATCTATAGAGATTCTCTTGCAAGGGCAGATAACTGATAATCGCTGGCAAGTGTGAGATGTATTTCACTGTCGGAGTCGTGAGTTTTGCTCCGTGAATGTCACTGCCGAGACGAATAGAGAGAACGAAGTGAGTTATCTGTGGATTTTTCCTGATGGTGATATAATTGATGAGAAAAATCCATGACCCCTCCAGCTTGCCTACGGACAATATGACATTATCCTCATCGTCACTGATCATATCACAGGAGAGACATCAGCCACCTCACTTCATATCGATCATCAATCGATACCAAAAAAGGCCAAAAAAGCTTCTTCCTCGAATTATACCCTCGATATAAAGGATGTACCTCCAGATATTGGTGGTTGAGTAATGTCTGATACTCAAAGCCCGCTGAGATGACTCCTGGGAAGCATAGCTCTTCTGCTTTTTCTAGCATCTACGGTCTATTCTGTATTTTTCTTGAAATGGTAGTTTTGAGACTTTTACCGAGTAGATTTGGTATATTAACTAATTCCTTTCTTAAAAAGATTTGACAGATTCTGAAATTAACCATAATGTTTTAAAACGTTAATACAAAATTATATGAATATTGTCCAAAGGAAAAAATCTGAATTTCAAAAAGTCTGCAAAGCTTTCATAGGCCTGAAAAGTGAGAAAGAAGCATTCGCACTGCTCAGAGATATTTGCACGCTCTCTGAGTTGTCAGCGATGGCAGAGCGACTCGATGTCGCGGAACAAGTACAGCAATGAGTTACCTATAGAACCATTGCAAAAAATACCGGCGCAAGCACTGCAACGATAACACGTGTTGCCCATTGGCTCCATAACGGGATGGGTGGCTATCATAGCGTCCTCGCACGCACAAAAACCTGATAAACCTGAGAAAGATTCACTTTCTCCCCCACCCACCTCAAACAAATGTTAGGTGGGATTTTTTATTTAATTCACAAATTTTATTATGACAGCTGATATGCGCCCCGGAGAAGAAAGAGCACTTCTTCAATCATGAAGTATTAATGATCTTTATGAAGTAGCTTGTGAATATTGATATACATGAAGCTTAGAAGAGTTCTCTAGTAAAATGCAAGAAGAAAGAAATAGAAAAAGATCGAGAGATTCTATTGTTCGAGAAAGAGCAAATAATAGCCAGTTGGTGAAACGATTACTACAGTTTTATTCTTAACTTGAAATATATGAAACAAATTATATTTGGAGTTCCTTCGGGAAGTCTCCAAGACAAAACTATGAAACTACTCGAATGATCGGGTATTGTGCGAAAGTATGATCGAGAGAGCAGGGTGTATCAACTCAAAACTGAGATTGATTGGCTTGTTTTACGCATTCTTGATAGGCGAGATATGCCAGAGGAAATAGCTGATGGAATCGCTGATTGTGGTATGACTGGTTCGGATTATTATGAGGAATCTGAGAAGAAACTCGAGTCATTTGGTGAATTTACTTTTTCTCGAAAATCAGATGATCCAACACGGCTTGTCTTGGCTGGACCAGAAGATGTGTTTTCGTGTACTGAAGATATTTGTGGCAATCCCATTTCGACAGAACTTCCTGTTCTGACAAGAAAGAAACTTCGAGAAGTCTTGAATTGGCGCAAGAAAGATATCATCATTAGGCGCACAAATGGAAAAACCGAGACCGCAGGCATCTATAGAAAAGAACCATTTACAGATATAGCTGAATCAGGTGAGACACTCAAGATCAATGATCAAAAAGTCTTTGAAACGCTTTTTATATCTTCACCGAGATTTTATGTTCGACCAGAAAGTACTCAAGATGCTGAAAAAAGGCAGAAAATACAAGATCTCTATAGCATCTTGCGGGCGACATTTGACCAGCAACAAAATCCAAGAGTGATAGTGAAGATGAATGTACCTCGGAGTCAGGTTGATCGTGTTTGCCAGATGCTCTCATCTGGTGTTTCACCAACAATTCTTCCTCAACTGAAGGATGGCTGGGCTGTCATAGAGGTTCTTATTCTTCGAAAAGAACTGCTCAATATGGCTGGAGATCTGGAGAGGCTAGGGGTACGGGATATCGTTAAAATAGACCCTATGGGGGTTCTTTAACTATTTCTTCTTCAGAATATCAATAAACGTCTCACTTGGGATCGAGACTTTTCCGAATTCTTTCATTTTCT
>CAZWBM010000012.1:0-18835 GCA_964632405.1 uncultured Candidatus Peribacteria bacterium | reverse complement strand
ATATCAATAAACGTCTCACTTGGGATCGAGACTTTTCCGAATTCTTTCATTTTCTTCTTTCCTTTCTTTTGCTTATCGAGGAGTTTATTTTTTCGTGTGACATCACCTCCATAAAGGTATCCGGTGACGTCTTTCCGGTAGGCATTGATGGTTTCTCGGGCGATGACTTTTGCTCCGATAGCTGCCTGGATGGGGATTGAGAAGAGCTGTTTCGGGATGGCTTCTTTGAGTTTACCACAGAGTTCTAATCCTACTTGATAGGATTTACTGCGGTGGGTAATTGTCGAGAAGGCAGAGATACGCTCGTTATTGACAAGGATATCGATCTTCACCAGATCATCACGCTTATAATTCAGTTGTTCGTAGCTCATGCTGGCGTAGCCAGAAGATCGTGACTTGAGGTCATCATAGAAATCGGTGATGATTTCAGCCATGGGGATTTCGTAGGTGATAATTGAACGAGTTTCGTCTATATAGGTCTGGTTTTTGTAGACACCGCGATGTTCTTGAGCGAGTTTCATCATCTCTCCGACCATATCTGAGCGTGTGATTATCTCAAGTTTTACGATAGGTTCTTCCAGCCATTCGTAAGTACCTGGTTCGGGAAGGTGTTCAGGATTTCTGATCCAGAGACGGGTATAAGTTTTGTCGCCGAGCTTCTCTATCTTCAGTGGAGTATTTTTGAAGTCATGGGAATGATCCCCGGGCATCATCACTTGATAGGTCACTTGGGGACTTGTGAGGATGACATCGAGGTCAAACTCCCGGTCGAGACGTTCCTTCACGATCTCCATATGGAGAAGCCCCAGAAATCCACAACGAAATCCGTGACCGAGAGCAGGAGAGACTTCGTGTTCATTTGTAAGGGAACTGTCACTCATCTTGAGTTTCTCGATATCGGTTTTGAGCTGATTATAATCTGCCGTATCGACTGGATAGACGCCAGCGAAGACGTAGGGAGTGACTTTCTGGAAACCAGGAATGGGATGTTTGTACTCTTCCGATCCGGCAAAAATAGTGTCTCCGACCCGAGCTTCTTGAAGAGTTTTAATGCCTGTGACGATGTACCCTATTTCTCAGGACTTGAGGGAAGGGAGAGGATGATATTCCGGTTTGAAGCAACCAACTTCGAGGATATCGACAACGGTATCAGTGCTCATAAGCGTGATCTTATCACCACGTTTTATCTCTCCTGAGAAGAGTTTTATGTAGATAACGACGCCTCGATACGAATCGTATTGAGAATCAAAGATAAGTCCGAGCTTCACTGAGTCTGGGACAATAGCCTCCCTGTCAAGGGAGGTGCCTGAAGGGCGGAGGGTTTCTTGATTTTCAGAAAACCCCCCTTCATCCCCCCTTGTCAGGGGGGCCTTTTCAGCTATTTTTTTATTTCAACTTGATACTATTTCTCATTTTATATTTATTCTACGTGGTTCCGGGATACGTGCGACGATGGCATCGAGAACTTTGTCTACATTGGTTCAGACTTTCGCAGAGACAGGGATGATATCAGATTCATTGCATCCGATGAGAGAGATGATTTCACGGGTAACGCGGGGGATATCAGCGCTCGGAAGGTCGATCTTATTTAACACAGGAATGATGACGAGATTATGCTCGATGGCCATGTAGAGATTGGAGAGCGTTTGCGCTTCGATACCCTGCGTGGCATCCACAACGAGAACGACTCCCTCGACAGAAGCGAGACTTCGAGACACTTCGTATTGGAAATCCACATGTCCAGGTGTATCGATGAGGTTTATCTCATGGCCTTTCCACTCCATGCGTACTGGTGTGAGTTTTATTGTGATCCCGCGCTCTTGCTCTATCTCCATGGTATCGAGCATTTGGCTATTTTTCATTTCGCGTTTTTCCTTCGTTCCTGTGAGTTCGAGCATCCTATCTGCAAGGGTGGATTTGCCGTGGTCGATATGGGCGATGATTCAGAAGTTCCGGATAGACATGCCTGTATCTTAAGAAAAACCCGAGAATTGCAATCAGTCTCTCATGTTAGGGTTTGATTTTGACCTGACTTGTGATAGTATGTTTCCAATGAAAAAACTTTTCCTCCTCGCTCTCATATTCTCTGGAATTATTTTTGCCCTTACAGATACTGATTCTGATGGTGTCTCTGATGAAGTGGATATTTGCCCTCGTGTCTATGCACGCTCGACGACAGGATGTCCGACGCTGTCTGCGGCAACAGCTTCCACTAATACGAATAATTGTCTCACTTCCCAATTAAAACTCGGAAAAACTATCGCTACCGTCACTCCTATTTGCGATACGAAGACAAAGGTCTGTCCGAAAATCGCGAATATCCTCGGCGCTCAATCGTGTGACCCTATCTTTCCCGTTATATTTGATGCGACTACAGGACTAGTCCTTGTGAGAGGAAGTGTCTTTATTATTGATTATACGAAATAGAGAAAAGTGGAAAACTTGTCTTGCTTACTTTTTCCACCTCGCATACACTCCAGTGGTAATCGTTCGCTCACTTGTTTTTTCCTTGATGCCCAGTTCCCCGTATTCGATAGTGCCTGCAGGAAGGATATCCGCTAAAATATTTCCAAGCGTTGTGGAAAAAATACTCGAAGCATAGGTATTCACGAGGCAGAAAAGTGGATCAGGGGAGAGAATTTTTCGTATGCTTTCGAGAAGAAGAGGAAACGATATATCGAATTCCCATTTTTCACCATTTGCCCCATGTCCAAAGACAGGGGGGTCCATGATGATACCGTCATAGGTGTTTCATCGTCTTACTTCTCGCTCGACAAATTTCACGACATCCTCGAGTATCCAGCGAATCGCATCTTTCGGCAATTCCGAGAGCTCGAGATTTTTCTGTGCCCAGCCGATAGTTGGTTTTGAAGCGTCGACATGTGTTACTTTTGCTCCTTCTTTTGCGCAAGCAATGGAGGCGATACCGGTATAAGCAAAGAGATTCAATACTTTCGGTTCTTTCCTTCCGCTTTTCTTCAGAACATTCCGCATCCAATCCCAGTGCATTGCTTGTTCTGGGAATACGCCTACATGGCGATAGGGTGACCAGCGACATTGCCAAGTGAGATCACCGTAAGACATATTCCATTCGGCTACATCGTCGGGGATTTTCATCCATTTCCCTTGCCCACCACCACTTTTGTCGAAAAAAGCATCCCAATTCCAATCCTCTGAATGACGAGTCCAGAGTGCTTGCGATTCGGGCCGTGCTATTTTGAAGCCTCAGTACCTCTCAAATTTCATACTATCACCAGAATCGAGGAGTTCGTAATCTGGGAAAGAGGGTAGGACAAGGTGTGAAGAGAGAAGGGGCATAAAATAGATTTATTGCGGGTTTGGGATTTTATTTCTTTGTGCCAGTATAATACCACTAGTAATTATACAAATAACTCACATATATGTATACCATGAAGGGATTTGGTCAAGGATTATGTATCCAAAAAATACTCAGGATAGGACTTCGGAATAGGTGATAATCGTCGCTTTCGATACTTCCATATGGTGCAATCACCAGAAAAATAGATAAAAACCAACTACGCCAATAAGAAAACTATGTAGTAATGCCAGTATCAATTTTTCACCATCAGGAAATGAATATGTGACCATCGAAAATATACCAAAGATTATCACTCAGAGACATGATTGAAGAAAGATAGTATTGGTGGATCCGAGCATCTGTATTTTTTGCTTATATTGGATATTGAGATAGGCAGATATTGCTGCAGAGCCAAAAATGGCACAAATGCCCAAGAAATTTGCATTTCCTAGATCGATTCCTTTTTCCAGAGCAATGAAGGTAAGCCCAAGAAAACCGATACACACACTGACGATTTTTTGCCAAGTGAGCTTTTCTCACAGTAGAAAATATGCGAGTATGAGAATCAAAAAAATATTTGATCGTTGTGCTATCACTGCATTTCATACTGTGGTAAGCAAGAATCATATATTGAGGAGATATATTCTGAGTGCATTTGCTCCTGAGATTGTAAAAAATTCATAACAGGTGAAGCGTCTATGAATTTTTTCTCATCCTTTCAAGAGGATGATGCATCCAGTTATTATGAACGGAACGAGAAATCTGAAAAAAGTCTGTTGTGCATGTGGCAGATCGAGTGTCTTCACGAAGACTCCGTTGAGTCACCAAATACTACAGGCAAGAATTATTGTGGCTGCAGCTAAAACTTTTTTATTTTTCATAAGTTTCCTCGTTATCTTCTTTCACGATTCCGCTCTGGAGGTCGACCATGCCGGCGTATTTCTTTCAGAGCTTTATCAATTCCTCATGAGTTCCTCGCTCAGCAATCTTTCACTTATCGAGAACGATAATATCATCTGCTGATTTCACTGTCTGGAGTCTGTGAGCTATGACGATCACGGTACGCCCGACAAAGAGATGCTCAAACGCTTTTGCCACTTTTTGTTCACTATAACTATCAAGAGCGGCTGTGGGTTCATCGAGCAGGATGATTTCTGGATCTTTCAGAAAAATTTTTGCAATAGCGAGGCGTTGCTTTTGTCATCCACTTAATCTAATTCATCGCTCTCAGATTTCGGTTTTTATGCCGTGTTCGAGATCATAGATGAATTGGCATTCTGCGAGTTCAATAGCTCTTTCCACTTCTTTTTTTTGCAGTTTCCTCTTCACGCTATAGAGGAGATTTTCTTCAATGGTTCCATCAAAAACAGACGGTTCTTGGGTGAGATAACCGATATGCGGATAATAGCTATCGAGGCGGATGTCGGTGATATCCTGTCCATCGACCAGGAGTTTTCCTTCCATAGGCCTCATATACCCTGCGAGGAGCTTCATGAGGGTTGTCTTGCCTCCTCCAGATCGTCCTACGAGTGCTGTTTTCTTGCCTCAGTGTATCTGGAAGGAGAGATTTTTGAGCACAGAAGATTCTTCGTGATAGGAAAATGAGATATCCTGAAATTCATAATTGCCTTTTTTGAATTGAAAAATATTACCTCTGTCATATCACTCGATCCGTGGTGTGTTGTCGAGGAATTCCCAGAGTTTCTCTATGTGGACGAATGATTTGGTGAAATTTTCATAATACTCTATACTATCACGGAGTGTCACTTCAAAGAGCGGCAGAACTGTCATGATTCCGACCATTTCACTAAGCGTGTATGTTCCTCCAAATACTCTCATGCCCAGATAATAGTAACAACTGACTATGATCATCGAGAGGAGGAATTTCGGAGTCTGGAAAAGAAACGATCACCAGAAGTTCTGCCTTCTCGCGAGGGCCCAAGAATAGTCGGATATATCTTCGATCTTTTTTAGTTCTTTATCAATTGATTTATTCTGCAATACCTCAAATTTTGACATGATAATTTTTGCCATAGCTCATGTCGTTTTGACGTTATTCTCTTTTCGCTGCCTTCGATAAAAAGAGGTGAATCTATTCAAATAAACTATCGATCCAAATATCGCTGTGATGGTTATGATTCAGATTGTTATGAGTTGCCAGGGTAATCCTCTCACCAGGAAAAACCCGAATGCGAGTGTAGCGATGATTCTCGTTCCATAAGACATGATGCTCAGGAGTGAATTTGTCAGTTCTTCGAGACCTTTTTGCAAGATACTGAGTATTTTCCCAGTACCCAGAGCTTCGACTTTCCCCTGGTCAAGAAGGATAAATTTCCTCAGATATTTCCTATAAGTATAAGGATCCCAGGTGAATTGCTGCTCGACCCAAAAATAATTGCGAAAGATAAAACCAACAACCTGAAATGAAACCATGGTAATACTTGCCCAAAAAAGCATATCCGTAAAACCTGTCATATCTCTGTTTTCAATGTCATGAACTATTTCTTTCAGGAAATAAGCCAGCAGAAGCGTAAAACATGACGTATTGGCAGTCGTAAAAATACGCATAAAGCTCACAAATGGAAATATGCGGCATGGCTCAAAAAAACGGGCTACCTTTTGTCAGAAATTCATGCTTTTATTCTAGGGTATTTCAATCAAATACAACCTCAGATACTTTCTTATCCCATACATCTTGAGGCAGATTTGGACAAATCTGACAGGAGAAACAAACTCCGATTGGGTATGCTTGGGGATTTTTTTCGAGTAATCGATCATAGAAGCCCATTCATCGTCCGAGGCGTTTACCATCCCGAGTAAAAGCTCTTCCTGGCACTATGCAGACTATTTCATCGGTTTCGAGTTTTGGAACTTCAGATAACTTTTGATCAAAAATAATAATATCTTTTCATTGATTTTCTGCCCAAGTGTTTACTTCACTAATATTCACTTCATCATCCATGGGGTCATAAGAAACAAGTGTTTCAAATGATTGCGCACTGAGAAGAGATATGAGTTTCTGGGAAACTTCTTTTGATTCCTTTTCTTTCTCTACTTCTGTCATGTGAAGGATTTTATTTTTCACAATGAGTCGGATTTCATCTTTGTTCATGCTGAGTATTCTCAATTTATTGTAAATATTTTGTTTTGTTCTCTTCATGTTCAGCGTCAGTAATGGCTGTATGGATAACACCCTTTGAATCATGGAGATAATACCAAGCAGTTGTTTCAGCAGTGGCGTTGAGTGTAGCCATAAATGCTTCTGTCGTCATACTCGCTATCGGCGTTGGCGGAAGACCTACTATATCTCGAGTATCGTAGGGATTGTTTTTTGCTGCTCGGGCATCTCGAGAGAGACTGTAGTAATTATTGACGTATTTCTGGCAATCAGTTCATGGTATGAGTTCGGCGTAACATGCGGTGATATCTGCTCCTATATGCCATCCTTTTCGGAGGCGCTTTTTGAGAATATCGGCTACTATTGGTATCTGGGTAGTACTTTTTTCTTCTTCTCCAACGATAGATGTCAGGATAAGAACATCATAAAATGCATCAAGAGGTTTCCCGCTTGCAAGAAAAGGCGTGTAGATTCTTTTCTCAAAATTATCCAGCATTTTATCCACCATCGTTGTGACAGTCGTCCCTCCTGTTATCCTATAGGTATCAGGCATGAGGAAACCTTCGAGAGAAGTTTTTCCTTGGATAAAAGGGTATTTGGACGAGAGAGCTGCGATGATATTTTTCTCCTCTATTATGAGATCACCATCGATATTATGCTTTTTGAACATTTCATTGATCTCGCCTTTGTGCCAACCAGGCAGGAGTGTGATCTCTTCTTCGGTCGCAGTGGGATTTTGGAGCATCTCAAATACTTCTTTGAGGGTATTGGTTCACTCGGGAACAGCGAATATACCCGATTTGAGTTCAATACTCGGAGCAAATATCATCTTCCAGAGTTTGTAGCGAGTGTGATTTACCCTTGCTTTGAGAAGGGTATCGAGATTGCTCACGGTAGAACCTTTTGGGATTATGAGGACTCGATCAATATTCACTGGAGCTCCTCATGCCCATGAAATCCATAATATGATGAGGACTAAAATTGCTAAAATACTAGCCCCTATTTTTATTTGAGAGGATAGTTTTTTCTCATGTATTTGAGATCGTTGGTATTTCATATAAATTGAATAACATTGCTCGATGGCTGGCATCATGCCTCTCCTGGAAGTATCTTCAATGTGTCCATATTGTCACGGAAAATATCATTGACTTCATCGATGGTATGGCACTCTTCTTCCCCGGCTTTATTTGCTGAAGTGAGAAAAAATGGTGCACGTATGTGTCCCCGCGTTTCTCTAGGGAGACATACTTCTCCGACCCGAAAGCCAACAGTTTTATACCCATGCTCATCGAGGATAGGATATTCATCTCGGAAATCGCTGCGTATTTCACAGACGACTGTAAAAGGAAACTTGTAGGTACGCAAAAAATTCACTTGCGTCGGCGTGAGCACACTCTCGTACATGAGATCTTCCCATGTTGGTACGAGGATAGCAAGCGGTTTATTTTTTTCCCTTCATTTGAGATTGTAGAGCATCTCGTATCATTCACGGTCATCGAGTCGGCATCCGAGTCCAATACAGGTGTCAGTCGGTACGACGTATATTTGAGCAGGCATAGAACCCTGAGCTTATATAAATCGGTTTTTTTTGCAAGTATTTAGCGTATGAAATGATACATCCCGATCCCAGCCGCAACAGCGACATTGAGTGACTCTTTTTTTCCGAGCATAGGCAGATGACAGACCAAATCTGCCATTTTTTGTGCGATTTCGGAGACTCATTCGAGCTCATTCCCCATGATGAGCGCTATTGATTCTTTTTTCTTCTGATCAAAGAGGTTTGTGCTTGAACTATTTTTTTCCATCACAATAATCGTGCATCACTCTTCTCTGTAGGCCTTGATAGCATCCGTGATTTTCTCATAGTATTCCCAGGGTACCCAATTTTCCGCCCCCAGAGCGGTTTTCGTGATTTCTTTCCGTGGCGGAGTAGGAGTATACCCGACACAGACCACCCGATCAAAACCGGCCGCATCAGCTGTGCGGATTATCGCACCGACATTATTCATGGAACGGATATTTTCGAGGATAATGGCTTTCATTCGACAAATAGTGGAAATTATTACAATGACCGTTAGTATATCCATCTCCTATGAAAATCTATATCAAACGATCTTGTTCCTATTGTGCTCGCCTTCTGGACCTTCTCGATGATGCAGGACTAGAGTATGAATCTGTTGATGTTACCACGCATCCTGATAAAAATGATGAAATGATAGCTAAATCTGGTCAGCGATGAGTACCGGAGGTTGAAATAGCCAATGTGATTATCCCAGATTATGTGACAGAAGAAACTCTTGTGGAGGATATCCAGACTATCTTGGCCGCGGGATATGTGAATGAAGAGGTCATGAAAAAACTCACGAGCACTGTTGTCTATCTTCCATAAATCATGGAAACTATTTTAATTAATGAAAAAAGTCCTCTTGAGCTCAACTTTGACCAGAGTGGGGAAGTAGTCGTATTTGACCAGACTCAAACAACCGAATTCCTTTCTCGGAAAGTCACCATCTCCAATAACACAAAACTTCGATGGTGTGGGATCATTTCTGGAAATAGTGATTATGACCTTTGATTTCGTACAGAATCCGGAGAGAGTATCGTCCGGATTCTTCTCTTGGCGACAAATAATGAACAACTGAAAACAAAGGTTCATTCAAAACTCTCAAATTCCCATACAGTGACGAATATCCATATTCTCTCGCTCGTGGGCGAATCTGGTATCATAGTTCTCAACGGGACAGTCCAGATCGATTCAGATATCCAGAAAGTGAAGTGACATATTCTGGAAGAAAATATTTTCCTCGGATCTAGAGGGAATATCCGATGAATCCCTTCATTACTTGTCCACTCTGATGATGTCGAAGCAGGACATGCCGCTCGTATCGAGAGAGTTTCCGATGAAAAACTCTATTACCTCCGATCCCGCGGTATTCCTCGCGATGATGCTACAGTGATGATGATCCGTAGCTCAGTATCTGCTCTATTTGATGGATTGGATGAAAAATATCAGGATGAAGTGATGGAGAAAGTGTTGAAGATGTTTTAGATTGTGAATTGCTTTTTAGTATTTGCCCGATAACATCGTAATTATACTTTTTATCTTTATTTAACATGAAAAAATATTTTCTTTTTTCTGTTGTCCTTTGTTTTTTTGCCACACAGAGTGTTCTTGCTGAGATTCAGGTATGACCTGATAATATTAATGATGGTATTATACTTCTCGATTGAGACGATGGCTTAAGGGGACCAGTTCCTAATGATCCTCTCACGGACAATCTAGCTTTTATTAATCAATTATTAACATTTCTATTATTCGTATCTATTATACCAGGGATAATTGGCCTGTATCTTTGCCCATCACTCGGGGCTTCATTGCTAAGTAAAAAATACGCTCCCAAAATTAATCCAGTGTTGTCATGGATTCCTATTATAAGAGCGTATCCTCTTATGAAATCTTTATGAATTTCAGGTTGGTGGTCACTTACACTGTATGTGCCTATGTTGCCTGTAATTATTTCAGAATTGTCTCAAAAAATGTGAGGATGAATATGAGGTACTTTATCGGTTATTTTTCTGCCCCATTTTACCCTTGCTTATGTCGGACTTAAAGAGAATAAAAAATCTACTTGGCCTGCCTGGGTATTTGGCTTAAGTGTCACTTGAGTAGTTGTGATATTTTTTATTTTAATTTCGACAGAAATGTTTAATGATGGGATATTGGCACAGGAATAATTAAGAACTTATTTAGAAGTTTTTTTGTATTCCCAGTACGCTCTTATCCCGATCATAGCTGCATTATCGCCGCAATATTTTAACGATTTTGGAGTATAGTAAGGGATTCCATTCTTTTTTGAATAGTCGTTCATGATTTTCTGAAGAGTTGAGTTGGCGCTGACTCCTCCAACGAGAGCTAGACTTTTTGCACCTCTTTTTTCTTGTGCTTCTATTAAACGCCTGGAGAGAATAGTCATGATAGTTCTCTGGTAGCCATAGGATATCTCGATCTGATCGATTTCTGAAAGGTCTCAATGTCATTTCTTTCGCCGTTCTATCTCTCTTAGCGCTGCCGATTTGAGTCCTGAGAACGAAAAATCAAAGGTGTCCTTTTCCAAGACAATTGGAAAAGCTGGAATATTTGTATGAATATCGGGATTATATTTTTGAGAGAGAGCGTCGATATGGCTCCCGGCAGGGAAAGGAAGTCCAAGCATCCGACCAACCTTGTCCATGGTTTCTCACGCACTGTCGTCGATGGTGCTTCCGATTTTCTCGATCTCATAGAGCGATTGCCAGAAAAAGAGATCATTATGTCCACCGGAAGCGGAGAGGACGACTATAGGAAATTTTATATCCTCCAATTTTCTCTCCAGAAGAATCGAGAAGATATGTCCTTCGATATGGTTGACCCAAATAAGCGGTTTTTTATGAGAGGTTGCAAGAGTTTTTGCGACTGTTTTTCCGATCAAGAGAGACGGTATAAGTCCCGGTTCGCTCGTTGCTGCAAAAACATCGATATCTCGGAGTTGGACCTTTCCTTCTGTGAGAACTTTTGTTATGAGATCAAATATATTATCAGCATGGAGTCTCGCGGCTATCTCTGGAACAACGCCCATAGTTTCGATATGCTCTACCTGTGTATGTGTATGCATCGAAATGAGCTCATCATCTCGGAGAAGAGCGACTGAAGTATCGTCACAAGAGGATTCGAAAGCCAGGAGGTACATGTCTTATTTCAGGGCAAAAGTCACATTGACCGTCACAAATATGTCCTTTTCAGGACTTGAGAGATCGTATGATCCATAGTCGCTGATTTCTACACTATTTTTTGCTAAAACCTGCACAACCCCCATGCGTCCTGCCCGCAGCGAACCAATTTTTTTGCCAGTACTAGAAGCCATAGCTTCTGCCTTGATTTTTGCATCTTCTGTTGCGAGTTTGAGGAGTTTTGGTCGTAATTCTTCGAGTCCCATGTATTGGTAGCTCGTGGAACTATTTGAGAGAGCAATACCAACCTGAGCTGCTTTATTGGTCGTATCATTTGATATTTTTTTAGCCAATTCGAGATCAGTTATATCTGCTGAGATGGTCCGACTGAGACTGTAGGAAATAATGTTTTGAGTGTTGACTGTATAGCCGTTCATTTCATATATTTTTTGTATAGAAACATCTCATGTTTTTATTTTTTCTGGTGGTATTCCTTTGTACTTGAAATACCCTGAAAGTTCTGCACTTTTTTTATTGAAATCCTCTATCATTTTTGTGAGACCCATTTCAGCGGGATAAGTTTTATCAAATGAGAGCGTATAGGTGGCGAGGTCGGCCATGACGGCTTCTTTTGCTGAACCAGTAATAGTGATAACCTCATCCGTTGATGGTCTTTGCCCATAAATCCAAAGCCCTCCGATAAAAGCTACACCGAGGATAATGCTTGCTGTGATGTGAGGAGTAGTTTTCATAATATATTATTTCAGAAATTTTATTGTTAATACTTCTAAAATCAATAAAAACTTCATCCGATAAAGAATGAAGTTTGATAATTCAATGGTGGGTGATGAGGGGGAGATGCGAATAAACGAGCATCGAGTCAACCCGAACGAAGTGAGTGGTGAGAATCACGAATGTTTTTCAATGGTGGGTGATGAGGGATTCGAACCTTCGACCCCCTGCTTGTAAGGCAGGTGCTCTAACCAACTGAGCTAATCACCCGAACGGAGGCTACTATATAGAAAAGCGATGAATTGCAAAATTTTTCTTGCTTGTAGTTGTCAATTATCGCATTTCTCTTACAATCCAGGAAAATTATGCATTCTATTTATGATGACATAGCACTGAAGAAGTTTCTGGAAGAACAATGAGAGAAGCCCTTTCGATTAACCCAGATTCACCAAGCTCTCTACAAAGACCTCATTGAGGATATTTCATCATGTACCACTATTTCTGCAAAGCTTCGTGAGGCAATGAAAGAGCAATTCACTCAGAACATTCTGAAGGTAAGCCATATTGCCAATTCTGCGAATGGACAGACTACCAAATTCCTCCTCGATACTCATGATGATCGCCATATCGAGTGTGTTATCATGCGTCATCTCTCAGGTCGCAATACGCTCTGTATATCCTGCCAGGCTGGTTGTCCTATGGCCTGTACGTTTTGTGCAACAGGGAAGCTCTGACTACTCCGAAACCTTACGGTCGGTGAAATAGTCGAGCAGGTTATGATTGCGATTCATCACCTTAAAAAAGAATGACTTCAGCTTCGAAACATCGTCTTTATGGGCATGGGCGAACCATTCCTGAACTACCCAGAAGTCAAAAAATCGCTCGATATATTCTGTGGTCCGAAATGTCTGAATTTCTCGGAGCGTCGTGTGACTATCTCGACCTGTGGTATCGTTCCTGGCATCAAGAAACTCATGGTTGATCATCCTCAGATCAGTCTCGCTGTGTCGCTTCATGCACCCAATGATGAGGCCCGACGAGCTATCATGCCGGTCGATAATACCTATCCGTTGGCTGTACTCATGAAGACTCTCGATGAATATGTGGAGGTCACGAATAAGAGGATTTTCTATGAATACATCATGATCAAATGAGTCACTGATAAGCTCCCTTATGCCTATGAACTTGCTGACCTCATGCAAGGTCGACTCGGTCACGTGAATTTCATACCCTATAACGCTGGCGAAGGGATCATGGGCAACAATATGGAACCAACTTCGTCTCTTATGATCAAGAAGTTTCAACGAGTACTCGAAGAGCGCGGAATCCCTTCAACTGTTCGATTTACCATGGGGGATGATATCGATGCTGCCTGTGGACAGCTCGCACTCAAGGTAAATGGGAAGAAAACCACTCAAGAGCAAGGGAAGAGAATAGGAGGATAAAAAAGCAAGCCCCTAAATATTTGTGCTCACGGGGAAATGCCTATAATCAGAAGTATGAATCATGAACTTCCCATCATCGATGAAGTAGAGCGGCTAAAAACCCAAAAGCGCTATACGGAAGCTCGTGCAATGATAGAGTGAGCACTCTCTCGATACCCACAGCGATATGAACTCTACGAAGAATTGGCGGATATCTATATCTACGAAGGAGAGTATACAAAAGCTGAGAAAGCTCTCGATTATGCAGAAACGCTTGAGTCTGGATCTTCAACTGGTTTGTATCTGCGAGGATATATGGCTCTGATCCGCAATGATTTCCAAAAAGCGATAGAAAACCTCGAACAATCAAATACCAAAAGCCCCAATAATCCGGAGGTTCTCCGCAACCTCTGATGGGCATATACCATGACAGGAGATGTCAAAAAAGGTGTCATACTTCTCGAGAGAGCTCTCACGATTGCTCCTGATGATGTCCTCATTATGGAGGATCTCGGAGTCGCACTTTTGACACAAGGGAAAATACAGGAAGCCCGTGAATACTTGAGTCGCGTAGGGAAAGAGAGCCATATGAGCGATATGTGATTTCCTGTATAGCTCTCTATGTTTCATACCAATTTCCTCCAAGACGATCAGTCGTACCTCGTTGCCGATTATGACCATTTTTCGCTCACGGTGGGGGTTTTGAAATTTCACAAACGTATCCCACACTTAGAACATTGTGTGAAGAGTTTCTTCCCTCCTGAGAAAAGAGAATTTCATCCTCGTCTTTTCGAGCAGCATTTTACTCAATGCTGCGATCAGCTCCGTGATCATGTTGGAGAACTCCCTGAAGAGGTGTGTATTTTTGTCGATCAGGGAGAATCGCTCGTCACCTCAACATGATATACTTTCACTCGTCCTCATACCGAAGAACCAGTCCATCTGGAAGAGCTCGATGTGTATGCGAGACAGCTTCTCTCTCAATCAGAAAATCAAGCAAAAAGACTCTGGCATGAAGACTTCGGGTACGCCGAGTCAGATAGAAAACTTCTCTCTATTTTTCTCTCCCATCTAGCTCTCGATAAGAGGCATCATGTTTTTCCTCTTGGGAAAAATGCGAGTCATGTGACTATGCGATGCCTTTTTTTCTATGGAAGCAGTACTCTTCTCAATGGAATTGCACGCAGTATACGGGCGACGGGACATACACTTCTCGCGTGTGTACCACTTCCGTGTGTCTTTTTGAATCATCTCTGCAATAAAAATACCTTTCTCGAGAACCACCTCCACATCCATCTCGGATATGATTCGACGACTGTTATCCTCCATCTTGGAAAGCACGTTCAGGAAATACAGACCCTTCCTTTTGGTTGGAAAACTATTGACGAAGAATTGGCATCATATTTTTCCCCACTTGAACGAGAATCTCTCCTGATGGGCAATGATTTTGCTCCATTTCACTGAATTCCTGAGTGGTTGTATTACCAGGAATTTCTCGCCTCGAGTCTCCGAGTTTTATTTGAGAGATTCGATCTTCAGTGGAGCTTCACAGAATACAGCCTGTCTAGTCAATGACCAGGAGTCATAATTCATGATCTTGTGAAGCAGTGAGTGCTCTCTCCCTGGATCCAAAAAAATGCTACTATGCGTCGTATAGGAGCTGATCCAAATGAACATTGGCTCCATTATTGGAATACTCTTGATCCACTTTTCACGCTTCATCCACATCCACTTTTAGCCCTTGTACGTTCTGTTTTTTTCGCCCCCCATGAAAGTCATTAATTGGAAAACAACATCTGATTTTACACTTCTTCTCGAAACACTTCGCGAGGCCCAAGAGGAAGTAACTATTATCACCTACAAGAAAACACCTCTTTGATGGTTCCATATTCAGATGCTTCATCATCTTTTCCCAGAAGGAAATTTTGTCTTCATATCTCGTGATGATCGTATCAAGAAGATCGTGAAACAATCCGGATTTCGAGTTTTCCATACTCTTCAAGAAATGAATCGGATTCTCCCAGAAGGATTTCAGATCATTCAAGAGAATCTCTCGCCGCTTGATTATGTCCGCTTCCATAGTATCCGTTTTATATCCCGGTTATTTTCATTGACTAAAAAAATTCGCCCCCGTTCAGATATTTTTTCAGTGAAACATTCTTCTTGGTATATGCTCGTTATTGGTATCATCGTTATCCTACTTCTCATGATAGGCATCGTGAGTCTGACTACACCCCACGCTACTATTGTCATTACTCCTCAAACCAGTATCCAAAATGCTGTCCGAAATGTGACTTTTGTGCCTGAAGATGCTATGAGTGATATCTTGCAGATCCCTGTTCGAAAAGATATATTTCCTTTTGAGCTCAAAAAAACCTATAACGTGAATGCCTATGATCCCTCCTCCCTCCAACGTGCCCGAGGAGTTATCAAGGTGACGAACTCTGGGCTTGAAGCTCTCAGTATCAAACCTCAGACTCGTGTCGTGGTGGATACTCTCGTTTTTCGAACAGAAAAATGGCTCGAGATCCCAGGGGCAAAAGATTCGCGTCCTGGAGAGAGCACGGTTTCGGTGATAGCTGATCCTATTGGGACGGATGGTGTGCTTATGGGAAAGAAATGAAACATCCCTGAGAATACGACCCTCCGCTTTCCCGGACTTTCTGAAAAAGATAATGAGACCTTGATCGTTACTTCTCTGAACGCATTTACTGGCTGAGATGATACCTACAAAAATCTCCTCACAGAAGGGGAATATGCTCGTATTGAGAAGGTTTTCCGAGATCAGCTCACGCACGATGCGAGAGAATCGATACTCTCCAATTTTGACACTAGAGCAGAGTTTATTCCTATACCTATACCAGATGCCATGAGCATCCTGGATATTTCACTTACCTCTGATGTTCAGGTAGGTGACCATGTAAAAAAAATTACATTTTCTGGGAAAGGGAATTTCATGATATATCTCTATCATGTTCCCACCCTTCGAAAAACTCTCCTGAGCACAGCACAAACCCATCTTCTTGAACACACAGAATCTCTCATAGAGATATCGGCGACTCCTCCGGATATCATTGCTGTACTTGCTAAAACTGATGAACCATGGAGCATCAAAGCTACTGCTCAGATACCAGTGCAAGTCCTCTATGATTTCTCGAGTCATATTGGTCAAAAAACCATTCAAAACATCCTCTCGGATCTCCTCGATGCTGACACAGAACGTGCCGAGAAGACGCTCCTCAACCATCCCTATATCAAGTCTGTTTCTGTACGCCTGACGCCTTTTTGGGCGAAGAAACTCCCGAATACGCTCGATAAAATATATATAAAAGTACAGGAGATAAAGCTCTAATCCTGCTCTATCCCGAGGAGCTCAGTGTAGAGCTTCTTTTCCTCCTTTGATATTTTTCCTGGTATCAGAATCTCGAGGGTGATGATGAGATCTCCACGTCATTTCTTCCCTAGTAATGGCATCCCGTCAGAAGAAAGCTGAAGTTTTTTTCCATGTTGAGTCCCAGCAGCGATACGTATCTCTCTTTCACCGATAAGAGGGAATTTGATTTTCTTGTGTATACCGAGGACCGCCTCAGTGGGACTTATGTGCAGTATTGTGTGGATATTATTTCCTTCTCTGACGAGATTTTCGTGCGATTGATCAACGTGGCAACTGATGTAGAGATCACCAGGAGTATGTTTACCTGCATGTCCTTCTCCAGTCATTCTGAGTGTCATGCCGTCATCGATACCGGCTGGTATATTGACCGTTTGCTCGATTTTTTTCTTCACTCTTCTCTTGCCGTGACATTCACGGCAAGGGTCTTCTATTTTCACTCATTCACCACCGCAATTATCACAGACGACAGTTTGTTGCATCATGCCAAATATGCTTCTGGTCGCTCGAGTAACATAGCCAGACCCTTGGCACGTAGGACATTTTTTTGGTTCTTTGCCATCTTTGGTCCCGTGTCCGTGACAACTTTCACAATTCACCATTTTCTCGAAATGAATTTCTTTTTTTACTCCAGAGAAACTCTCAGCAAAGGTGATATGTACTTCTTGCTGGATATCTTCACCTCCTTCATCACGTCTCTGGCGACGTCCACCACCAAATCACCCCATATTCCCGAATACAGAAGAAAAAATATCCTCGACATTGATATCTCCGAAATCAAATCCCCCCATACCTCCAAATCCTCCACCTCCTTCGGCAGAACCAAACTGATCATACCGTGCTTTTTTTTGTGCATCAGAGAGCACAGCATAGGCTTCATTGATAGCCTTGAATTCTGTTTCTTTAGTAGCATCACCATTATGCCTATCGGGATGTGAATCCATTGCTTTTTTCCGATAGGCTTTTTTGATTTCATCAGGGGAAGCATTTCTCTCAACCCCGAGAATAGAATAGTAGTCTTTGCTCATGCGAAGGATTGTATAGTTTTTCAATTTTTGGCAAGCCGGTGCATTGTCATTCCAGCGAAAGCTGGAATCCAGGTCATAGACATTTCCTTTTGTACTTTTTATGAAAAAAGTACGAAAATCATTTAGGGGAGCCAAAACTCGCTATAGACCAGGTTCATCTTCTATCTTTTTTCATCCCGCTCAGACAGTTGCTCCCCTAAAAACCTGTTTCTGTTTTCGTGTTTTTTATCGTCTTTTCGCTAACTGTTCCAGAGCTGTCTGCTTGAGAATTTCTTCTTCAGCTGCGAGATATTCAGCGGAATTCTGGAGTCCATCTTTTCTAGCCTGAATCATAAATGCTTTTGCTTCTTCTTTTTTCTTGGCAATCGAATCTGCATTGATATTTTCACCGCTATCGACCATATCAGCGATCACACGGACGCCATTTGCATCGACCTCATAGATACCAGCTCCGAGAGCATAGCTCACCTCACGTCCGATATACTGGACACGGAGAATGCCCGGTTGAGTGACACCGAGAACAGGGAGATGGTTCGGAAGAATCTGGATTTCACCAGCAAGAGTGGGGATAATGACCGATTCTATCTCGGTTTTATCGAGAACTTTTTTGGTTGTGGAAATAAGGGAGAAGAGCATATTATTATGTTAATTTCTGGGCCTTTTTACATGTTGAAAGTATAGCTTCATTGCTGCGTCTAGCTGTTCTGCTTCAGCCCTTTCCTGTTGTTCTATTAACTTAAAAGTTCTTCAATTGACCTCTCTTGATCTCTTTAAATAAAGCGGCATTCACGCTGCTAATAATTCATCATGATTTAATTCAACAGACATAGAGGTTTTCTATAATGAATTAAACAGCAACGGCTTCCTTACGACTTTCTTCGTAGGCTTTCATGACTTCGTCGATATTGCCTTTGTAGAGGAAATATTTCTCTGGGACGTGATCGAGATCGCCGTTGACGATCATAGCGAAACCCTTGACTGTATCTTCGCGTTTTACGTAGACACCTGGTGTACCAGTGAATTGTTCAGCAACGAAGAATGGTTGAGAGAAGAATCTCTGAATCTTACGAGCACGAGCAACAGTGATTTTGTCTTCTTCTGAGAGCTCATCCATAC
>CAZWBM010000011.1:0-21872 GCA_964632405.1 uncultured Candidatus Peribacteria bacterium | reverse complement strand
AATAAATCCTCTATTTTTATTCGATGAGGTGACAGAGAACAGCTCGCTCAATTAGATCTCTCTACTTGTAATTTCCCTGAAGGTACTCAATTCGTGTTTGAACGTGAATGGCCTCGTATGAGAACTGAGGATATCCCACTTACTGATGTTCATGGTATCAATATTATTGCACCAAATGAAGGAAAGAAATATCGGGGACATGTCACCTACCGTCTCAAGGTTACACTTCCTACAAATACCAACCATGTTTTTGAAAACCAGAGGAAAGCTCTTACTCTCGAGGAAAAGTGGTATGCTGAAGCTCCATGGACTCAAAGTGAAAAAGATGCAGAAGAAGTTCTTCAAAAAGCATCAAAGAAGAAGGAAGAACCAGTTGCTTCAGTCGTTGAATCTACTTCTGCAATTGTAGAGGCAGTTACTCAGTATGATCCGATAGGAATAAGTCTTACCTGTGTTGCTCTTACACTTGATGCAAAAAAAGAACAATTCAAGGAACAGCCTGGATATGAAAAAGGTCCTGTCGTAATTACTCTTTCTGATGATGACCTGAGAGGTACATTGTGAGATGATGATGTAAGCAAGGTTCTACCGGAGCATATGTCATGGACTATTGCTGAAAATGACACCATTACACCAATGGTAACAGATAAAGATGTGAATAGTACTCTTTTGGAGATCGCTCAAAGCATTCGCCAGAGTGCACAAGATCGAAGAATTGTAGCAGAACAACAGAAACGAGAAGAAGCAGAGAAAATAATAATAACAGCTATTGATACTGAATTTATAGGTCTTGGTTTTACACCTTCACCAGCCATTGAGGTAGATACTTTACGAGATGAGCTCAGTCAAAAAATAAAAGCTATTCAGCAAAAAAAATGAGATATGCGAGATCATTGGGAATCTGAAATAAAACGTATCTGAACTGAGTTACGCGGCAAGTGATATCATTTTTACCATGCAAATCATATAGGTGGATTTCCAGCTTCGATCACTCTCAGTAAAGATAAGAGTTGGTCTGCGACGCTCGTTCTCCAGCCACGACTAGAATTACAATTAAGAAATCTGCCCTCACAGGAGCCAACGCTTTTTCGCAAGCGTCTCGAAAACGCTCTTATGACTTTTGCCTATGATATGCTCAAAAATGGGACTCATTCACTGGAAAGTCTCGTTCATGATACACTTGCACGTGAGGATATGGGGAAATTGAAGAGACACTACAAAAGAGAATTACGAGAAAAGAGAGCGCGTTTACTCGTTCAACCAAAAACATGACCTATGGTTGTCGTGTCTGGTATTTCTCGCGATTCTCTTGAGGTGACTTTGCGGGAACTGAAGGAACAACACGGAAAAGATAACGTAGCCCTTCTCCTCAGGCAGGATACGTATCATTTCTACGGTGAACATGGTATTATACGTCCGAAACCAGAAAGAGTCCTGGCCACGTATGATGAATTTGATCATAATGAAATCTGAAAGGAGAGACGATGAATCATTCGTGCGAGGATAGTGAGCACCTTCTTCAATGGTTCCGGTCGTTCTGGACGAGATCCTTTCATAGTTGGCTCTGGAGTTGACACTATCCTTACAGGTATTCGTCGTGAGCTTGAACAAGGGGAACGAAAAATAGCAGATCATGATATTGATGATATGTTTATAACACGATTTATTGATGCTCTAAAGTGATGAGAAAGTCCAGTACCGGTATCATATATTCCGCATCGTGTTGCCTATTGCCGTCCAGAAAATGTGAGAGAACTTATTGCTGACTAATCACATCCGATAATTGCATAATCGGACTCATGATCGCATAGGCGATAAGACCGACAAAGATAGCCATCGTGACGATGATGACCGGCTCAATGATTTTATTGATAGCACTCACGGCTCCGTCCACTTCTTCATCGTAGAAATCTGCGACCTTGATAATGATCTGATCGATTTTTGCTGTTTCTTCACCCACTTTGATCATCTGAGTGACCATATCAGGAAATAGGGGATCGTTCTCGAGAGATTTTCCCATAGTGACACCTCGAGTGACATCATCACGTATGAGGAGTATTCTCTGACGATACACTTCATTTCCAACGGCTCACGAAATAATCCGGAGAGATTCTACGATGGCGACACCGCTACTCATGAGACTGGCAAGTAATCGTGCGAATCGAGAGATGATGATTTTCTGAAGCAGAATACCAACTCCGGGGATTTTGAGGAGAAATTTATCAGAAGCATAGAGACCCTGTTCTGTTCTACGCCAAGCAGTCAGTGCTGACATAGCGACAAAAGGAAGGATAAAAAAGAGGTACCAGTAGCTCTGCACAAATTCACTCGTATTGACGAGCATCTGTGTCGCTGGGGGGAGTCCTCCGAAATCGGTGAATATACCGATGAGTTTCGGGACGACCTGCCACATCAGCACAAAGACGACTCCGATCATGACGACGACGATAAGTGCAGGATAGATGAGTGCTCCCACTAGTTTCTTTGAGAGGGAGGCGAGCTTCTCGATTTGTGTCGCGAGTTGGAGGAGTGCGACATTGAGCTTCCCAGTTTTTTCTCATGATTCGATCATCGCGATTTCTGAATCAGAAAAGCTTTTTGGGAAAAGTTTCAACGTCGAGGAAAGAGTGTGTCCTGATTGGATATCGCGTATCATCGATTCCTGTACTTTTTTCATGACAGGATTTTTTTGTTCATCACGGAGGACTTTCAATGCTTGGATAACAGTCAATCCTGCATTGACCATCGTAGCGAGAAGTCGGTAAAAGGTGACTTTATCCTTGAGCTTTACTTTTTGATTGGTTAAAAGGACATCATTGATTGTCTGCCACCATGATTTTTGTGTGAGACTTTTTGGTGTTTCAAATTTTTCTGAGAGGATGATGATAGAATTATTGTTCATGAGTATGAAAAATTATACCTCCTGGCGGACAGCGCCATAGACTTCTTCGAGTGTTGTGACGCCTTGTAGAGCACGGATGATACCATCCTGTTCGAGCGAAATCATACCGTCACGGACAGCAGCAGTGAATATATCTCGTGCCGGTGCGTCTTTCATGATCATATCCTTGATACCGCTTGTGATTTCCATGACTTCATAGAGTGCTATACGACCCTCATAGGCCTGATCCGGATTTGTCACTTTTGTCATATCTGGAACGAGGAAACCAGGATCCCGCATGATCTCTTCTGAAAGACGGACTTTTATCTCTTCTTTTGGTGTCGAAGCAATGACGTTTTTGACACGTTGCTGGAGATTGATATCGAGTTCTGAAAAGGGGACACGTTTTGCCTTATCCTTATTTATCCTTCGGACGAGACGCTGTGCGATGATCGCGTTGATTGTTGCTGGAAGCAAGAAAGTCTTCACTCCGAGATTGATGAGACGGGTGAGTGTTTCTGCGGCGGAATTTGTATGGATTGTAGAGAGTACGAGGTGACCAGTGAGCGATGCTTCTATCGCAATATCCGCTGTTTCCTGGTCTCGGATTTCTCCCACCATCATGATATCAGGATCCTGACGGAGAGCTGTACGGAGACCAGTGGCAAAAGTATATCCGATATCAGGGAATACTTGACTCTGATTAAGTCCGTCTAAGACTATTTCGACTGGATCTTCGAACGTCATGATATTCACTTTCGGTTGATTGAGTTTTTTCATGATGGCATACAGTGTCGTCGATTTACCGGAACCTGTCGGACCGGAGTTCAGGATAATACCATTCGGTTGTTCAATAGCACGGCTGATGATATCATTATTTTTTCCTTCGAGGCCGAGCTTCTCGAGATCAGGGATTTTTTTTGTTTTATCGACGATACGCATCACTATCTTTTCTCCGTGGACAGTCGGGAGTGTCGAGAGACGCAGGTCAAATGCCTTGTCACCGACTTCATGCGAGATACGTCAATCCTGTGGCTTACGCGTCTCATCCATTTTGAGGTTGCCGAGGATCTTGTAACGTGCGACGATCTGAGGATGGTTTGTGGTAGGGTATTCGAGCACTTCTGAGAGGACTCCATCGATACGGTATCGTAGACGCACTTTTTCATTGAGGGGCTCAAGATGCACATCTGATGCATGATCCTCTATCGCGACGACGATCATGAGATCACAAATCTTTGCTGGGTCTTCGCCAGTGAATATTGCCTGTTTAAGTATTTCGAGAGTGGTCATAGTTTATTGTGCAGGTGCGATAAAGGAATTCAGTGTATCGAGCTTCTTTTCGAGTGTTTCTACTGTGGTTGCGAGATCAGTTCGGTGTGTGAGTATTTCTATAGGAGAAAAGTTATTTTTTGGATTTTTTTCTTGGATAATGATGCTGTCATAAGCAGCACGGGCATTGGTCAAAAGAGTAATAATATCTCTGATCTGTGCGGCTTCAGGACAGTTATTACAGACTTTGAGGAGTTCATTTCCACGCGCAATCAGGGAGCCTGAGCGACCATTTTTATCGAGGAGTGTCGTGAGAGTGGTGTCGAGAGTAGCAATATGATCACTGCTGACACCGCGTATATAGAATTGAACTGTCATGCGCACATCCCAGTTATCACTCTTTTTTGTCGTGACTGTTCTTTGCTCATTTTGTCATTCTACGCCTGTTGGTGTTATGGACATTTCTTTTATGGTGATAAGGAGATTCTTGAGAGTAGATTCATTCTGAAGTGTATTTTTGATCGGACGAGAGAGGAGATGTTCTATTGTGATATTTTTTCCCATTTCTGTGATACGTACACCACCCGTTTTCCCCAGAAATTGGAGGAGACGAACGATATTTTCATTTGGGACTCGCTCAAACTGGAGAGGTACTTCGTAGATACCGATATCGCCAGACTCAAATCGGACACCGTTGATACCGATTTGTCCGAGAACGTTTAAGAGGCTGTATTGATCGACTATATTGCTCTGTATATATTCGATGAGTGATTTGAGGGTAATTTTCCCGCCAATACCTTCTGTACTGGATACTTCAGCAATTCCAGCGAATACAGGAATGATTTCTGCTATATCATTCTGTGTTTGAGTGAGTTCTGTTTGAGCTTCACCTGTCCAGGACTTTTCGAGCCAGGTGATGTAGTTACCAGTTCAGACCTTTTGGCTGATGGCCTTCATATTGGTGATATTTCTGGCAGCAAAAGGTGTCCCTACTCCGATGAGTTTCTGAAGTGTTGGCACGAGTTTTGTCATCGTAGCCCATCGTTCATTTTTTCTCTCTTCTGGAGAGAGTTCTTCCCAGTTTTTCTCTGTGATCACTCCTTCATCGCGAATGAGATTGATCGTATTCGTCAGTGTCGATACCTCTTTGACAGTCTGTCATCCAACATCTGCAAAAAATCCATTAATCCACCACGCAGCTCCAAAAAATAGCACGGTGATGGAACACCATATGATGGCGTTATTACGGAGGGTAATGAGGGGATTAGCGTTTGTCATAGGTGAGTTTTTGGATAGTGCCTGCTTCGTATCTGGCTGGTATATAAGTCATCTTGACGACAAAACTGGTTTTGAGGAGGTTTGTTTTTTCATCGATGACCATATCGAGTGTGCTCGGGTAGGTCACGAGGACTGATTTGGTGTTTGAGAGTTCTTTCATAAACGTTACAGCTCGAGCGCGTGGTTGAACTGGTGGATGTGTGGTCATTTCACAGTGGGCTTCGGCACTGAGCTCCAAGAAACGAACCTCATTACAGACGATACGAGATGTAGCATCATCTATCTTTGCAGCAGTATCGGATATGAGCTGCAATATGACATCCTGATGCATCCGATGCTCGGGAGCATTTTTCGCTATGACTTCGAGCTCTGGTGAAGAAGTGATGGTGGCTCAGAGGAATTTCTTTGGAATAATCGATTCATAGGCTTTTGCGAGCTCATCGGACATAAATGATTTCTGGAGTGCAAGCCAATCAGCTATCGTATCGGGAGCGATACAGTGGCCCTGATCGAGGAGGTCGACATAGGATTGTTTACCCTTTGCGATGAGGAAGTCTCGGAATACTGTATCTCGACGGAGACCAGCATCGTAGCCACGATTCATCCAAGTACAGATCGCAGAATCAGAAGTATTCATAGGGAGGGACATCAGCCAGCCGGATTGTGTCTGATTTCTGGTCCATCCATAGAGCCCTAGGAGGATAAAAGTGGCGATAGCGATCCACGCAGTGATACGTGCAAAAAATACCGTACGGATGAGGATATTTTCGAGTTTTTTCTCGGTTGGAGTGAGTTCTTCGCCTGTGGCATTGAGCTGCGATAAATCTACGTTTTCATAGGCGGCGATGTCGGCTCCACCAGTTTCGGGAGTAAAGGGTGTCTCAGTCATAAGGAGAGATTACCCTATCTTTCTTTTGTTATCAACGAATACGGGGTATAATAAGGGGGTAGAAAGTATTGACACAATCATTATTCGTAACATAATTTATTCATGCAGTCAGAAACGATCCATTTTTATGCCACAAATCCCCAGCATATGGGAGAAATCCAAGATGCTACCCTACGATATCAAGAACATAACCGTATCTGTGGTGATGATGTAGAGGTTTTTCTGCTGATAGAAGGGAAAACTATCAAAAAATGGTCATTTACTGGGCAAGCATCGATGATCACGATCGCTTGTTCTGGGCTTTTCTGAGATCTCGTCCAAGGCGTCGATTTTGAGACACTTTTTTCCTGGAATCAGGAATCGATTATCCATGATACAGGTATCACTGTTTCTCCTCGTCGAAAGAGAGCCCAAGTCTTGGCACTTCTCGCGACTCGGAACGCTATTCACGAGTATTTACAAGACGGTCAAAAGGATGATTTTAGTGATGTATTATCTGACCCTTAAAACCCCATTATTTGGTATATTGTATTACTTCTTTTTACGCTTTTCCATTTCACTCCTGGCTTCGTCCCGTCCGATACGAGATGCAATAGCGACAACTCAACAGATTCAGTATCCTGCGAAACCTCCTCATGCGAGAATTCCTTTATTTCTCCATGATCCTCAAAGGCATAGGAGAACACCAATACTAGCGGCCACGCCCCAACGTAGTTGGCTCAGATGATTATTTCTGGCACTCTGTTCCAGACGAGAAAGGTCCTCTTTATGATCCATATGAGTTATTTATCTCATCGTACCTGAAAGAGTACTTTTTCAAGTAAAAATACTTCTGTGTTAAATCACTTAAATAATTATTTCACACGGTTGATAACGCGCACTAGGAACAAGACAATAGCTATGACGAGGAGGATATGTATGAAGCCACCGATAGTATAGGAGGAAACGATACCGAGAAGCCAAAGAATGATCAGAATAATTGCAAATGTTTCTAACATAGAAAAATAATTAAGAAGTAGATGAAACATTTTATACCCACCATGAGAAAAGCAAGTCTTGCATCTCAATCTCCACACAATCTCCACATTCTCAAAAGTAGAAAAATCTCCGCCCTAGCTATGGTTTTTTACTCTTTCTTTTCCCAGCCAAGAACATGATAACTTCAGTCCACTCTTCGGATATTTAATATTCCAGAGAGAATAACTGGCATAGCTTTATAGCCCGATCGGCGCAAGATTTCACCTTTTGATATTGCTCTGCTTCAATTCTCAAGAAAGTGGTCTAATAGAATGTAGAGTAGTATGCGATAATGTGCTCACCATACCATGAATTCCTTTCGAGTTTCTCATGTATGTCCAATAATAGCGGCTATAAGATCTTCGACCTCTCTTGCAAGAAGAATAGTTCTATCACTATTTGGAGATGATTTGAGAGGGATTTGAACCTTCTGTAGTATTTTTTTCTCACCAGAATCCATATGTGGATTATATAATAATTACTATAATGTCAATTACCACATCTTTTAAAAAATCTCTATCAGAGATGATAGAGATTTGATTTTTTTCTGGTGGGCCGGGAGGGATTCGAACCCCCGAAGGCAGAGCCAGTGGATTTACAGTCCACCCCATTTGACCACTCTGGTACCGACCCAGAAAAGGACACTCAATCAACTAATATGGCTTGCCATGAGTGAGGATTTTAGCCCTTCGACAAGCTCAGGGCATTCTCTTCGGATAAAATCCGAATCGAATGGAGCCACCAGTCGGGTTTGAACCGACGACCTACGGTTTACAAGACCGTCGCTCTACCAGCTGAGCTATGGTGGCACAGAGGGGATTGTACAAAAAGATAGCAAATTGCAAACTTTTACCTTTCTATATGTATGGTTACTACATACCGGCTGGGAGTATATTCGAGGATATACAAAGCGCAAGCAGGTAAGATATGGCATACCTCGTTTGATCTCACACGAAAAGAGGTCCAGGATTTTCATGAGCAAAGGAGAAGGGGTGCGTTTGTGATTGCAAGGGATACCATTGAGAACCTATTACAACACGGGATCTATTAACTTGGATACTAACAGAACCTAGAGGGTTACATATGCTTTTTAGAAATCAATTCTAATCTGCTCATAATTCATGGTAGTCCGTGAGTTGGCTAGACTTTTAATAAGTCTATATTTAGATTTGAATTTCCAGAACTCTACATTGTTCTATTTGGAGATTCCAAGTATCCATATCGGCCAATCCCCGGTAATAACCAGTAATTATTTTCATAATCTCAGTATGAGTCACAACACATATTTCTTCCAATCAGGTACTATTTGACGACAAATCTCGTAAAAAAGAATGTACCCTAACTTTTACATCCTGATGTGATTCACATCCAGGCATTTTTGCATTCAAAATATCGTGTCACAATGCAGACCAAAATTCATCTGCTGATTTACCATTAAATCATGTTATTCTATCATAGACTCTTGGTTCCATTTCTAAGCTATATGTTGCTTCTGACAAAGCAATTTCTGCTGTTTGTTTCGTTCGAGGAAGATTCGATATATAGACTTTATCCAATATTTTTCATCTGAAAAAAGGTATGAGCGATTTCGCTTGTTCAATTCATAACTCAGTCAAATGAACGTCTACATTTGGATCATTATTACAAAGACGAGTAAGATTGTAGTTTGTTTGGCCGTGTCTAAAAAAATATGCTTTCATAGTATTAATTCCATTGAATGAGTTTTATCTTTTTTTCATTAACTTCGATTATCATTTGTCCTACGTTATTGATTTTGAGACTTTCAATATATTTTCAGGGTATTTCAAAAAAATGACAAAATAGACATTTCATAGCAAAATCGTGACTCACAACGGCTACTCTATCAAGATGTGCATTTTTTTGGATAAAATCATAGTACCATTTTTTTGCTCTATCATTTACCATTGAATATGACTCTCAGCCAGGTGGCACAAAATCATAAATATTATTCAAGTATTCTTGAGTAAAAACTTCTGTTTTGAGTTTGCCTTCCCATTCACCAGAGCTTTTTGCCCTCAATTCTGGGGCTAAAATAATTTCTTTTCATGGAAATATGACTTCAGCACTCTGGATAGCTCTAGGTGTAGTCGATGAAACTATTACATCAAATACGGTATTTTCTTTTATAAATAAATTACTTAAGTCACTACACTGAATAATTCAACGATCATTGAGCATAAATTCACTTGCCTCTCAAATTACAATATCTGTAATTCATTTATAGGATGTTTCCCCGTGACGTATAAAATGAATTTTCATAACTTTATTCTAATAATGAACGAATTATATATGGAGTATCAAAGATATTTTTATTGAGGAATGGTTGGAAGTTTGGATCCAGTTCAGTGTTTTTCCAGGCAGGATCAAACAGTCCATAGCCAGTCAGTCTTAAATAACGTGATAAAATAGTCGGAATTCTCCGTACAGTATCATAACCAAAACTCCAAAATTCATAATTTCAGTGTGAAAACAGTATATTTGTCTTTAGTCCTACAGCAGATGTTAGGTGTGCGACTCAAGTATCAGAAGAAATTACGTATGGTCGTTCTTCCACTAAAAAATCATATAGTTCCTCCAAAGATAGACAAATTACTTTCACTCTAAATTTCAATCTTTCCATCGTTTCTGCTATTTCGATATATTTTTTTCCACCAGTTTCGCTAGGTTTATAGTTATTAACCATAAGAAAATCTGCATCAGGATTTTGTACTTTCATATGAGAAAGAACATCAATCCATTGCTTTTGTGGGATTTCTTTGTCTGGGATGGAACTAAATGGTACAAATAAAACATTACGTTTCCTCTCATTTGTTTCTACAGTTCTTGTGTCTTTGGGGGAAAGGTTCTTGTATCAAAATAATATTTCAACTAAACTAGCAAATCGAGCAGGAAAAGAATACAAATTTGCATCAAAAAGTGGTAGCATTCTCCAATCAAGAGATAGATATTGTCATCTTGGGGGTTCTTTGCGCTGGTAAACTCTATGTATGTTAATACAAAAATCATCTGTACTTGTCCCCACAGTATCATTCTTAAAGTCAAAAGAGGTGTATTCAATATTGACTTCCCCCAAAATCCTTTGAATTACACCAGCATTTTTTCAATAAATATGCAATGGTTTTCCAAGAGATTGTAAAGAAATAAGCAGAGGAACTGTCAGTATACTATCTCCAATCTGATCGTTGAGTATAACAGTTATACTTTTACTAGTCCAAAATTTTTCAAGTAGTTCACTCTTGTATGCTTCAGGGCTATATATTTTCTGCTCTTTTGCCTGTTCTTTCTGTCAATTGAGAGCACTATACATCATGTCAGAATTAAAGAAAGTACTCGATCGCACGAGTCACTTATATATCCTGAATAATTCCGAGTGAACATCTGTAATATCACTCTTTTTGATTCAAGCATTTGGAAATGTTCACAATTTCGATAATAGCATATTAATAATTAAAAATCAGTAACTATTTGGATTATGTCCTTTTCCGTGATTTTCTCTATACACAAAAGCTCTGTATATTCTGGTTTACTCGGAGGGATAGAAAATGGATCAACACGAAACAACACGCTTTGAAAATATTTACGCAAACAATCAAAAACTTTTGAGTGCGTAGATATTGCAAAGCTTCAAGGTGTGGCCTTATTCTGTTCCAGAATGCTCTCAATCCAAAGTTGAACTCTGGAATAAACGTCAAAATTTGATTCTCCGTGTGGAGGTCTGAAATGAGGGTACTGATAGTAAACTCACTCATTTTCTGGAGTGATAAAATCCTTTTTTCGTTGTTGTTCCCAATCTCCGTAAAAACGAGGACTAATCGAGTGTACTACTTCAAATTGAGTCTCTGTTTTTCTTACGTTTTTTGTAACAATTTCAGCGGTTTGTATAGCTCTTTCCTTAGGAGAAGAATATATTGTATCAAAAATCAGTCACTTTGTTGCTAACCTAAGAGCCAGAGTCTCAGACTGGTTAATTCATAGAGGAGTTAAAGATCATTCAATATCTGGGAAAAAATCATCAGGATTTCTTCATCAATAATCAGCCTCTCAATGGCGAAAAATTACATAAGATTGTTTCATAATATATTACGAATATAATTATATTATAAATATTATTTTAATATATCAATTAAAACAAAAAAGAGCTCCAATAAGCCAAAAGTGGCAAATTGAAGCTCTGAATTATGAACTATGGTGCAACCGATTGGATTCGAACCAATGACCTCTTCCTTCGCAGGGAAGCGTTCTTCCAGCTGAACTACGGCTGCATAGAGTCTATAACCAACGAGGAGAATCAATACTTTTTTTCTTTCTCTCTCGTTCTTCCAATTCACGAATTTCCTCTATCCGCTCACTCGCTCATTCGAGCTTTGCTTGGAGCTCCCTGAGTTGTGCTTTTGTGAGGGGTTTTGGACGATGTGCTCATGGCGTGATGCTACCTTCGTACATGGACTTGGGGATTATAGAGATAATTCTCTCATGGCAAGCTCTCTTGTCAAATAAAAATACCTATCCTCGTAAGAAACCAAGTTCATAAACCTGTGGTCTGAGTTTCTCAGTAAGTATCTTGTATGCTTCCTCGAAAGCGCCAAAGCTCACAGGAGGATAATCGCTTGTTTCATTTCGTGCTTTCAGAGCATTGCGGATCTGATACCAGCCGACATCAGCCCGGTTGAGCTTGAGTTCTTCACGAACACTATGTGTATCGACGCTTGAGAAATACGCCTGCCAAAGCTTGCGTCACTCGTCCATCACACAGGTAGCCTCGGGTGAGAGTGTTTTGTCTGCGAGATACTGCACCATAAAATCTGATTCAAATCGCTCAGAAGAACCGACTTCTTCCTCAGTAAAAGGGATAAAGTGATTCACGATAGACCACTTCCGCTCATTCCATTCCAGATCATTTGCTGAAGCTGTCAGATTAGAACCATTAAAGAGCATCCAGACGAGACAATCATTCTTGAATTCCTCTGTGAGCTCGCCAGTAGGCTGGAGAAATTGGTCTCGGTCGTTAATCCATGTTGGTTTTATCAGTCTACGAACTGAGAATACTATTGCTACCTGCCAGAGGTTTTCGGGAGTAATGTAGATTGATCATTTATGACCTATTCATTGAGCCGAAGAAAAGATTGATGTATATTTTATGGCATTCTGAAAATCATTGCTATCACAGACAAAATGTGCGATTGCATTATCAGACCATTTTTTGGATCCGCTCGTTGTTTTTGTAGGCGTTATAGCATTGCTCAGCGATACTACATCCTCTTTATTTGCCTTTGGTCTTACAATCCATTGACTCAAGAAGGTATAATTTGGTAGGTTATAAAACTTCTTTTCTCCTATTGGTTGAGCGTTTTTATCGAATACTTCACAGGTTATCTCTCCTATCTGACTAAGTGTACCATCACCGTGACTCGTCTGCCAAATAAGAAAACCTATCGGAAAATCTCACTTAATTCCGTCAAATGCCTTTGAATGAACTATGAATCCGCTAAGGTAGTCCGAATCCCAGGTTTTTCGGAATTCTTCGAAATTCGAAGCGTTCACATACTTAAGTGTAGAAAATATCGCCAGTGTGGCATTGGGGAGCTCTTTTTGAATTCGTACCAAAAATTGAACAAAGAGCTCATTACTCGCTTTCCCATATTTTTCCATACATTTCTCTGCAAGTTTTGTTTTAGCGACTCATGATTTATTTCATAATCATCCACCTTCTCAACTCTCCGCATACGGCGGATTAATCAAGACAAGTATCTTTTTGCCCTCTTTGATGGCTTTTTGAAGTCAGACAGGGATTTTATTCGTGAGTGAATAGTCGATTGTTCCCTCATCGGTGATATCGTCATTGAGATAGTCATATTGGAATCTCTCAGCTCCGACACAAGTTTTCGTCGCTTTCATCACATCGACATCAGCTTGGTCGAGCGTGGACATGTATATATTTCGAGGATTCCCGTGCTTTACTTCCAGGTTACCGACGCCACAACACATATCCCAGACGATGTAGTCTTTTTGCCAATTATTGCCGAGCGTTTCAGCGAGTTTGTCATACGCTTTATCCACAACATGCAGGGGAGTGTAGTAGGCTCATTTAAAGCTTCGTTCATCGAGAGGAATGAGACTGTCTCTTCTCTCTAGGAGATAATCACGATATTCTGCTTTTGGTGGCTTATGATAGATTTGCCAGAATTGGCGGTATCACTCCTTGTTTCCGAGTTCGTAGATGTGACCTCAGAGACTGAATACTGGATTTCCATTTTTGTAGAGGAGCTCGGCTGGGAGATTGAGATGTGTCGAATTTGTCCCATCATGCATGATATCCGCGAAGAAGAGGAGCGCATAATCTTCTTCCTTCACTCATGCTATCTCTCGACCGATTTTCTCCCCCCATTTATCGAAGACTTGTTTCAGATTATCGGGCGTAATCTGTGTACGAATGATATCACCACTTTTGATAGCATTTTTGATTGTCTCGATGAATTCTTGTTCGTGAGTTTCAATACGAAATGAGACAAAGTGTGTCCCGATATAGGCAGAGACAGCATCGAGTGCTTCTTGCGTGTAACCACTGGCGGACTTTCACCATTTGATCGTTTTCTTTTCTAGAAAAGGGACGACATCTGACGTTTTCATAAGGGCAGCCTTTTGTGTATCGATGACACAGAGAAAAGGAGGAACAGTTTCCCCCACATTCAGCGCCTCCTGTACGTAGTGCATAATTTGGGTAAACATCTCATAGGTGGAGTGTTTGTACCCGTCTTTTGCCTCAAACCAGATTTCTTCGGTTTGGATATCAATGAGATTTTTTTGATACGTTTTGAGCCCGAGTGCTTTGATGTAGATGTCTTTTACATCTTCTTCACTGGTGGCGTGCTGGAGTTTTTCGTAGAGCGACATGTGAGGATTATATATTATTTCCCCTGAAATACAGCCCGAAAGGTAAGGAGCAAAATTTTGGTATCCAAAAGAAGGCTCCAATTCTCTATATAGAAGAGATCGAGTTCGATTTCACGGTCAAATGAATTGGTATCACGACCATATACTTGAGCCATGCCAGTGATACCGGGCTTGATCGTGAGTACTTGGCGTTGTTTTTCGGAGTATTTATGGACTTCGCTTGGGAGGTGAGGACGTGGTCCCATAAAGCTCATATCGCCACGGATAACATTGATGATCTGGGGAAGTTCATCGATAGACCACCTGCGGATCCATTTTCCGAATTTCGTGATACGAGGATCATTTTTTACCTTAAAAAGGGGTCCGTCTGTCCGCTCATTTGGGATAGTTCACTTCATTTCTTCTGCATGATGGATCATGGAGCGGAATTTTATCATAGAAAATGGTTTACTTCATCGTCCTATGCGGGTGCTAACATAAAAAGGGAAGCCAGGCGATTCTAGCACAATAATGAGGCTCATACCGATCCAGAACGGTATCAAGAGGATGAAAAGGATAATACCAAGAACGAGATCAAAAGATCGCTTTACGACACGCCCCCATGCAGTGATGCCAATAGTACGGATTTCAACGAGCGGTATACGTCCGAGGAAGTCGATATGAGCATTGTTTTTGGATGTTTCGTAGAGATTGCCAACATAACGATAGGAAATGCCGTTGATCTGGCAGTATTCGAAGAGGACCTTCTTGAGCTCATAGGGGAGATCATGGGCGAGGATGATGACTTCATCGATGTCTTCTTGTTCGATGATATCGGCATGGGATCCTATAGTTCCGAGATACTCGAAGTGGCTTTTCTGGCTAAATGGTGCGAGGTATCCGACGATCGAGAGATGGTACTGGTTCATGAGTGACTTTTCTAGATGAGGCTCACTGTGATTCATTATGAGGAGTATTTTCTTCTTCCGAAACCATCCGTGAGTAAATCAATACATGCGTATCCAGCGGATGATGATACGCTCGAGGATTATCCCACCCATGGCAAAGAGGAAGGCATAGATGAGGATCAAACGGGGGATCAGGATCGTCTCATAAGGGAATCCATTGGTGAGGTAGAGGAGCCCTATCATGATAAAAAAAGCGACAAAAACGGATTTGATAATCGTAAATACTTCTTCGATGATGCCCATAATTCGCTCAATGGCATAGACCTTCTGAAACGCAAAAATGACACCAATGATAGCGTAGCTGGCTGTCGCGAGTCCAACGAGATAGGTGAAGTCGATCGTACGATCAGGAAGCTGGACACCAGGTATCAGGTCTGTCGTTATACGTATCTCTCGGGCTAGGAGAAATGCTCCTATGACGATGAGGAGCTCGAGTGGTATACGGACAAGTCAGAAAAAGAACTCATGTCGGCGCATAAAAAGGAGTATAGGTGAAATATTTGACTTTTCAAATCTAGATATGGTAGGATAGGTCTATATGCAACAAAAAAATATTTTTCTTCTCCTCGCTCTCTCCGGAAGCGTTCTCATGATGATGCTTGTCAGCGTCCTCTTTTTCGTTCCTACTCCATCCTCTCTGCAAGCAAATATTTCGAGGGACTTCACAGCTCCTACTGTCAAAATACAGTCTCCAGTAGAGAGATTTTATTCTGGACGTGAACCAGATGAAATCCTTCAAACCATCCAAGCATATGTCCGAGATAATGATCCAGATGCAGCCAAGAAACTCTATGATGAGCTCTATGTAGCCCATAGATCGAGAGAAATCATGCCAATGGGTGGTGAAGTATCAGGAGAAGTGGATAGAATACGTTAGAAAATACTACAATTCGTTTCGAGCACTGAGACTCTTACTCTCCTTTCCCTGAGAGATGCAATCGTGCTTGCAATTTTCTCCCCTTTATTATACTACCCGCACTTCCAGATTCCTGGAGGGGTTTGTATGGCGGACGTAGCTCAGCTGGTAGAGCCCTAGTCTGTGAATCTAGTTGTCGCGGGTTCGAGCCCCGTCGTTCGCCCCAAAATTACAGTGTTCGTCGGATTCGAACCCATTACCACTCGAAATGCGATTCACGCATTTCTCCGGTTCGAGCCCCGTCGTTCGCCCCATTTTGCTAGAATTTAGATTTTAGAATCTAGAAACTAGACTCGCTGCAAATGTGTACCTTGGCACATGCGTAGCTCTTATTTCTCAACAAGGAGCCAATAAAAGTTCCCAGAATCGGACCTTCCGAATCCTGTACTTTTATCTTTTACTTCTAACCCCCTTATGGCTATGTCAGAATTCCTCAAACTATTGGCCGCCGAGCCAGTCGTAAAACCCCTGAAAAAGGGCGAAATTGTGAAATGCACGATCGTATTTATCGGAAGGAAACTCTTCCTCGTCGATGTGAATAATCAGTTTACTGGTATCATCTCCGGAGGAGATCTCCTCTCTTCTGTCATGGATGTCCGCACGCTCAAAGTAGGTGACGAAGTCCCTGCGATGTACCGTGGTCAGGATCCTGAATCAGGACTCCTCATCCTCTCTCTCCGAAAGGCGAGCCAGATGACGCTCATGAGCAAACTCCTCGATAACAAAGAGAAGAATCTCACCATGACAGTTATTCCTACGGAAGCAAACAAAGGAGGCCTCCTCATCGATCTCGATGGTATGAAAGGATTTGTTCCCGTTTCTCAGCTCTCCCCAGTTCACTATCCACGTGTGGAAAATGCTGACCCAGAGAAAATCCTCTCTCATCTCCGAGCCCTGATCGGTAAACCTCTCGAGGTCCGCGTGCTCAATGTCCAGGATGATGGCAAGAAAATCATCTTCTCTGAACGAGCAACCGCTGATCAGGCACGTGAAGTCGCTCTCAAGAATCTCAAGGTCGGTGATCGCGTAGAGGGTGTCGTATCTGGTATCCTCTCCTACGGACTTTTCGTCACTTTCGATGGTCTCGAGGGTCTCGTCCATGTCTCAGAAATCGACTGGGGTCATGTCGCAAATCCTGGGAAATTTGCGAAAATCGGTGACAAGGTCAATGTCGAAATCATCGGCCTCGATCCTGAAAAAATCTCCCTCTCCATCAAGCGTCTCAAGCAAAACCCATGGGCAGAGCTGGCGAGCGCCTACAAGCTCAATGATATCATCGAAGTTCCAGTTCTGAAAATTTCAAAATTTGGTGTTTTCGTAGAGCTCAATGGTGGTATCAATGGTCTCATCCATCTGTCTGAGATATCTCATACTCCCATGAAGAATATCGAAGAAGTGATCAAGGTCGGTCAGAAAGTGAAAGCAAAAATTATCACGCTCGATATCAACGAGCGCCGTATCGGTCTCTCTATGAAGGCCCTCGAACCAGTTCCGGCTGGTGCTGAGAAATCCATCTCTGGAGGCGAAGCAGCGAAAGTTGATCCCTCAAAAGAAGCAGATCTCGATATTGACATGGATGGTGAAGAAAAGAAGGAGAAGAAGCCAAAGAAAGCAACTAAAAAAGCTGACAAGGAATAATATCCTTTTCACTCTAAAAAACCTCCAGAAATGGAGGTTTTTTGTGAGTTATTCTTGTGCTTCTTTGTCTATTTTTCTATCGATCATCCTTGATTAGGCAAGCATAGATACACCGTCTTCGCTCCCCCGATTTTCTCTCTTCCCTTCTTTTTCACGGAGAAATGTCCTAACAGGTACTACAAAAATTTCTTCATTTTTTATATCGTTTATCTGGATCTGGACCTCTATTTCGTTTGTTTCAGGATTCTTCTCTATAGTACATCATCTATATTCATACCCATGTTGTATGAATTTTCAGGATTCTTCCGAAAGAAAATCAGCGACATCTTTTGCTATATCTCCCCAAGTTGCATCATCAGTTTTATGCATCATGACATCTTGGAATTTATGGAACACGGATATTTGTAGTTCCTTCTGGAAAGCGTCAACCATCACAGTGAGTCTTTCTGTGATTTGGTCCTCATCTTTTGAAATAAGGCTCAAAGAATAAGAAGAATTATCTATTTTTATCGACACAATGAGATAAATCCACTGCCCTTCACTGGTAGGGATAAATGGCGCAATGGTTGCGTGAACGTGTGCTGTATGTCCATTCCGTGACAGGTGGTCGCAAATAAAGTTTTCTATATTTTCTACAGTTCCAAAGAGAGGATCATCTACCATTTTTTGTTCGAGGAATTTCTGTACTTCTTTGAGATTCTCTAGTAGATTCTTTTCTTTTGCTTCTTGCTCAACTCTAGCTCATAAGTGTTGAGGTGGAGTTTTTTGTTGTTTACTGACTCATGAACAAGAGCTCAGTATACCAAGGAGAATTGTAGCATAGAGACTTCGAGTAGAAAGCGAAGGTTTCGAAATGGATCACGAAGCGGGAGGGAGTATGTTCATAGAAAAATCTTCATCATACTCTACGAAAATCATTCTAGAGTCAAATAATTCCTCTTATTTGAAAAATCACAAACTTATCCCAGAAATTCTTCCACGATCACTCGATCGCTCCAGGGGATAGCTCATTTATTGGTCACCTGTACTGTCTCACATCATTTCCCAGCAATGAGGATGATATCGCCTTTTTTCGCTTTTTGGAGAGCCCAATGAATAGCTTCTTTTCTATCTGGAATGATCTGAAATGCCTCACCTTCTTTTCGAGGAATTCACTTTTTTACCATATCGATAATGCGGCTCGATGATTCAGTGAAGGTGTCGTCATCAGTCAAAACGATAATGTCAGCGATTTCATGGACGACAGCGCCCATTTTCGGGCGTTTGGTCGTATCGCGATCACCCGTTGCACCAAATACTACAATTATTTTATTATGAATTGAATGTTCAATGTTCAATGTTCAATGTTCAATAGAGGAAGTATTTTTTAAAAATCCATTATTTTTCATTTTTCATTTTTCATTTTTCATTGAAAAGCGAAGAGTTTCTAAAACAGATTGCAAGCTTTTCTCAGTATGTGCATAGTCAATCAAGATAGTAAGTCAGAGCGTGTTGGGTACCGGTTCCATGCGACCAGGGACGCCGGTGAAATTTTTCCATCCATCTTGTATGGGTTTTGTTTCGATACCAATAGATCGAAGCGTTGCATAGGCTGCGAGGAGATTCTCAGCGTTGAATACTCCTACAAGTCCCGACGTAATGCGAGCTTCTTCCACTATTGGAAGTGTCGATTTGATGACCATATCGATACCCTCTGCGTCTGTCCTTAGTGCGCGAACCTGATAGGTCGCAGGATCCTGCATGCTGTAGGTGATGCAATCACCGGCTTGTTTCTGGAATACGTCGAAATACTGGCAGTCGCGAGGGAGGATACAGAGCTTGTGCATATCATGCTTGAAGAGCCTTGCTTTGGTCCTAACGTAGTGATCCATGGTTCCATGCAGGTCCAGATGGTCCTGAGAGATGTTTGTCAGCACGACAGTATCATACCGGATGCCCATATTTCGGAAATAGTAGATGCCGTGGCTCGATGTCTCGAGGATGAGATGAGTGACTCCCATTTTTTTTGCCTTTTTGATGGTTTTCCAGAGCCGGAAAGGACTGTCCATCGTCATCTTTGACTCGTTTTCTTTTTTTTCTCCTGCTATCCAGACCTGGGCCGTGGAGAGAAGTGCAACAGGCCTGCCGGAAGCTTCAAGAGCTGTGGCAATAAGTGTCGAAGTGGTGGTTTTCCCTTTTGTGCCGGTGACACCGATGATGTAGAGTCCTTTTGCTGGGTTTCCAGAAAGCGCAAAAGCGAGGAATCATCGGCACCAGTGATAGGCGATCCGCAAGGGGCTTCGGAGCCCAACGACATGGCGGAGGTATTCGATAGGTTTCATAATTTGCAGTATAGGAAATTTTTTTTGGTTGTCATTATTTCCCGTCATTCCAGCCAAGTCCCGACGCGTCGGGACGCGAGGTGGAATCTATTCCAATTTCTGATTCGTTCTGGTACTTTTGGTGGCAAAAGTACCCAAAACCACCGGGAACGAATAAACTCGCTCTCCAGTTCAGCAGCTTATTTTCTATTTTCATGACGCTCAGACAGTATTCGTTCCCGGCCCCTCGTTTCTGTATTTTTTCTTTTCTTACTACTTGCTCAGGAGCCCCTAAATAATTTTGACAATCACTGATTATCTGTATATTGTACTCATATTATATTTTATAATATATATTTATGAGAAAAATCGTCGCACTGTCTCTTATCTCAATGCTTGCTCTTACAGGAGCTTTTGCTTCATCCGGTACGGTTGAAAAATCTTCAGTACCGAGAGAAATAACTTCAACACCAACAAAACCAAAACCAACCCCCAATATACCAAAGAAACCAACACCAGGACTCGTTATCCTTGGAGAAAATTATGCTGTGGATAGTGAATTCGTCTACGTTATCAATGAGTCTCGTAGTGGATGGGTGCGGATCCCTGATGCTGACCGTGTTACATTTCGGGTACTCGGTGGTCAATTTGCTCGTGACGCTGATCAGATATTCCAAATGGGAAAAAAGATAGAGGGTGCTGATCTTGCGAGTTTTTCTGTTATCTCTGGTCAATATGGATACGCTCAAGATAAGAATCACATCTATGGTCCAGACGGAATTATCAAAGAAGCCGATCCTGAGACATTTCGTATGTTGACCAAGGATTATGCCATCGATGCAGGACATGTTTTTTTCGATGGAAAAAATATCCCTGAGGCCAATTCAGGCAGTTTTTATGTTATAAAAAATGGTCTCTATGCTGTCGATGATAGAAGTGTTTTCTATGCCGGAAAACTTCTTGAAAACACAAGCCCGGAAGGATTTGTTGTGAAGGGGCCACGCGCTTTTGCCGCTGATGGCCGTACATTTTTTGAGGGACAGATAGAGAAGGGTGAACTCCCAGGCGATGATGAAACAGAAACTCCTGATGATGAGACTCCACCTGATACCCTGACAAATGCGAATGCATGGGATGCTTTTTGGGACAAACTCGCTCCCTATACAGCGCATTTTACTGGAGAAAATGCGACATTCTGGATGCTCGTCGCATTGAGCGTTTTGGGGCTCTTTAGTATCGTATTTGTATTCTTTGCAGATCGCAATGATGAGCCGGTTGCACTCTGGAAGAGTGTTGCCAAAACATTTATAGCTGCTGTCATAGGAATCGTTTCTGTCTGGATAGCATCACTCTTTTTCAAGCCTCTTATTGCGATCATTGTGGGTCTCCTCGTCGGGTTTTTCTTTTTCATCGGTCTCTGGAGCGCTCTCGGATGGATCAAATCTTTCCTCATCACTATACTCACGATCATCGGTATCCTCATTCTCATGGCATTGGGCGTTCTCATCCTCCGTGCGATCTTCGGTGACACGCAGGATATTCTGGCTTTCATCAATCAGCCAAAAATCCAACTTATGGGCATCATGAAAATTATCGGCCTCTTCGGTGGTGCATGGCTGATCTCTTCCCAACTTGATTCGTCACTTTCTCGTTCTATCATCCAAGCATTGGTGGCAACGGTGGTATCTGTTATTATCCTCGGGATTTTTATCTGGATAGCACATATCGGCACAATTCTCTCAGTCATTCTCTTCAGCATCATCTATGCTGCTCTCCTCTGGATCATGCGTTTCCGTATGGTTTCAAATCTCTTTGCTGAAAC
>CAZWBM010000010.1:22381-27029 GCA_964632405.1 uncultured Candidatus Peribacteria bacterium | reverse complement strand
CATCTTCGATAGAGATTTCTACACCGAAGTATTTCTGCATGTCCTGGATAGTTTCGCCACCTTTACCGATGACCATACCAATTTTCTCAGGATTGATCTTCATAGAGATAAGCGCTGGAGCACGAGATGAGACTTCCGGACGAGGTTTATCGATTGATTTCAGCATACCCTGGAGGATAAATTCACGAGCACCTTTTGCTTGCTCAAATACTTCTTTCACGATGGCGAGTGTAAGACCGTCAATCTTTGTATCCATCTGGAGAGCTGTGATGCCTTTTCTCGTTCCCGCGACCTTGAAATCCATATCTCCGAGGAAATCCTCTTGAGCTTGGATGTCAGAGAGGACGACGTATTTACCCGTATCATCGTCAAAGACCATGCCCATAGCGACACCGGAAACTGGGGCAGAAATAGGAACACCGGCATCCATAAGGGCGAGTGTCGATCCACAGACTGAGCCCATTGAGCTCGAGCCATTACAGGTGTGGACTTCAGAGACGACACGGACCGTGTAGCCGAATTCTTCTATTTTTGGGAGGACAGGTGTGAGCGCTTTTTCAGCGAGATTTCCATGACCGACTTCACGACGACCGACTCCACGCATCATCTTTATCTCACCGACTGAGTAAGGAGGGAAGTTGTAGTGATGCATATAGCGACGCTCATATTCAGGATACATACCTTCGACGAGTTCATTATCGAGAGGACCACCAAGCGTAGCGATAGATAGAACTGATGTGACACCACGACGGAAGTGACCTGAACCGTGTGTGAGAGGGAGGAGACCAACTTCTGTCATGATAGGACGTACTTCGTCACCCTTTCGACCATCGAGACGACGACCAGATTCGAGGACATTTTTACGCATGACTTTTTTCACGTATTTGTAGACGAGTTCTCCGATTTCATTGCCGTTCAGTTCTTCAGTATCTTCTGTGTAGCCGAGAGTAGTCTTCGTTTCTTCAATGAGATGCTCAAGTGCATGATGAAAGTCTATCTTACCGATATTGTAGAGTGCTTCGATTTTTTCTGGAGAGAGCGTCGCGAAGACTTTTTCCTCGAGACCAGCGATACCAGCCTTTACATCGAGATCCATCTTTGTGATAGGATATTTTGCTTCGACTGTTTTGACGAAATCTTTCTGAGCGGCAGAGAGGTCTGCGAGGACTTTCTGAGCGTATTCAAACCCACGCATCACCATCTCTTCGCTGGCTTCTTTTCCTCCCATTTCCACCATTGTAATGATCGATGATGTACCTGCAACGACGAGCTCGTAGAGAGCATTATTGATTTCCTCAAATGTCGGATCAAATATCATACCACCATCTTCCATCACTGCGAGACGGACACCAGAAACTGCGTCCTCAAATTGATGAACACCAGCGAGTTGCAAAGCGATACTGGCACCAGTAATACCCCAGACACCGAAATCTTGTTTACCAGTCGCAGAGTAGATAGTTGGAATAATCTGGACTTCGTTTGTTGTGCCTTTTGGGAACATCGGACGGATAGGTCGGTCGATGAGACGAGAGTTAAGAATCGCAGAGGTTGTCGGACGAGCTTCACGCTTGTTGAAGCGTCCACCACCGATATGACCTGTTGCATAGAAACGTTCTTGATAGTCTACCGAGAGAGGGAAAAAGTCTGCTCCTGGTTTACCCTTTTTGCTGATACCAGCTGTGGTAAGAAGGACATGACCGAGAGAGTCTTTGATCGTTACCGCACCATCGATGAGGAGCGCAAATGAGCCAGTCTCAAACGTATACGTCTTACCAGCAACAGTATAAGACTTCGAAATCGGAGTGATATCTCCGACATTATTGTCGCGAATACCTGAAATCATAAAAAAATGAGAAAAAATAAGCGCTTCAGAGGAAGAGCCTAGACTTACGCCATAACTGAAAACTTCAGTCATCGAGCAAATCCAGAGATTCTTCTCTTGAAACGCGAGGATTATATGAGTTTTCCTTGGAAAAGAAAATGATTGAGAGTTTTTTGGAGCCGATGACTGGATTTGAACCAGCGACCTAGAGTTTACGATACTCTCGCTCTACCAGCTGAGCTACATCGGCATGACAAAGTTGCTAGGTTTACTAAGCTTCTAAGCTTACTTTGTTGTTGGAATTATAGCTCTACCTAAATCAATGCAAGGAGTTTTTTCTCCACTTCGATAAATACTTCTTCGAGCTGTTCCTTCTCTTCTTTGGTAAATTTTGACAACACCCAATCGGCTGTGTCCATATTTGGATGGCGACCGATGCCAATTTTTATACGCTTTATATCTGATGTTCAGAGAGTTTCAATGATGGAAATAAGTCCGTTATGACCTCCACCACTCCCTGTTTCACGAAATCGGATCTTTCAAAATTCCATATCTATATCATCAGAGATGATGATGATGTCTTTTGGGTGAATCTTAAAAAATGAGGCGCATGCTTGCACACTTTTCCCGGAGAGATTCATATAGGTTTCGGGCTTGAGGAGAATACATTTTGTTCACTCAAGTACACATGAAGTGTAGAGTCACTGATATCATTTTTTCCATTCTGCCAACCCCTCACTTTTAATCTGACTTTCTCCTCCCCTTGACAGGGGAGCTATTAGCCAATCCAAAAAAAGAAATCCGACATTATGTCGTGTCTGAGTATATTCTTTTCAGGGATTTCAGAGGCCAACTATTAAAAACACTTTTGAAAAATTACGAATTACGAATTACGAATTACGAATTACGAATTATTCTTCCAGAATTGTTCATTCGTAATTGATAATTGAACATTGATTTACAGGTTTCCTGTCCAACTCCCAGCGCCATTTGGACTATTGCCACCTTGGCTTGTCGATCCACCAAAAACTGGTATTCCTGATGAGCCTGTGAATCATGATTGTCCGCTTGCAACGGCAAAACAAGATTGGTCTGTATTCCCAAAGACACGATCCGAGACACACTTCATCGTCTGAAAAATATTTCCAGGACTAAACTTTTCACCTATGCTCTCAAAGCCGAGTGCTCGAGAGAGAGGAGGTGTGACGAGGATGATGACGATCATCACGAGAAGTCCAATAGCGGAATACCGTATCATATTGATAGCTGGATGTACTTTGTGTTCATCACCACCAGAAATGACTAACAAAAATCCTCACCAAAGGACGAAAACAATTGTGAGGACAATAGCGATGAGAAGGAGGATAGCAATACCGACAGTCATGAGCTCTTCCAGCGTGTAGATCTGAGAAGCCGAATCTGAAAAAGTGGATGTCTGTGCGTAGACTATAGAGGTGAACATGGTTCGATAAGGTTTAAGAAAAGTTTTTTATTATTTTTTATACCGATTATACGGACGAGAGATTGGAGAGCACGAATAGTTCTTCATGCACGTCCGATCACACGCCTCATATCATCAGCGTGGACAGTGAGCTGATAGCGTGTAGCATCTGGATCTTCTTTGATCTCCAGACTTACTGCATCCGGGTTTTCGACGATGTTTGTGATACAAAAGCGTATAAATTTTTCTGCCATAAAAAGGGGAGAGATGTTACAGCTGTACCGACGACAAACAAAAAACTCTCTGGCAATTAGATGCTGAGAGAGTTTGCTTTGAGGAGTTTTGCGACTGAAGGTGTCAATTGAGCGCCTTGACCGACGCGAGTGCGGACCTTATCCATGTTGATGTCATACTTTTTTGTATGAGCGTCATACCAACCGAGGATGTCTACTTCACCGCATTTTACTGGCTTTGTATGCTCTGTGACGACGATACGGAAGTGGGGAACATGCTTGCGACCTGCGCGGGAAAAACGAATCTTTAACATAGAAAAGAGAAATAGTTAACAGAAGCATTGTAGACAAATGTGTATAAATGCAAGTATTTTTGTACTTTTTTTCACCTTTTTCTCATCGGGACAGAAAAGAACTGGATTTATAGTTCATTTTTACTATTATCTGTCGCATGTTTGACTCTCTGAAAAAAAATGCGGATATCTATGTTACTCTCGAGGAAACCGATGAGGTGATGACCTGGTGTGATGATTGTGGAAATTATGGTATCCAAAAAGCCCTCTTTCAGGCACTCACGCTCGAGGGTATTCTTCCAGCGGAGACACTGGTTGCCTATGATGTCGGTTGTTCTGGTAATGAATCAGATAAAGTAGGGCTTACGACGATCCATGGTCTGCATGGTCGAGTTCTTCCCCTTGCCACAGGCATCAAGATTGCCCGTCCGGAGTTGACTGTCATAGCACATGCAGGTGATGGTGCGACTCTCAGCGAAGGAATCAACCATCTTATCCACACTGTCCGGCATGACAGAAATATTCTTTTCATCCATCATGTGAATGCGACATTTGGTCTCACAACGGGGCAGGCAAGCTCTGTGACACTTCCAGGGACAAAGATGAATGCTTCTCCCTATGGAGTAGAAACACCAACAGTCGATTCACTTCGTATCCTCTCAGGATGTAACCCGACTTTTGTCGCAAGAACGCTCTCCTATAATATGAATCATATGACGGAGATTCTCCAAGCATGACTTCGTCATCCCGGATTTGCCTATATTGAGGTCCTTCAGCTCTGCCCAACCTATAACCGTGTTCAAAATCGAGAATGGTATGAAAAAAACATCGTCCACGTCTGAAATGGATATATGCCAAA
>CAZWBM010000010.1:0-22281 GCA_964632405.1 uncultured Candidatus Peribacteria bacterium | reverse complement strand
ATCGAGAATGGTATGAAAAAAACATCGTCCACGTCTGAAATGGATATATGCCAAACCGCGAGAGTTTACTTGGATGTCTCAAGCTCTCAAAAATGCCTGTTGGGATCCTCCTCAATGAGCCACGTGAAGGAAGTATCAAGCTAAAGAAGAATCTTGTACAGGATGTCCGAAAATATGATATCGCTTTTCTCCTGTAATGTGAATCCGTCATTCCAGCCAAGTCCTGAGCTTGTCGAAGGGCGAGAGGTGGAATCTATTTTAATTAGCAAGGATTCCTTGTACTTTTGTTGCCAAAAGTACCAAAAGAGCATTTAGGGGAGCCAAAACTCGCTCTCCTTTTCGGCAATTTTATTCTGTTTTCGTGACGCTCAAACAGTTGCTCCCCTAAAAACCTGTTTCTATTTTTCCAGAGAATTACTATAATAGACTTATAATTTAGTTAACTATGGATAATCGTATCACTTGGGATCAATACTTCATGGGACTAGCGCTTCTCTCAGCACAGAGGAGCAAGGATTCCCGTACCAAAATCGGTGCCTGTATCGTCGACTCGCATAATCGGATCGTAGGGATCGGATATAACTGATTTCCGCGAGGATGTCCTGATGACGAGTTTCCGCAAGCGCGAGGTCGTGATGAGAATGGAAATGTCCTTCGTCTCTATGATTCAAAACATGCGTATGTCGTCCACGCTGAAGCAAACGCTATCCTCAACTCTATGGGCCGTGATATGCAGTGAGCTACACTTTACTGTGCTATGCCAACGTGCAATGAATGTGCGAAACTCATTATCCAAGTAGGTATAAAAAGAGTCGTCTATCTCGGGAGTCCTACATACGAAGTACGTGATGAATTCCTTGCTGCGAAGCGGATGTATGATTCAGCAGGTGTGCTCTGCGAACTCTACAATGGTCCGACAAATAACCTTGAGCTCAATTTCGATGATGCCCATGGGAAGAGTGAGAAAGGGGGAAATTGTTGTTAAAAGATAAAAAATCCGATCCTCTAAATCTATTATCTACCATACTTTTCCAGGGGTAGTTGACTTTTTATATATTATATTATATAATATGCCATATTTTAGTAATTTTAGTTACTTTTTTATGCCATCAAATTCATCTAATACCGCCACCTCAACAGTACTCGACCCTTCCGGTATGCTTATTGCTACTGAGGTAACCGGCGTTGTGGGGGACACCGCTACCCAAGTTACAAATGTTGTTTCAAGGAACGATGTGGAAGGCGCTGGAGAGGGTGATGTTTTTGTATCTTCGTCAGGAAGTAGGAGAACAGTATTAGAAAAAAACTGATTGAAATTTCGATTCCTTACCAGCAGGAGCTTTGAATGAGATCAGCAAACCGATTATCGTTTTAGTCTTCGACCAGAAGGAAATCCGCTTGAGAGCGCTGATTTATACGTCCTGCCGACAGGTATAACTCTTTATGAACGAACAAAAAAAGCCCCTGTAATCCTTCGTGAGATTAAAAAAGTTTCTGGCAAAGGGGGTGGGCCTTATGGTGTGGTTGTGGAGATAGAAGAAACCATGGATATTGATCTTGATACATTTGGGAAATGGCTCGTTGCTATTGAAAAAAAGAAGTGACAGGTTTAGCCAACTTTTGCACTTGTGTTTATAAATGTCAACTAATAACTATTCTCTTTCTAGGACTTGCTTTCAGAAAAATATAAATACAATGTTTCACGTATAGAGTAGTTTTTCCATGATTTTGAGACCTATTTCCTAATTGTTCTATGCGTACACATTCAGGGTGAGCTTTCCAAGGTAACTGATCGTATCGTAAACTTGAGGAGCGGTGACGGGAGATAGAGTTAGGAATTAATTCTTCCCCATTACTCCGGTGTTTATACCGTAATAAACGTGCTATTTTGGTTATATTGACTGCTCTTGGTATTTCTGGAATAGCTCTTTCACGTCAAGGACATGAAGAAGAGATGCATTCTGATACTAATATACCCACTAACGTACCAGCTCAAATTAGTCACTCGATAGCAACAATTCTCTCTGATTCAGGAGAGCAAGAGTAATTAAATTTCCCATTTTCCGGCTTTTCTCTATACTGCGGCACATATATTTTGTGCTCCTCGAAGTGAGACCTTGTCTGCCGACAGGTAGGTTCACTCACTTCTCCTATTTCCCTATTCTCTTCCTATGCAAGCTACGTCCAAGAAAATCAGCGCTCACACTTATGAAGTCACCATAAAAGAAAGCGCTGCAGAGATGGAACATTACAAGAAAACAGCTGCCAAAAAGATCGCTGAAATGCGTCAGTTTCCTGGATTCCGTAAAGGCGATGAAGTCCCTGTTGAGGTCGTCGCCCGTGAAGTAGGAGAGGATCGCCTGATGGCGGAAGCCCTCGAGGAAGCGCTCCAAGTAGTGTATCCGAAAGCACTCAAAAAACTCGCAATCCAGCCGGTTGATTCTGGTGAGATCACGAAAATCGTTTCCATGACTCCACTCGAGGCTATCATGAGTGTCGAAGTTGTACCAGAAGTGAAACTGGATATTAAAAAACTCGAAAAAATCAAAGTCGAAATCCCTGAGGTCTCTGTTTCCGATGAAGACCTGCAGAAAGAACTGGATGAGATCATCGCTCGTGGTACGCATTTTCACACTCGTGGCGCTCATGATGGTCATCATCATGATGAAAATGGTGATGTCGCAGAGGTAACTGACACCGCTATCCAAGAAGGCGACCGTGTCCGTCTGAATGCTGTCGGGTATGATAAGAAAGGTGGTACTACGGATGACCGAATGGCTCTTCGTGATTTTGAGATGACTATCGGTGCGAAGATGATGATTCCTGGTTTTGAAGAAGCCCTGATCGGTGCGAAAGAAGGTGATGTTGTGGAATTTGACGTGACGTTCCCAGAGGATTACCATAGCAAGGACTTTGCTGGAAAAAAGGCATTTTTCTCTTGCACGATTCTCACTGTCGAATATCCCCATAAACCCGAATGGACTGATGAATTTATAGAGCGTGTCTGGGGGAAGAAACTTCCTTTCTCGGATTTCAAAGTCGAATACCGTGAAGCGATGCTCTCTGATCGAAAGGAAAAGGCTCGTACTGAAGCAGAGGAGAAGCTCTCTGGTGAATTCATCAAAATAACAGATATCGAAGTAGGCCCGAAAATGCTCGCAAAAGAAGTTGAAAACCTGTGGCAATACCACAATCGCGAGATCGAGAAACAGGGGATGGATATCAAGTCCTATCTCGAGCATCTCAAGACGACAGAAGAAGGATTCAAAAAAGAGCATATTGAGCCCTCTGCACTTCGCCGTATCAAGTCCATGATCATCCTCGAAGAATTGAAAAAACACTATAAACCGGAGATCACAGAAGAAAGCGTCATAGCTGAGATGAAAAAAGTCTTTGCTCGCTACGCTGGCGATCCCGACTTCGAAAAACGACTTATAGAACTCGCGAAGCCGGGGACAGAACATTTCAATGATATCAAATCACGACTCGAGTATCGAGCCGTGATTGAGAAGTTTTTAAAGTAAGTTTAAGCGAGGGGAGCTGTATTCTCGGGACTTAATTTCTCCAGCATAGCACCTTTTCAATAAAAAACCTGTATGTTTTGTGAGTCTAAATAGGCTGCACTAAAAGGTCTTTCAGAATTATCAGCAATATTTATCGCATGTATCTGAAATGTTCCATCAGCATATTTTTCAAGACTTTGGACCTGAAATCATTTTCATCCTAAGCTAAAATACCTCCCATTACTGATTTCTCTCAATCAGGTAACTCCTATATCATTTGCCATGTCAGTAAGTTTTAATTCAATTATTGATTTGGGGAGGTTTCTCTGTTTTACATAGTTGGCTTCCACATCCCATGTCTTTCAACCGTTGGTAGATACCCTACGTGTTTTATCATCCTTTGATGTACGAATGAGAATATCTCATTCTTTTTTATAGGTAAACCCATCATTACCACGATAGGATTCTCCAGATTTGAGATTTTGAATACCTCTTTCAGTGTAAGTCGATCCTATATCTGTGAGAAGTTTTTCAGCTTCTACTTTTTCAGTATCAGAATCTTCTTTTTCCAATTTTTTGCTAAATGCCATCGAAGTGCCAGTACCAACAACACCATCGGGACTTACTTGCAATTTTTTCTGTAATTCTTTGATTTTTACGACAGCTTTTTCCGCACTCTTTGCATCCATTTCGCCATTTTGAAGTCGCATATCAGCGAGATATTTTGCCAAGGGACTATTTGGATTAGCTTCTGCCCAAGCTTTATTGGCCTTCATTATTTTGATAGCATCACTCATTCTCCCTTCGCGAATACTTTTTATATCGTTATCATCTAAGCCATTAACCTTCATACGTTCACGAGCTTTGTCTCGTATTTCTTGAGGTGTTTTTGGTTTATCCAATACTGGTTTTTCTTGTTTCTCGGTCATAAAAAGTAATTAAAAATCAATTACCTTATTATCCTACACTATATTTTTCAGAAAAGCAACTTTCTGAGCTATTTTTGTATCTGCATTTTTATGAGCTCAACGGTTTTCTTTCCTCGACGAAGAATAGTGAATTCATAGTCACCATGGTCGAGTATCTCTCCAGCGTTTGGTATCCGACCAAAAATGGTATTGATAAAGCCAGAAACGGTATCATATTCCTGGCTCTCGGGGAGGGGAGAGGGGAGGAAATTATTCACATCCGCTATCGTCGATTCGGTGCGAACTATGTACGTTCCGGGACGTTTTTCAACTACGATATCCTCTTCTGTATCGTGCTCATCCTGTATCTCTCAGACGAGTTCCTCCACGATATCCTCGAGTGTGACGATACCGGCGGTTTCACCATGTTCGTTCGTTACGATAGCCATCTGGATATGCAGACGTTGAAAATCCTTCAGAAGCTGTTCTATCTTTTGATTTTGAGGCACGAAATGTGCTGGTCGTATGAGACGATGGAGATCGATTTTTACATTGGCGCGAAAAGCAGGAAGGAAGTCCTTCAAATAGACAATACCGACTATCTCATCGATAGATCCTCGGTACACGGGGATGCGCGAATATCATTCGATGATGATAGCATCAAAGTGTGTCTCAAATTCTTCATCAATATCGATAGCATAGATACGACTCCGAGGGACATAGATCTGTCGTACTGTACGATCATCAAATTCAAAAACATTTTGGATCAGTTCATTGCTCGATTCACCGATGACACCTCCTTCCTCCGATTCTGTGAGGAGGAGTTTGATTTCCTCTTCGCTATGGACGTCGTTGGAAGCCTTTCACTCGAATCCTATCATACGTAAGATAAACTTTGTGAGAACATCAAAAAGCCATATAAATGGGAAAAAAAGCTTCTGAAATAGAATCAAAGGGAGCGAAATCCAGGATGCTATCTGGAGAGGGCTTTTGATGGCTACCAGTTTTGGTATTTGTTCCCCAAAAACGATATGCATTAAAGTGATGCAGAAAAGCGCTATACCGAAAGCTATAGCATGGATAAGTGTAGCCGAGAGGACAATGTCCGATTCCTCAAGAAAGTATGCGATCCATCGCGCAATGGTGGGTTCACCTACCCAACCCAAAAGGAGGCTCGCAATGGTGATACCAAGCTGTATCCCGGACAGGTAGCTATCGAGGTGTTCGAGGATTTTCTTGGTTAAAGAAGCCCATTTTTTACCCTGTTTTATCTCCAGCTCAAGTTGTGAAATCCTTACTTTTACGAGAGCGAATTCGCTGGCGACAAAGAATGCATTGAGTGCGACGAGGACTGTGGTGATGAGTATGCCGACTATAATTCAGGGGCTCGGGTCAGGGTTCATAGTTTCGTATTATACAGACTCTCCTGATTTATCAATATCTAGGGACTAAACTCGCTGTACTCAAGCTAATTCACTCAGGATATTTTGAGCTTCTGCCAGATTCGTTACCATCGCTAGTCGTTTCCTGTATTCCTTGACGCCCTCAAAGCCATGAAGGTAATGAGTAAAATGCTTCCGTATCTCGAGGCAAGCACGATTCTCTCATTTTGTCTCAACCATACGCCTCATATGTTCCGACATGACTGTTAGTCGTTCTTCCCAGGTTGGCTCATAATTCCCTGGGAGAAAGCACCATGGGTTCCCCAAGCTTCAACGGGCAATCATGAATCCTCACAGATTTCCTATTTTTTTCATCCCGTCTTCATAACTCTTGCAATCGCCATTACCGAGCACAGGTATTTTCACGTTTTTCTGGAGCTCATACATGGGTTCCCAATTTGCAGCACCAGTGTATTCTTGCTGGTAGGTCCTTCCATGGACAGAGATGAGTTTTGCACCCGCTTGTTCGAGGCATTTTCCGAATTCGACCAGTTCATCGGCATTGTTCCAGCCGAGACGTGTCTTCACGCTGACGGGGATACTCAGATTCTCCGCGAGGATATTTACGATCTTCATAGCACGATCTCGATCGATCATAAGACCAGAACCGTAACCGCATTTCACCACCTTCTTGGCCGGACAACCCATATTGATATCAACTCACTGAGCACCATAGGATTCGATGATTTTTCCAGCTGCGAGAAATACTTCTGGAGTGTTTCCAAATATCTGAAACACGAGAGGATGCTCGATCGGATCATGTGTAAGGACTCGTTTTGCCAGAATCGGATTATGGAAGAGCCCATCTGCACTATAGAATTCAGAGAATACGACGATATTCGGAGCCACTCTTCGACAAATAGCTCGGAACGCACTATCACAATATCCATCCATCGGAGCGAGCGCAACGATGGGTTTGTTTTCAGAGGCAAAGGATTCGATCCAGTTCATTTTGACAGTATATAGAGGTCTCTTAAAAATATAGTTTAATTTTATATATTGCACTTAGTTCTGGAACGCGTACACTTACTCGATATGAAAAAAATATTCAAACATATAAATTTAATAGCATGTCTGGTATTATGCACAATATCTTTTGAAATTTTAGCACAGGATGTAGATGATATCTGGATGAAGAACTCGCCTTCGGTTAATCCGAAAGAGCTCCCGTTAGGTGATGGCAAATACAGCACTACACCAACTAAGTGATATGTATATCCTTGTGATGTCAAAGCTTATGATGTCCCAGTAGGCGCAAGTGAAGCAGGTCAATGGATCCATGGGGATACATGGAGCTATGTGGAAAAGATGGAAATGGGAGGATATGTCCATGGATCCGTACTCTGGCCTGATGCAGTATTTGATATTTCCATTACTAGCGATTCTCGTGTCTTTCGCGGAAACGGTTTACCAGTGGGTGTAGTGACAGGCGTCTTTCCGATTCAAAAAACTGATCCAGCATATCAATATGACCACAATCCCAATAGTATCAAAAAATATGATCTCTTGATTTCAGTCCCTCTCTATCCGGAAATAGCCGAAAAACCATCGTGTACGAGTAAATCTACTACGGGTATCTCGCTCAATGGAGTTCCATTTTACAGCTTCATTGATTCTCAGGGGCGTGACGAGCAAGCATACGAGATGCAAGACGGTTGCCAAGGTATGCCAGAAAACAATGGACGTTATCATTTCCATGCTCTTTCTCGCTGCATACCTCATATCAATGAAAATAATGCGCTTATCGGGTATGCTTTGGATGGTTTTGGAATCTATAGCCCCTATGATGCAGATGGAAATGAGATAACTTCAAAGGATCTCGATGTATGCCACGGCATCACATCTCCTATTATGTGGGACTGAAAAATGGTCAATATGTACCACTATGTTGTGACACGTGATTTCCCCTATACGATGACATGCTTTCGCGGAACGCCTATTATCCTTCCTATGCCATCACCCCCAATAGTTTTTGATTCTCCGAAAACTCTGATTGCTTTTGCCATGTGGTGGATAACCAATGGTTCTGCTACTTCGCGGATAATGTCTGTCGTAATTCTAGGTATAATTATCTGATTTTTTGTGAAAAGGAGACAATTGAAGAGATAAAAAAGAGCTATTTTATTATATTGCGACGAAAGACAGTAAATATGATAAAGGAAAAATTCACAAGACAGATGACAATAGGGTATAGTATATTGATAAGCGTCTTTTCTTGCACGAGGAAAATAGATATAAAAAAAGATGCACCAGCAGCAAAATAGGGGAGAAGATTTTCTTCCCAGGGTTTGTGAAAACTTTTTCTGATAGTCGGTATAAAACTCAGTGCATCGATAGAAAGCGCGAGTATCATAGCTATCATGTCCTGTTTGGCCCAGAGCCAAAGAGGGATAATTCCCAGAGCTAAGATAAAAGAAATAGTATCAAGATGTGTGATGGTTTTCTCTCCATACCAAAATGAGATGATGACAACGAGGATACAAATGATTCCACTGAGCCCCAGTGCCAATGCTCACCAACCTGCACCATGCTGTAGCTGTATACTGGCTGACAATGTATTTACGATAGCCCAGAGTATCCAGGAGTAAATATGTGGCTTCGTTTGTCTACGAAAGACAGTCATCACATAATAGAGATTCGCTAAAACTATGAACAGTAATGTGAGTATGACGAGAAAAGTATTCATTTTGTTGGGAATAATACGGAGAATCTTCTCTTGTGCAAAAAACTCATATACTACATCCCATGAAAACTTTCGTCCTCTTCGGTTCGACAGGAGACCTCGCAACACGATATGTCTTGCCAGCACTGGGGACACTTTTGCAGAAATGAGTCTACGATCATCTCATCTGTGTCGGTCGCCGGGATTGGATTCGTGACGATTTCCGAAACTTCCTCGCACCATATCCTGACCTCTTGAATCACACTGAAACTATCTCCTATGTCCGTCAGGATATTCAGGGTGGTGATTTTTCTCCTCTCAAAAATCAAATCCGAGAAATTCAAGGGCTCGATGGAGATATAATCTATCATCTCTGCCTCAGTCCAGAATACTTCGTCACGGTAGTAGATTGATTAGCGAGCGTTTGACTCAATAGATGAAATGCGAGGCTCATGATAGAGAAACCATTCTGATATGACCTAGAAAGTGCCCGAGCCCTCAATACCGAGATTCAGAAACACTTCGACGAGGATCGCATATATCGCGTGGATCACTATCTCGGTAAGAAATATGTCCGTGACCTCTATGATTATCGGTTAAATCCGTCGAATCAGAAATGGAATGATGAAAATATAGCACAGATCTCTATCGTTGCTCGTGAGATGCTTACCATGGAAGGTAGGGGTGATTATTATGATAAGAGTTGAGCGACGCGTGACTTCCTCCAGAATCACCTCTTGCAGATATTATCGATTGCCATAATGGATGTATCAATTTCTCACCACTATAGAAACATACAACAAAGCGAATATGCTGCCTTGAAGAGCATTAGGCCTTTGCTCCTGGATCCCAATCACGATGTCATTCTCTGACAATATCGGTGATACAGGGAGGAGTCATGAGTAAGTCCAAATTCTCGTACAGAAACTTATATCCGTGTGCATCTCAAATTGGATAGTCCTTGGAGGGAAACAGATATAGTCCTGGAAACTTGAAAGGCCCTCGATCGTAAAGAATCTTCTGTGACAATTCTCTTCCGAGATGGAACTGAGAAGGTTTTTGCAGAAACTCCGGAGAACAAGAATAATTCCTATGAAATGCTTATCGAAAAAGCCCTTCTAGACGATCGTATATTTTTTGTCCCATGGGAAAATGTGGAAGCTGCTTGGCAGGTCGTGGATGATCTCCTGCATTGTACTGATAACTGCCCGATACTGCAGATATATGAACCAGGAACAGCTCCGAAAGTTTAGAGAAACCAATAATTTACTATTCAGACAGCAGTCACTAGCGAATATATTATAGTGGTAATAAGTATGCCTATTTGTCCCGCTTCTCTATAGGATTTCCAGGAAGAATAAAACCAGAATGGTTGAGAGAGCAAGACAATAATGAGGGCCCATTCAGGATATTTCATTGCAAGAGCTACTTGACCTCCTATAGTGAGCACAGGAAGTGCGAATTGCGAAAATGTATCGAAAGATTTGTGATGTTTTTTCATAAAAGAGAATAATGAGATTCTCTTGATTTTCTCTTCGAACGCAAGAATATCTACCCATGAATATGTCCTAGTATACAATTGTCAGATTTGAAAATAAATTAGTGTCAGCCGCTCACACCATACACCTCACCAAAGAGCTGTGTTAATTTATTATCCATTCATCACATAAATTTCAAATCAGTATCATCGAGGAGTTCACTTTTTGGTTCGTTTCTCGTCTGGATTCGTCTTACACGCTCGGTCAAATTGAGCGTGTAGTCCATACTTACTCGTTCTAGTGGTGTGAAATGGATCAATTCTTGCAGTTCTGGCATGTTTTTTGTTGAAAATATCGCTAAATCAAGCTGATTTTCTCGTGTGCTCTTATCTCATGATGCAGTAATAAGTTTTTGAAAATATTGCTGTATCTTCGGATTTTTTAAATCAGGACTTTTCCCCCGTCAGAAATACATAACCTGCAATATCTCTCTCTGATTACTGTTGAGTTGATTGAAGTCAGGAATTCCGGGTATTTCTTTTTTTGCCTCTGAATAATCTTTCTCATCAAAATCCTGAGAGAATTTTACATTTTTTGCTTCTTTTTTGAATTCTTCCTGAATTTTTTTCCTGAGTTCTTCTGCTTCCTTTTTGATCTCTTCATTGCTTTTCCCATCATACTTACTCAAGAGTCATCCCACTGTTTTTCTTAATGTATTTTCTGCATCTTTGATATCTCAATCATCTTTTTCATTGAATTTTATTTTTTCATGAATACGAGGGGTTGTTCTCTCAATTTTTTTTATCACATCACCCAAGAGAGGTATTTCGTGTATTCCTGCGTGGATGCCACCAGCCAGACTTTGTACACTCTTATCGAGACGACCATGAAGGAGATGACCTGTAGCATCTAGTGCACCACCGACGACATGGAGTGGAATTTCTGCTATTCGAATCAATCATCTCCCAACTCTCTTGAGGAGTCCGGGTTTTCTCTCTATACGATTTAAATCAGATTGCTCAGGATTTTTTTGATTTTCTTTCGTTTTTGGTGCGAGTCTCTGTTGAAATGTATCGTTAGATCACATATGCTAGATTGTTGAAAGGATATTTTCGGTACCTTTTCTTTCAGTGTTTCCGATATATAACTCTGTATCAGCATTAATGTCAGTTAAAAGTCGTGTAGAAATATTTTCTATTTCAGTCAATTGTGTATCACTTAAGCGATTCAATGCTCGATCAATAATTGGCTTTGTCTCAGACTGATAAGAATCAAGAGCCCCGGAAAGCACCTGAATTTCTTTTTCCGAAAGGGGCTGAGATAACCGTGCTAGGAGATCATCCTTGAGTGACTGGCTCATGGTGATATCGGCAGCTATCCGTAACGAGAGTGTGAGTGTGTTTTCATTCATGTATTTATACTACATCAGATGTGAATCAATTGCAAAAACTATAATGCTATTTTATTTCTTTTTTTGAGGGATTGTTTTGACTTATTCCTTGATTTTCCGGTTAAAGGCAAGAATATGTACGCATGCAAATTACTCACGCCCATTGGGATATTACAACATGGTTTTTTGATACACTCGGATCACTTCTTCAGAAAAAATCCATTGTTACTATTGGTCTCGCAGGAGGTACATCGTTTGATCATTGGTATGTCGAGCTATTGGAATCGGACCAGTGGAATACCATCGAAACCTCGCGTATCCGATGGTGCATGACGGATGAACGAGTGAATTGTGAGATATCAGATCGCAATGACGAGCACATTTGGGATATATTTCTTTCTCCTCTGTGCAAAAAATGATGGTCTCAAGAAGAGTATTTTATTCGTCCGACGATGGAAAGCAATGGGAAGGAGTATACGGAAAGAGTAGGGGAGATCGATATCGCTTTTTTTGGTATTGGTCCTGATGGGCATACGGCTTCACTTTTTCCGCATTCAGGAGAGATTTATGAATATCTTGAAACCCCCCTTAATCCCCCCTTATCAGGGGGGCAATATGTAGAATTTATTAAAATAGAGAATGCACCAAAGCCTCCTCCAGAGCGTATTTCGTTGTCACCGAAATCAATCCAATCTCTCGTACATTCCTGCCTTTTTGCCGTCTGAAGTCAAAAAAAAGAAGCTCTTGCGAACTTCCTGGATGATTCTGTGAGTGTCCTGGATTGTCCGGCGAAACTATTGAAGCCAGAGATTCTTCTTGATCTAACTGATTAAAATTCTCCCGTTCCTTCTGTTGTAAGTTGTTTGGCGCCATCTGTCATAGAGATTTTTACGTCTGTGAGATTGATAGAATGTACTTCTGGGAGCACGGGAGTCATCTTCCAAGTTACGAGAGTATCTCACTTTGTTATGTTAGACACATCTCAGAAAACAATGGAAAACTTCTTACCAAATTCTCCATCTTCGATTTTTAGGAGTCAGAAATTTTCTTTCGGATTACTCAGAATTATAGACTCATCGTCATAGAGCAGTGTGCCTTCTATTTTTGTGACATTCGTGGCAGTGACATTGACTTTGAGAGCCAGCGTTCCTTCACCCGCAACGAGATGTGCCTCAGCATGGCTCGTGGTATCGCTCTCGACAATAGCACTCTGGAGACGATGTCAGCTATCAGTAAAGAGGACTGTGAATGTTCCAACAGCGCAGAGAATGGCGAGGATGATAGGAGATTTTATGCTGTTTTTTTTCATATATTACAATCTGAGAAGATTTGATACCACTAATGCAATTTTTCGCCTGAGAGGTGGTTCTTGGTATTTTAAATATGTCATTGCTGCTTTTCCGTCTACGCTATGCTCAATTTCTAAATATATAGGATGATGTTTGTTGATAAAATCTTCAAACTCTCCTTTTGATGATATGAGTGTATCACGACCATCGCGTCTATGAATATTCTTTGGCGTTCTACGTTCATCTTTCTCAGTCTCTAATCCAGGAACTTCCCCTGATGATATTTCAGAATACCCCATTCTTTTGAGCTGGTCGACTATATTTTCACCTTTCTTAATGTGGAGCGTGCTATATCTAATAGGAAATTTTGTGCCTCAACCAAGTGATACTAGTGATTTCCCCTGTTCATCTATTGGCTCACATCCACCAACACATACTTGTGCTGTCTCATGTGTTTGTAACCCTATTTTTGTTCCTTGATATGCACCACACTTGGGACAATACACAGCAGCATCCTCCCCATTTAAATGAAACTTTGAGACGCCAGAGGGGGGAACAAGATCGTCCGAGATATGTATTGTAGTTTGCATGTAAGATTAATTATTTAAAGAGTGTTTGACCTTGTGAGTTTTGATTCTGACACGCCTTGCAGAGTTCTTCATCCGTAGCAATCATGTAGCCACATCGTTTACACGTTGTGAAGCTATATGTTGCTGTATGTTTCGGGGTAGTAGTATTCATAGTAAAACTATCTTATCACTCTTTTTTAGAAGAAGCAAGTATTCAATCCACAGAATTTTTCCCTGCAAGAATCAGTTCATCTAAAGCATCGTGAAGACCTTCTTCGAGTTTATTTTCCGCAACATCGCTTCATGTGGGGGCTTTATCAAGAATACCATAGGTGCGGATTTTGACTGATAACCTACCCCTCTTGTTCAATTTAAGGAAAAAATCTATTTTGCGTTTATTATCGAGCGTCTCTAGAGGCATCATTGCTCAACAGAGCACGGTGTATAACCAATTGAGATCACTTCGGATATCCAGCTTTCATTGCGCCCATTTTGCAGGCAAATCAATCGCTTGTAGCCGGGCTAAAATTTCCCTATCATTGAGTGTTTCTCTTGCGTATTGAATAGCTCAGCGGTAGATAGCTATCACACAAGCCAGTAATCATTTATTCCATATTTTAGGGTTTTCGATGAGAATATCTCCATCTGCTATGTCTCTTCCGGAAAAGAGAGAATTGAGATACATCTGGGGATTATCTACATAAGAAATTGGTGGTCGTGTAGTATGCAACATGTAATTGACTTGGAAAATGATAAACTATACTCTTTTCTATGCGTACTATCCTCCTCGACATCGCTCCGAAAGATTCCGTGCTTCTCGCTGGCTACAGCCTCGATGATCGCATAGCCGAGCTCCAGAAACTTGTCTCGACCTATCAGGGAGTTGTCGTATTGCAAACGCTTCAAAAAAGAGATGAACCAGATTATAGCACCTATGTAGGAAAAGGCAAGTTGGACGAAGTCCTTCAGCTCGCTGATCTTCTGCAGGCAGATACCATCATAATCGGAAATATCCTCAAGGCCCGCCAAATCTATGCCATCATCCAAGAGATAGAGAAAAGGAAGATGAAAATCCAGGTGTGGGACAGGGTTGATCTCATTTTGAAGATTTTTCAGCGGCATGCGAAAACTCCCGAGGCAAAGCTTCAGATCCAACTGGCATCGCTCAAGCATATGGGACCTCGAATATTTGGTATGGGTATGGAAATGGATAGGCAGGGTGGGGGAGGAGGTACTTCCAACAAGGGTATAGGAGAGACAAATACGGAGATCATGCGACGACACCTGCGGGAAATGGAGAGAAAAACCAAAGAAAAAATTGATCACTATCGTCGAGTACGCGTGCAGAATCGCGGAGCTCGTAAACGTATGAATGCCGTCACAATCGGGATTGTCGGATATACCAATGCAGGGAAATCGACTCTGATGAATGCTCTGACTGATAAAGGTGTCTACGAGAAGGATGAACTCTTTGCAACGCTCGGAACTTCTGTCGGACGATTAAAATTACCCCAGTCTGCCTATATTGATGATGAGGGAAATTTCAAATCTCGACCTGATATCCTGATCTATGATACGATTGGATTTATCCGTGATCTCCCGCCAGAATTGATCGATGCCTTTTCTTCAACCCTCGAAGAGTCGCTCTCATGTGATATCCTTCTCCAAGTCGTCGATGCTGGTGATCCACATATTGCAGATAGGATAGACGTCACCAACAAGATCCTTGATCGCATCGGTGCGAAACAGCCAAGATGGTATATCTTCAATCAGATCGATAGATGTACAGGAGCGCAGATTAAAAAATTAAAAACAGACTATAAGCATTTGAAACCGATATTTGTTTCAGCGAAAACTGGTGAATGAGTTGAAGAGTTGAAAAAGAAGATCCTTACTTTTTCGAAATAATTACTTTCCCCTGTTTCTTTACGAGCTTCATCTTCTTTACTTCTTTCTTTCCCCCATTCCTGGTGGATAAAAATCGGTCAAGTTCCATTATAAGCGCCATCGAGAGGCCATGGGTTGATCCATTGGTTTTCTCATAGATACAACGCAAGAGCTCGTGCTGAAAACCGAGAGGAAGCTCGTGATACCAGTCGAGAGAGAATGATTTTTCCTGCATCACTTCCCGAAAGAATGCATCGAAACTGATCTTCAGTTCTCGGGCTGAGTGGCTGAGTCGAGTGAGAGCCGAGGTCACTTCAGGATTGATGGTTTGGAGTTTTCCCATGACTACATGCCTGAGGAGGTTGCGAGGGATACTGGTATCATCGTTTGTTTCATCATGGCCATACGTGAGAGAATTCTCTTCTGCGTACTGGAGAATTTCCCTTTTCGTGAGTCCAATGAGCGGGCGAATATAGCAACCAGTTGCATCTTCTATGCCAACCAGACCTGTGATACTTGTTCCTTTGGTGATCCGATAGAGAAGGGTTTCTGCCTGATCATCAGCATGATGTGCTGTGGCTATCAGATCTGCATGATGTTTTTTTCTGATTTTCTCGAACCATTCTCGACGGATATTTCGTGCGCATTCCTCGATAGTGGTTTTTGTTTTTTTCGCTTCTTTTTTCACGTCGACGTGGAGTATTTCAAACTTCAATTCATGGATTGAAGCATATTTTCGGACGATTTTTTCGTCTCGATCAGCACTTTTCCTGAGACCGTGATGCACGTGCGCAATTACCAGCCCTGAAGAAGGAATTTTCCCTGTCCTGAATAGATCAAGGAGGACCATCGAATCTGCTCCTCCAGAACAGGCCACAACGAGCTTTTTATCCTTGGTATGAAGCATATTTTCTTGGATTTTCTCGAGCAGGGTATTTTTCTTTTGCGATGACATGGGGATATTGTATCGATATTTTTGCAAAGCGAAGAGAAATAGGGTAGCATGTATGCATGACTCAGGTTACCGAAAATATCGCAAAACTCTCCGAGATTCTCAAACAAGAGAAAACTGGAGCGAATTTGTATTTTCCAGAATTTCGCCACATACTCGATGAAATCAAGCTTTCTATTGATCGCCAAGACTCTGATGGTGCCGTGACAGCTCTCATAAAATGAGCATTAGATCTTCGTGCATCTGATGTCCATCTGGAGCTCCATGAAGCTGATGCTGAAGTTCGATTTCGTATTGATGGAGATCTGGCAACTGTTGGAACTCTCAAGGCCAAGGAACAAGCCATGATCGTCGAACGTATGAAGTACCGATCCAATCTCAAGCTCAATATCCACGACGTGCCCCAGGATGGTAAATTCCGATTCTGAAAAGAAGGACACGATGCCCAGATCGATATCCGTGTGTCCGTCATGCCGACGCGTTACGGTGAGAGTATTGTCTGCCGTATCCTCGATTCTTCTGCGAATGTCATCAATTTTGATGGCCTTGGTATCATAGGACCACAAAAAGATATCATACTCTCTGCGCTCAAGAAAAAACAAGGAATGGTACTCGTCACCGGTCCGACGGGTTCCGGTAAGACGACGACGCTCTACACCATGATCGATACCCTCAAACAACCAGAAGATAAAATTATTACCCTCGAAGATCCTATTGAATATCAGATACCTGGCATCCTCCAATCAGAAATCAATGAACGTGCTGGATATACTTTTGCCCTCTGAGTACGCTCTATCCTCCGCCATGACCCGGATATTATTATGATCGGGGAAATCCGTGACCTCGATACTGCCAATACTGCTATCCAAGCGGCTCTCACAGGACATCTCGTTCTCTCAACACTCCATACCAAGAGTGCTTTTGAAACTCTGGAACGTCTCGAAAACATGGGTGTATGAGTCTTTGATGTGGCTGCATCACTGGATGTTATCATCTCACAACGTCTAGTCCGTCGAGTATGTCGTCATTGTGGTGCCCGTGAGAACATCCCAACTCTTCCTGGAGACGATAATCTGCTCAAGCGATATGGCGTGAAAGAATCACTGGCTCAAAGAGGAGCTGGCTGTGATGAGTGTGGGCACACGGGGTACAGCGGACGTATGGGTATCTATGAAGTTTTTCAGGTCACTGACGAAGTGCGAGAAGCTATCCGTGCTGGTAAAAATGATACCGAAATCCACACTATAGCCCTCAAATCTGGCTTTCTATCACTTTCTGATGATGCACGTGCGAAAGTGCTCCTCGGTATGACGACCCACGAAGAATGCGAGAAAAATGGCATTTTGTAGTGATGTATTTATAAAATATGATTTCTATGACAATTATTTTTTGTCATCTGGAATATCGTGTCCCATTCCTTGAAAAGCGCTAAAGATGAGTATCTTTTGTCTATTATTTCATACCTTTTACCTATGGCTGAGTCCAAAAAAAAGACCGCGTCAAAGAAATCCTCTACAAAATCATCTCTCGCTAAAGCAAGTACAGTCGCTGCTGCTGCAACAAGTGCCAAAAAAACTGCCACAAAATCTAGAGCTAAGAGATCATGAACAAGGGTAAAAAAGGTGACCCCACATTTTATCCGAGACCCTCTTCCGGAAGTGAATTCAGCACCACTCGATACGAGTGCATTCGCCACTGTATTAGCTATTTTTGTCATCGCCCTCGTGGTCCTCGGAGGCTATATCTATGCTCGTCAGTCTCGCATGGTAGAAAAACAAACCCCCGCTCTCTCTCCGATTGTGAAGCAACCACAGCGTATGAATATTTCTTCTGCCGTGCAGCTCACGCCAGAGGTGATCGATGCTCTCGAGAATATTGTCAATCAGATCACTATCGGTCCTGATGATGTACTCCAAAGTGTTGAGAAAATCAGGGATGTCGCTGCCGCAAAGACCGAAACGAGGGATTACTTTTCAGATATCCGAATCGGGGATATGCTCTTTCAATTCAAAAATATCACCGTTCTCTATCGACCGGGCATCAAACAGGTTATCAAGGCCGGAGTTATACCACCATCTGAAGCGAACTAAGGATGTCTTAAAAACACATCATTAACCTCCTGGCGTATTTCTTGGGGCCAATTTTTTTAAAAAAATTTCCATCAAAAATCAATGATCAGATATTTCAAAGGGTTGTTTTTCACTTTCATCCCATATATAACATCATTCAGCTTCCATAACTCATGAAGTTGTTTTTTGCTCTCGAATTAAAACTACTTTCTCAAGATTTATTCATTTTTTCAGACATAATTCAAAAAACTCCTGAGCTGATACTTCTGTGCTTACATAAAAAGCATAGTAACCATCCAGTCAGGTAACTACGTCGACCTCTATATCTTCCAAACTCTTAAGTAGTATTGATTGTTTATCGCTATTCATTTTTTCCATAAATAATTTTCTTGCCTCATTGTCTTGGGATACATCTTTGGGTAGTTGAGTCATGGAATCCCACATATAACGTCAATGGGTTTGCATTGTCTCTCCTTGTTCGAATTCGGTGATGATAAAAAGTTTATTTAAATCTATTCATTCTGCCTGCGCACTCGCAAAGATATCATTGATATTGTTGGTAAAATGAACATATATAGTTATATAACCATCAAGTCAGTTTACCCTGCGAGCTCGCATAGCTTGTAAACTCAATAATGGTTTCTTTGAATCTCCAGAAGTTCTTAAAAGACATCTTATTTTACGCATTGACTGAGCAATCAAATTCCTTGTTTTGACGCGTTCTGTGTTTTTTGTATCTTTCTCTGCTGTTTCAGATTCTTGTGTGAAATATTGCAATCTTTCTCATAATTCGTCCTCATCTCAAGAGAATTTAGTGATTCATTTCATAGTTTTTCTAACAGACTTCCTTATATGTGTATCTTCGCCATGTTTATTAGAACTAGACATAGTATCATCATATTCTATATTTTCGGATAAATCAATGTCCTCTTAAAAAGAACCACAGAAGTGGTTCTTTTTTTATTCCCATAATTTCACCATGCTCATGCCGACAACGCCGATGACGAAAAGCCCGACCGTGACGTATTTCATTTTTTTACTGGATTGTGAGTGAATCATCGGAAGGAGCTCAACATTGGATACATAGAGGAGGGATCATCCAGCGAGTGCAGTTGCGAGACCTACAGAGCTCGCAGATATATGAGAGATGAAACTATCAGAAAGAACAAAACCCAGAGGCGCTGCGAGCGCAAAAAGTATCGTCAGGATTATCTGGGTTTTTTTCTGGAAATCTGATTCACGAAGCATCGATGTGATGGACAAAGAGACAGGTATCTGATGAATAGCAATACCCAGAAATATGCTCAATCCCAGGGTAGTATTGATAGCAAATCATGCACGTATCCCGAGACCGTCAAAGAGGGTGTGAACAAAGATCGCAATCCATGCAACGACGACGACATGATGAAAATGCTCATGCGGATCTTCGTGTGTATGATCATGATGTGTATGGTCATGGTGATGAGTGGTGAGTATTTCCTCGAGAAGATAGATTAGGAGAAAGCCAATGACAAAGGCATAAATGGAAAAAGAACTCTGTTCCATCGATTCAGGGAGTATATGTACGAGAGCAACCGAAAACATCGTTCCTGCTCCGAGAGCGATGAGGAGGTGAAGGATCTTCTGGTTTATATTTCGGAAAAAATAGAGCGTGACCCCCACAGAGGATATGAGGAAGAGTCCGGATATGAGAAACAATTGAGACATCAATAAGAAGAATAGATATAAAATTCTTTTTGCAACCCAAGCATGTAATTCGAGGCATTGTATTCTTCACTTTATCTATAAAATCAAAAGTCTATGAATACTACCAACCTCAATACTCCAAGGCGTGCTATCTTTCTCACGATAGCCCTCGATCTCATCGGTCTCACGATTATTTTTCCGATTCTTCCTGCATTTATCGATCGATTTCATATAACATACTTGATGACGGGATTGATCGGTGCGACGTATGCAGTATGTAGTTTTATCTCTGCACCGTATCTCGGTCGTCTCTCTGATAAATTCGGTCGCCGAAATCTCCTTTTTTGGAGTGTAATCGGCTCAGCTCTTGGTTGGATTATTACGGCTTTTGCACCGAATGTCTGGTGGGTGTTCATTGGCCGTATCATCGATGGTGTCACTGCAGGAAATATCACGATAGCCCAAGCAATCCTCTCTGATATATCGCGCGATAGCAAAGAACGGGCGAAGTATTATGGTCTTTTTGGTATGATGTTTGGTATGGCTATGGTTGTTGGTCCGCTTCTGGGGTGATTCCTTTTCAATTTTGGATTTGAGATACCCTTCCTCGTATCTGGTGTATTTTCTCTCGTCAACGCCGCTCTCATATGGTTTACGCTTCCAGAGACCCATACAGATCGATGAGAATCCCATGAAAAAGAATCAAAATTTCCTGTATTTACCGCTCTTTTTAAGAGTAAAATTGCCATGTATTTGTGGCTCTTTTTTATCATAGGCTTGGGCGCCGGTGTCTACCGGAATTCGTTTGGTATTTATATGGACGCCTTTTACCATCTCGATGTGAAACATATAGGGTATCTGCTCGCTTTTGTGTGACTCTTTATGGCTTTTTGTCAGGGGTATCTCTTGAATCATTTCTGGCTCAAGAAATTTACTCCTCGAAAGATACTTTTTATTAGTCTCTTGGCTTCGAGCATACTTTTCACGAGTGTCGCATCCTATGACCAAACAGCACAGCCGCTTATCTATGTTTGGCTTTTTGCTGAACTCTGTATGGTCTTTTTTACGATTGCTATGTGGCCCGTTATGCAGTCAGAAGGTATGGAACATGCTGATCCACGTAAGCGCTGAGAAGTAAGTGGGTATTTTAGCTCTCTCGGGAGTTTGACAGCCATTATTGGTCCTCTTGTCGGTGGATGGATGATCAGCCAACATATATCACCTCTCTGGTCTGCGTCTCTCGGAAGCGTCATCTGACTCGTTTGGTTTCTTTCCTATAGAGACCGATTTTAGCCTTGGGAGAGGAATCTGCGTAGCTCTTCCTCGAATTTATCCAGACTAAACTCAGCGCCTCTCTCTAAACATGCGCTTGAGAGATCATTCATTGTTTCGATTTTTTTGACTGCTTCTCTGATATCTTCTGGTTCACAGCGTGGATTGATGAGGAGACCGGTTTCCCCATCGATGATGCTTTCTTTGAGCCCGCCGTCATCAACTCCGATAACAGGTGTCCCGCATGCCATGGATTCCACAGGACTCATGCCGAAATCTTCATCAACAGGGACATAGATTGTTGCCTTGGCCCCGCGTATGAGCTCTCGGAGCTCGAGATCAGAAGGGGATTCACACATCTCAATATTCGGACATCCATCGATCATGATCTGTATTTTTTCCTTTTCTGGGTCATTTTTCCCATAGGTCACGATGAGATCTTCTTCAGGCATTTTCTGGAATGCAGAAACGATTCTGTCCACCCGTTTAATAGAGGAAAGTCGGGCGAAAGACAGGAAATAGGTTTTCTCGCCTATTTCTGCTGCAGGATTGAAAAAATGGGTATCGACAGGAGGGTAGAGGATATCTGCGTCACGATTGGTGAAGATTTTGATGCGTTTTTGCGTATTTTTTGAGTTCGTGAGAATTCTCTCTATACGTCCGATATCTCTCAAATAGGCCCTTTTAAAGAAAGCTGTCATGACTTGGTAGACATGAAGCATAATTTTGGGCACCTTTCGTTCGTATTCCTCTCTTTGATCAAAGAGATAGCGGGGGATCGTATGGCAATAATAGAGGATATTTTTCCCTTCGAAATGGCGTACAGCCGAGAGACAATCTCCGCTGAAAATCACGGTATCATAAGCACGAGCAAGCTTTCTGGCATTGATGCTGAAGGCCCACTTGAGCCCAAAATGCCGGAGACCGTTTTTCATGATAAAAGCGAGTTTTTCTGGTAACCAACGGAATTCATGGAGAAAAATGCTCGGCATAAGTGGTATCATGGCTCAATTGAAGCCCTGTTCCCGGAGATTATAGCTACCCGTACTGAAAAACCCGGAGGCTATATCGGCTTCAAGAACCTTTGCCATCATGAGCACGAGACGTTCTCCACCACCGCGATACAGAAAGGTGTCATGGAGGATGAGTGTTTTTGGCATGAAAAGATGATATA
>CAZWBM010000009.1:0-29697 GCA_964632405.1 uncultured Candidatus Peribacteria bacterium | reverse complement strand
TACTGGCGACATTCAGGATTTGTCACATGACGATACATCGCAAGGACGATATTGTTGGCAGTGAGACTTTCGGCTGTTGAGAAAAATCCGAGATTCCACATGATGAGATGTCGCTCGTTTTCTGTGAGCACATCTTTCGCTTTCCATTGCTCGACGTCTTTTTGCATCGGGATTTCCTCCGGAGTCCAGTTGTTTGCGACACCATTTTTGTAGTGTTGACGTGCCCATTTATATTTCATGGGAAGGATCTTGTTTGGATCTGTACCGACGGCACAGATCAGCTTTTTTTCAGCAGCCATAAAAGGAGAAAAGTTAGAAAATGATCTTCGTACACCACCCACATTTTTTAGAGCTGTTCAAAAAATGTATGCACGGCGTGATTGTTTGAAAGAGAAAACACAAGATATTGTGTAGTGAATTTATATGCAGACACTAGATGTAGTCAAATCAAGTTACGAAGAAATGAGTTGCAAAATTTTCTAGGTGAGTTGTATTTTAGAGATCATATCTCACATATGCCCGTATTGAAGAGCTTCTTCTATATCTATCCATCGTGCACTTGCTACACCATCATCTGTATTGTCTGGTAGAGAGAGTGTGGAGTCAGCCAGAAAGAGAAAGGTCATCGCATGATGCCAGTGCTCCGGCTCTTTTTTCCCTGTGTGTGCAGGAATGATATGTGAGTTGATAGAGAGAAGCATCGGTTCTTTATTTTCATCAAATACAAAATCAGCTTTTACTCATGTTTCTTCCAAAACCTCTCTTCTCGCTGCATCAGCAAGATGATAATCTCACACGTCAATATGGCCACCAGGGCAAAACCATTTCTCATGGGTCGCATGATAGATCATGAGAATTTTTCTATTTCGTGGATCCAGTACACAACCGTCACCGACAATATGGCCTGTGAAATTCTTTCTGGAACAAATATCGGTTTCGTGATTTTTTAATTGTTCTCGGAGTACAGGAAAATTGTCTTCTTCATCGGGATACAAGGAACAATAAGTAGCAAAGAGTTGAGCAATGTCCTCAAGTGTGATCATGCGCTTAGAACTGGACTGGTACGACTATGCTGGCATCATTTTGTGGTTCACCAGAAGGATTATCTTTTTTGAGGACGATTTTTCCCAGAGAGCCAGCTGGTTGAGCTGGAAATGTGAGTGTTGCCGTGAAAGGCACCCAATTCTCCGTCATCCAATCTCCTTGTGCCTGAGCAATAGCAGTGGTTATAGGAGCTCCGTTATTGTCCTGGAGCTCTATCGGAAACGACGCCTCGAAATACCACGGTCCTCTTGCTCGACCGGTGATCGTGAGGGGACTTGTGATCTGAGCGTTTCCAAGAGGAGCTGCGACTTCTATCATTTGAGAAGAATTATTTGCCATCGCTGCGGGAAGTTTCTCAGAAGGAGTCTCCGTAGACGGAGCATGTGTGCGTCCAGCCCAGAAAAACCAAACACCCAGAACGATAAGAGCGATGATGATGAACCAAGAGATAATCTGTTTCATAGAATTTTTTTAAAAAAGTAATCAGCAATATTATAGGCCCGAATATCTGATTGCAACTATTCGCCACTTACGCGGACTCTCACTCCGTCATGATGCTCATAGACACGTTTCTCATTCTTCGCCATCTTTTTCAGAATCTCCGCTTCGAGGTCAAAGCCGAGTATCTCTGACATACCGAGAAGGTAGATAGCCACATCGGCCATCTCTTCTCCGAGGTCATCTTTCTTCTTTCTCCATGCTTCAAATGCCTCCGCTACCTCACCATAGAGATGGGAAAATTCGAGCGGAATATCCGTAACGTTGAATCCCTTTGCCAATTTATTGGCATAGATCGTTTTCTGTATTTCTTTCGTGTTCATAGAGTTATTTGATAGCGTGCACTACCCACTTGCATGAGCATCGGAGGAAGATTGAATAACTTCAGTTACTTGACCTGACACTGTACTAGTTACATTTGGAACTGAACTCCAAGATTGATTATCATTACCTGTATCTAAACGATCGGTTACAGAAGCAGGGAGATGATCATACTCGTCTTTGGTTGCCATAAAATGAGAAGAGTTAAAAATCCTCTAACTATGAATTATACGTACTTTGCAAAAGATACAATGATCTTTTTAGGTTTATTTATTCTCTTAAGAATCATTTGACAGAAGAAATAGAAATATATTATTAATATACTATTTTATAATTTTATAGTATGTCTGCATCTGAAATACCCAAGCCGGAACTTATTGTTGCGCTCGATGCAAAAGCTGAGCAGGAATCATGAGAAATTATTAGTCGACTGGCCGATGCTCAAAAACACCATGGGAAAGCACTCCGATTAGTCGTTAAATTCAATGACTTAGCTCGTCAAATTGGTTTTGATGGTCTCAGAAAAATGCTTGAACCCTATCCACAACTTGGCATATTTGTCGATGGAAAAGATCATGATACAAATCCGACAAATACAAATCACATACAACGATTGATAGATTCAGGGTTAGCAGCACAAACTCGATACTATACAGTCCATCCTGAAAGCTATGCTGCAGAGAGAACAAAGTGAGATTCAAATACTTTTTCAGATACATTAAAACTTCTTACACAATATCCGTGACTCAGAACACTTGCTATCACTTGGCTCACCACTCTCAATGATAAAGCCTCTCGTCGCATGAACGGTAAACCAGCAAAGTGAGCAGTGCTCGATCGTGCTCATCTTGCTCTCGAAAAGTGAATTCACGGAATAGTAGCTAGTGCTGAAGAAGCTGCCCTGCTTCGTGCTGTATTTGGAAAAAAATTTGGGGATTTCTCCATTGTAACTCCCTGACTCCGTTTTGAGTGAAATGATCCAGGAGATCAGATGCGCGTGATGAGTCCATGAAGAGCAAGAGAGCATGGTTCTACTGCAGCAGTCATGGGAACAGATATTCTCAAAAATCCTCAAGGACTCTCACTTGAAGATGCAATAGAAAAATTTAGACAAGAAAGTGAGGGAGTTGTTCATATCAATACATCAACTCCTGGTATAGATGCACGTCTCGAAGAACTGGTTCGTCTAGGTACAATTCCAGAAATACTGGCTTATATTGGAGCTACTTACGATCGCCCTGCCACATTCCCAGAGGGACATGGTTATATACGATGGGATAGTGGTGTTATTACAAACAAATATACCAATCTCTCTGTGCTTGAGAAACACCCACAAGTGCTCACAAGAGTGTCTCGTGATATGGCTGATAAACTTGAAGAACAAAAAATCGTACCTCAAATGATTATTGGTGCAGCCATGTGAAGCGTTCGGCTCTCTGATAGACTCTGAGAAATGCTCGGAGTTCCTTCTATTTACGCTGAGAAAGCAGCTGATGGTAGCATGATATTCAATCGTCACGATATTCCTGAAGGACCTATTGATGTAGTTATCTGTGAAGATACAATATCTAAATGAGGTACTGTGGAAAAAATCATTGCTGCTTTGCAAAAATTTCCAAACGTCAGAATATTATGAGTCACTTCTGTTGCTCGCAATACCGTGAATGATGTGGATTTCTGAGTTCCTTTTGTCTCACTTGTGGATATACCAAAGCCAACTGAACTCTATCACGATGAACAATCATTTATTGATCCAAAAACGGGGAAAAGAAGACCAGAGACAGATTGTGAGAAATTAGCAAAAAATCCGCAGCTTGCAACTCCTTCAGAATTGGTAGGATCAGGAAAACCGTATGTAAAAGAATTACAGAAACTTGTACGTGAAGGTAGATGAACAAAGGTCGAAGATTTCGAAGGAATCGTAACTCAGAAGTAAAAGATAATTTTCCCAACTATTCCCCCACATCTATCACGACGACTTCTGCTCCGGCTGAGAACGTCATCTCCAGCGTTTCAACACTTGTGATACGCGCTTGATCACCTGCTTCGATGGTTTCGCCAGTGGAGAAATCGATACTTCCCTTCGTGACATAGATAAATACATTGCCAGTGCCCGCATGGACCATATGCGTCCACGAAGTTTCTTCGTCAAAAATTCCGCGATAGATCACGGCATCAGCGTTGATCATGAGAGCATCGTGGTCAAATCCTGACGCAACCGGCACAAGCATGTCGTGAGGTATGTCGGAAAAATCTCGCTCATCATGACGAGGCGAGATACCTGAAGTTCTCGGCTCTATCCAGATCTGGTAGAGATGAACGGCTTCGTCTCCATCATTCATCTCACTATGTCGGAGACCAGAGCCTGCTGACATCACCTGCACTCCGCCAGGTCAAACTGTGGCACTTCACCCGTAGGAATCCTCGTGTGAGATTTCACCTGATAATACCAAAGTTATAATTTCCATATTGCTGTGCGGATGCATCCCAAATCACTCATGTCATGCGATAATATCATCGTTGAAAACCCGAAGCGCACCAAAATGCATATTCTCTGGATCATGATAGTCAGCGAAAGAGAAAAGATGCTTGCTCTCGAGCCAACCGTGCCGAGCAGTATAGCGGGAATGTGCCGGACGAATTTCAAAAGACATAAGAAGATTATTTTCGTAATTTTTTCTTTGGTTTCTGAATAGCTATTTTTGGTTTTCGGATAAGAAAAACGAGAAATGTCACAAAAATGATTCCGGAAGTGATATTATTCACCAGACCGGTTACAATGAGCATTATTGTTATTTCCGGAGCGTAGGGATCAGCACTTGAGGTAATATTATACAACTGAAAAAAGAGCGTCAGGAACATGAGAATTGCAGAAGAGAGAATCAACCAATAGATAATCTCAAATTTCTCTATTTTGAGATATCTACAAGTATAATGACGATAGAGGTGAGCGAGTGCGAGACAAGAAACAACTACCAGTAATGCATTGATGATTCCGATAAAGGACATTCTTCACTCGAAGAGAAATCCTATAATATCCGCCATATCAAATACGATAAATAGCGATATCCAGAAGAAGAGGATAACTATATTTCCGAGGAAAAAGAGAGGGCGTGGTTTCATAGAAATAACTATACTCATGCAAGACTAAAATCAAATAAGGATTTTTATTATTTCTCTTTTCGTACGATGCGATAGATCTTGTCATCTCCGGTGTGAAGCGTGCCTCTCCCATCACGATTAGAAGTCGAGAAATAGATGGTTCCGTCGGGAGCTTCGACGATATCACGGATGCGTCCATAGGTTGTCGCTATCTTCCCGATCAGTGCAAGAGCGTCGTCCTGAACCTGAAGTATAATTATCCCCTCTCATTTAAGAGCACCGAAGAAGAGATGGTCCTCATATTGAGGGAACACCTTTCCGGAATAGATCATGAGCGATGCCGGAGCTTCCGCTGGGGTGAAAACACGCAGTGGTGCTTCGGTACCTTCACGAGTCTTCGTATGAGAGACGAGCGGCCATCCATAATTTTTTCCTTTTTCGATTTTATTCACCTCATCACCTCCCGCTGGACCATCAAAGACAGATGGACCATGTTCTGTTTCGTAGAGAGTATTCCCGAGCCACGCAAGTCCCTGAGGATTCCTGTGACCATAGCTCCAGACAGGATTTCATTTCCAGGGATTATCATCCGGGATAGTGCCATCAGCATTGATACGGAGAATCTTCCCTCCGAGGGAAGAGAGATTTTGAGGAAGGGATTTATTGGTCGCATCACCGGTCGTGATATAGATCTTGTCATCAGGACCGAAAGCGATACGTGATCCAGCGTGATATTTTGCAGCTGGGATATTATCCAGGATAACTTTTGGATCCATGAGAGTATTGCCCTTATCTAGGAGTCTCACTACTTTTACTGTCATGCCATTTTTCCCTTTATAGGCAAGAGAAGTGTATATGAAGCTGTTATCATCATAATCTGGATCAAGTGCGAGTGACATAAGTCCCTCTTCATCGATGTTAGATACTTCTGGGAAAGAAATGAGTGGTTCTTTTTGCAAAACGCCATCGAGGACAACTCGGATCCTCCCTGGACGCTCGGTTACCAGGATTCGCGAAGGCGAAGTAAAGACGATAGACCACGGCACTTCGAGCCCACGAACAACTTCGACGATATCATAGGCGACTTTTTTCTCTCCAGATACTTCTCTGCTGTCACTGGGAGGAATCATATCCTCATGAAGAGCCAAGTATTGGATAACCCCATAGGAAAGTCCTATAAAGACTCAGATAAAGAGAAGGAGGAAAAATTTTTTCATAGTAATATATAAACAGGGTCCACAATTATCTCGACGAAATTAAAATTATTTCTTCTTTTTCTTGTAGAGAATTATAACAACTATAAGTAGCACAAGACCGAGAACTATCCAAGGAATATAATCAAACACAGGACATGTAATACATCCTGCTCACAGTCGTTCATCGAGAGAACTATCCAGGAATTTCGCAAATCTATGACAGAGAGGAGTTGGAGTAGGACAATATGCATTGAAGACTTGCTCTGACTCTGGTGCGTATATAAAATTATTAAGAAAGTCAGAAAAGGAGTTCATAGAAGAAGTTTATAGTCCTACTATAACAGAATCCACACCATCTTCCAATAAATAAGATTTCTTTTTAAGAAAGACTCTCAAGATATTTACGCAAATTAGCTTCCACCTTTTTCTTCCCAGCTATAGTATTTTCATAAAAGAGTGTTCGAAAACTTGATACATCAAAAGGTAATTTTTCACGCTTTCTATCACACAATAATATAGTTGGTTTACCTACCGCATGCGAATACCCGATTTCATAAAAAACATTGGGATTATCCGGTGTAATATCGGCAATAATAGCAGTAGATTTTTGAATTGATTCTATTATATCCGTCAATATCGGCGTACTTGCATAGTAATCATCAGCCCTTATACATTCATAACCAAATTCTTCAGATACTGGCTTTATAACATCACTATAAAGTGCATTATACTCTTCCGAAAATTGCATTACAACAAATATTTTTGGTTGCTCTTTATCGAGCTCTATAGAATTCAATTCTACTTCACCTTCACTCACAATTTGAAATTCTACTTGTGAATCCTTGATAGAAATATCAGTTTCGCAAAATAAAATCTTATTTACAAACATTTTAATTGAGGATCCCTTAACCTCTACTGTTATTTCTATATTGGTATTTTTCTTGTAATTACTCAACGAGCCAGCACTGACTTTTACATGCATACTTCATGCCAGGTCTATTCAGATCAAAAACTTCTCTTGTGACCTACTATATCCACAAAATATCCTACCTCCCTCAAACGACCTCAATATAGCAAAGACTCCTGAAGATAAAGAATGATATTTAAAACTGAATTTTAGCTTTCAGCTAGAAAAAATTTGATCACTTCTAATTGTAACTATCTCTGCAGGAGATTCCACATCGGTTACCCGAGGAGATTTGGAAGGTTTATATTGAATAACAGAATTCTCAATTATTGCACATTTTCAACGAACGATAGCCAAATTTCTAATTTGCATATCTAATAAATTACTGACACGCCTCACACGCTCACCCATTCATGATACTACACATAACCTTTTCAGCTTCAGAATAGACTTTTTTCGCTTGTTCGACGAGCTCTCCTTCTGCAACTGCTACGGGAGTTTCTGGAGCAGAGAATACAGGAGTATCTTCAGATGGTTTTGCCTCTTCTGCTGCAGATACACCGATTGCTTCGAGTGTCGCAACAGCACCCACAGTCGAGAGAGTATCAGCAATAGCCGAAGAAGATCCTGTAGATTTTTCGATAGCTGTTGCTCCGAGCGTTCGGAGGTAGTAGGTCGTCTTGAGACCCATTTTCCATGCGAGCATATAGGTGTCGTGGAGGACTTTTCCTGATGCACCTTTGATGAAAATATTGACTGACTGAGACTGATCAATCCATTTTCCACGGACAGCAGCAGCCTTGATTACCCATTCTGGAGAAATCTCAAAAACTTCTTTGTATTTATCACGGACATGCTGCGGGATGCGGTCGATTTTCTGGATGGAACCATCGTGGAATTTTATCTCCGCGACCATCTGACCATCCCAGAGACCGAGTTTCTGGAGGTCAGCAACGAGATAATGATTGATGACCGTGAATTCTCCTGAGAGATTTGATTTCACGTAGAGATTCTTGTAGATCGGTTCGATGCATGGGAAAGCACCGACGATATTGCTGATGGTCGCAGTTGGAGCGATGGCCATACAGTTGCTGTTTCTCATGCCATATTGTTTGATGCTCTCTCGAACAGGAGTCCAATCGAGGGTACTCGTACGATTCACATCCACTCTCTCACCACGCTCAGCATCGAGGAGAACGAGTGTATCGAGTGGGAGGATTCCACGATCCCATTTTGAACCTTTGAATGAGGAATATGCTCCACGTTCCTTTGCCAGTTCAGAACTTCCGAGGATAGCATAGTAGCTGATCGCTTCCATCATCTCGTCACTGTATTTCACTGCTTCTTCACTGTCGAAATTGATATCGAGCATGTAGAGGGCATCAGCGAGACCCATGATACCGAGACCGACTGGCCTGTGACGCATGTTCGAAGTCTCTGCTTCCACAGTCGGGTAGAAATTGATATCAACGACATTATCGAGCATACGCATACCAGTCTTCACTGTTTCGGCAAGCATCGTGTGGTCGAGTTTTCCATCACGCATGTGTCGTGCGAGATTCACAGAACCGAGATTACAGACCGCTGTTTCTGTTGCAGATGTGTTGAGTGTGATCTCAGTACAGAGATTGGAATTGTGGATGACACCGACATGATCCTGAGGAGAGCGGATATTGCATGGATCCTTGAACGTGATCCATGGATGACCCGTCTCAAAAAGCATCGAGAGCATTTTCCTCCAGAGTTCTTTTGCTTTGAGTGTTTTGAAATGAGAGATCTGGCCTGTATGTGTCTGCTTCTCATATTCGACGTACTTTCGCTCAAACTCAGAACCATAAATATGGTGAAGCTCTGGGACATCTGAAGGAGAGAAGAGCGTCCAATCAAGATCCGCCTCGACACGTTTCATGAAAAGATCAGGAATCCAAGCAGCGGTATTCATATCGTGGGTTCGGCGACGCTCATCTCCAGTATTTTTCCGAAGCTCTGAGAAATCAGGGAAGTCCAGATGCCAACACTCGATATACGCACAGAGGGCACCCTTACGCTTTCCACCCTGATTGACGGCTACAGCTGTATCGTTGGCGATCTTGAGGAATGGGATCACACCCTGTGACTCACCGTTGGTTCCCTTGATTTTGGAACCTGTCGCACGGATATTGGTCCAGTCGTTTCCGAGACCTCCTGCCCATTTTGAGAGTTGGGCATCATCAGCAATGATCTTAAAAATTGAGTGCAGATCATCATCGACCGTTGAGAGATAGCAAGAAGAGAGCTGACTGCGTTTTGTCCCTGAATTGAAAAGAGTTGGAGTTGAACTGACGAAGTGGAGCTGAGAAAGCTGATTGTAAAAAGCGATAGCCCATTTCTCTTTTTCTGTTTCTTTTTTTGCAAGTCCCATAGCAACACGCATCCAAAATGCCTGTGGGAGTTCACGACGATTTTTCTCATGATGGATGAAATATCGGTCATAGAGATTCTGCACTGAGAGATACGTGAGGAGATTGTCTCGATCTGGCTCAATAGCCTCAGCAAGTTTATCGAGATCATACCCCATGAGGTCCACAGAGAGATGATCCGTCTCCACGAGAAATTTCACGTTGTATTTAAATGCTTCACGGTAGCACTTCGCAAATCCTGAATTCTTCATGTCCGCAGAACCGATGAGGTCCTTGTAGTAGTTCATGAGAAAGAGTTTTGCAGCAAGGTATGAGTACTGAGGATCTTGCTCGATATAACTCTTCGCGGTCATGATCGTCGCCTGAGAGATGTCTCGAGACTGGATACCATCAAATATATTGGTATGGAAATTACTGATAAGGAGGTCGAGATCGATCGCAGGATGACCGTTAGCAGCGATTTCGAAAACACGACGGATCTTTGCCATATCAAATATCTCGATACGGCCATCTCGTTTCAGGATCTTCAATTCTTGTTTTTCGATTTTTTCTTCGACGATGACCTGACGCTCCTCGATACGCTTCATACGGTACGTGATATATTCTTTTGCTATATCATAGTATCCTGTGCGCATCAGTTTCCTTTCGACGAAATCCTGAACATCCTCCACTGTTGGAGCATAGTCACGAGGACCAAAACGTTCCTGAAGATCGAGAATAATCTCGGTCGTGATCTGTGGGATAAAAGCCACATCATTGTGTCCGACAGCAACACATGCCTTACTAATAGCGTCTTCGATGCGCGTCCTGTCGAAAGGTACGAGCTCATTATTACGCTTGCGAATGGAGTCCAGAGTCATACGACAACTGTATTAGAAAATAATGAAGAAAAATGAAAAGTTTTTGGGCTGGTAAAAATACTTACCAAACACAATATCTTGTGTCTAACCTTTATATGCAGACACTATATCTAGTCAAATGATTTTGTGTGAATTTTTCAGAAAGCCGCCATGAAAGCACCTGAGTGAGAACACTTTTTTTGTGCAAGCAATTTTTGGGGAAAATTCCTTGCATTTTTTGTAGGAATTTTCTTATGAGAGTTTATGATTTTAGAAAGGTCTTATTGAAGAGAATACTCACTTTCACTCTGACCCAATTCACCATAAATTAGAAATATTCAATCGGGGCGGAAAGAGGAAACATTACTTTGTGAGTACGAGTCAAACTATAAAATCTTCATCGATTTCTACTTCTTTTGAATCTCACTGCTCTTTTCCTGCAATCTTCGTCAGTGTTTCCTTTTCTATCATACTTTGGTGTGTTGCGAGGATTTGTCCAAGCATTACATTTTCTGAGCTGAGCGAGAGCTGCAGTCGATCAGTCACTTGGAAACCAAGTTCCTTTCGAGCGTCCTGAATAGCACGTATCATGTCACGAGCATAGCCCTCAAGCGTGAGTGCTTCATCGAGGGTCGTATCGAGACCGATGACGTAACCAGCATTTCCAGCGAAGGCAATAGTCGATCATTCCTTTGGTGTATAGATCGCCTCGAATTCGTCGGCAGCAAGAATAATTTTTCCATCCGAAGCTTCTGGGAGGCTGAGCTCCAGCGTGCCATCTGGGAGTAAAGTCCCCTTCCCGGATTTCGCATCAGCGATGATAGTCTTCATCCATTGTTTGCGTTCAGTCGCTCCGATTTTTTTCGCATCAGGTGAATAGGTGATCGTGACATAGTCTGCGATATTTGGAATCGTATGAATTTCTTTCACATTTAATTCTTCGGCAAGCACGGCACGAGCACTCTCATCGAGGTCGAGCGTTATAGAGGCAGAACGAAGAGGTTGTCTCACACGAAGCTTCTCACGGCCACGAATCGCGAGACCGAGATTGGTGAGGTTCTGGAGGTCGGTCATTTTCTGATTCACTGCCTTGTTGATGAGTTTTGTATTCGCTTCTGGGAAATCAGCGAGATGGACTGAATCTTTGGTATTAAAAAGGTTCTGATAGAGATGCTCTGTAAGAAATGGACAGATAGGCGCGAGAAGTTTCGTCATGGTGACGAGGACTTCATGGAGAGTTTCATAAGCACTTTTTTTATCAGCATCGAGTTCACTTCTCCAGAATCGGCGACGATTCCGACGGATGTACCAGTTATTGAGACCATCGAGGAAAACCATAATCGCATCACAGGTTTTCTGTAAGTCATAACTATCCATAGAGTTACGAACATCCTGTATCAAGGTGTGGAGCCGAGAGATAATCCACGTATCGAGCTCATGGGTTTTTTTCGTAGTATAAGCTCCTTCTTGAAGGAGCTGTCACGACGCAGGAGTGACTGAGGATTTATTGTTTCATAAATCCCCCTTTTTTCATTCTACTTTTTCGTCCCCCTTCAAGAAGGGGATTATTTCCCATCCATCAATATTTGCATACGTCGCAAAAAATGTATACGAATTCCAGAGTGGAAGAAGCACACGTTTGATCGATTCAGCAATACCTGTTTCGCTGAAATTCATATCCTCCCCTCGCATGATCGGACCAGACATAAGGTAGAAACGAATCGCATCAGCACCATATTTTTCAATCGTCTCGCGAGGGTCAGGATAATTGCCAAATGATTTACTCATTTTGCGTCCATCAGTTCAATTTATCACTCAAGTCACGGCAACATTTTTGAAAGCTGGCGATCATTTTACCAGCACACCGATCACATGCATCACATAGAACCATGCACGAATCTGACCAGTGTACTCCGCGATGAAATCCGCCGGAAAACTCGCTTCCATCTTTGCCTCATTTTCAAAGGGATAATGCACCTGTGCATACGGCATCGAAGCACTATCCATCCAGACATCGAGAACTTCGGGGATGCGACGAAGTGGAGCACCATATTGAACCAAAGAGGAGAGGAAATCTATGCTCCAGCCTCAGAATGCATGGCCAACACCATTGATTGGGAGGAATATTGCACCTATTTTTTTTGCCAGAGATTTACCATACTCGAATCGCGCGCTCGTCGAATCATCATCTTCACTGTGAGGAATAATAATCTCCTCAACAAGTCATCGAAGTTTCTCCACATCTTCCGTCATTTCTGGAATGACTTTTTCGAGGTATTCATTGCCCTTGAGTCCACTCGGCGCAACGAGAACTAATCTCTTTATTTTTATATTTTTCTCGCAGAGATACTGTATGATAACAGGGCATCAAAAACTGGTTGCTATGATTGTATCATATTTTTTCACATCAAGTGAATCCAATTTTTCCTTCCAAAGTGAATATTTTGTCTCCTTATTTTTATCAAAATCTGGCACATCAAGTTGAATACCCACAGCTTTGAGTTTATCCTGAAGAGGGAGCCATTTTCATGCATATCATTTCTGGATTCCAGAGGAAGTCCATCCATGCACACCGAGCACTTTTTTCGGTTTCCCCGTCATTCCAGCCAAGTCCGAGGAACGAGGACGCGAGGTGGAATCCATGTCTTGGATCCTGAATCAAGTTCAGAATGACGAACTTACGGACGGTATATAAATCCGATCAATATATGGACGATGGAGATTAATTTCTTTCCCAGTGTTGTTGTCGATATAGAGAGTAATTGGTTCACCACATTTTGGAAAAATTGTTTTATCCTGCAAATAATCTCTTCATGTTATATGACGAAGAAGAATTCCCATTGGATCTCCGTGTGAAACAACAACCACTATTTCTCCCGGATGTTTTGTGAGAATTTTTTGTAACACATCCAACATGCGTTCTTGAATTTGATTTTGGGATTCGCCTCCTGCATATCGATGCTCTGGATCAGCATAGTATGAAACATTCTCCTCTTGGCATTTATCATGCGTTATAAGATCGAGTGTACCATGATCCATTTCCCGCAATCCTTCTTCAATATTGATGATAAGATTTTTCTTTTTAGCAAATGGTCTTACCGTTTCTTGAGTGCGCAAAAGAAGAGAAGCATATACAGCAGAAACATCTTCTTTTGATAACACTTCAATGAGGTCTTGAGCTTGTTGTACTCATGTTTCTGTGAGTGTATATTTACCGAATGAATCATTTAACTTGAGGACATTGCTTTCACTCTGTGCATGTCTCACAAAAATAACTTTGGTGATCTGCCCAAGCGATTTATTTCTCTGATAGAGTTCTTCGCGAGAATCAATCACAACACGTTCTGAACCGTCTGAGTTTTGCCAGACCGGCATCGGTGTTCCCCAGAAGCGAGAACGGGAGATACACCAGTCTGGAGCAGATTCGAGAGATTTCAGGAATCGTCCATGCTTGAAATGATCAGGAAACCAATTGATACTTTCATTTTTTTCAATGAGTTCTTGTTTGATTCTCTGGATATCGATAAACCATGACTTCTGTGCTTTTTGTATGAGAGGGGTGTTGCTACGAGGACAGTATGGAACTCGGTGCGTGATGGATTCTTTTTTGAAAAGCGTGCCCTCGGATTTCAGTCGTTCACAAATCGGGTCAATGCAATCCAGGTAGAGGTGTCACACATAATCTGGAACCTCGGCGGTATACTTCCCTGCTTCATCGATCGCAGCAGTGATATGGATACCCTTCTCTTTCGCGAGCTGGAAATCCACATCTCCAAATTCCGGAGCTTCGTGGGCAATACCAGTTCCGTCGGTGTCAGTCACAAAATCGGCATGATAGACGATGAAATTTTTGTCAGCAGGAATTTTTCCCTGATAGAAATCAAATGGTGCCTGATATTTCAACCCAACAAGTTCCGAACCTCTCATAGTACCAATAACCTGATATTCTCATTTCCCCTTGAAGACCGTTTCTACACGACTCTGAGCGAGAATAAATATTTCATCGTTGCAGAGTACTTGAGCATATGAAATATCGTTATTAACGGCAAGCGCCATATGCATTGGTATTGTCCATGGTGTTGTTGTCCAAGCCAAAAATGAAACTGGCCGCGTTGCCCCCCTGACAAGGGGGGAGGTTATTCAGTTGTCAATTGGGGGGTTTGCTCATTTATTGAACCCCTCTGCCCTTCAGGCATCTCCCCTTGACAGGGGAGCTTCGCTCAAAAGAATTGGCTCGCGAACTCCAGTTAAGAAATCGAGAAGCGCATATTCCATTGGATGAATCTCCGAACGAACTGGAAGTGCATCAAGGGAGAAATATTCGTACTCCGAAAATATATCTCCTTCAAGTACTACTTTTTGTCCCACAGGAACAGTACCACGAAACACTTGTGCTTCAAAAATATTTCCACGATATTCTTCGTAGACCGTGCAGTATGGGGTCAGGACACACGTAATACCTGTTTCTTCAAGGAGCTCACGAGCTGCAGCGGTATGCCTATCTTCTCATTTTTCTACATGCCCTCCTCCAAATCTCCACAGCCCATCCTTTTTATTTCTTATCATAAGAACCTTCCCCGCTTCATCTTGTGTCACGATAGCAACACCGGGTATGATCTCTTTGAGAGGAAATTTCACCGTAATTGCTGGATCCTGCACATCCTGATAGCTATCATCCATCGCAATTTCAAAGTTTGAAATCGGTGTTGAGAGTTTCCAGCTGTACCATGAAACTCTTTTTCATTCGTAGATATATCACTTCTCCCAGATTTGCTTGAAGACCCACATGACGGATTCCATATAATCCTGATCCATCGTGCGGTACGCATGGTCCATATCGACCCATCGACCGATATGATCGACGTACCAATTCCACTCCGAGGAAGTCTCATGTGTATAGGCATAGCATTCATCGATGAATTTCTGGATACCTCCTGCTGATTCCTCGATTTCTTTATTGGATTCGAGTCACAATTTCTTCTGCACTTTCTGCTCAATCGGAAGCCCATGACAATCCCATCCCCAGACTCGCTCCACACGTTTCCCGAGCATGGTCTGGTATCGAGGAATGACGTCCTTAATTATCGAAGAAAGAAGCGAGCCATAATGGGGTGTTCCTGTGATAAATGGAGGACCATCATAAAACCGGTATGGATTCTCGACAGGTCGAGATTCGACCGATTTCTCAAAAGTTTTATCCTCCTTCCAATACTGGAGGATGGATTCCTCGAGCTTTGAGAATTCAGGTTTTCATTTGGGCAGATTGAAGGGCATAAAAAAACACACAATAAACTGTGTGCTTCGGCCAAAATCGTTATTCGTTGATCGTTATTCGTTGATCGTTCCAGGAAACGATGAACTATAAACAATAAACTATGAACTATTTCAGAGGTTACCACCGAAAGCGGTACTTGATTTTTCTGCGTCACGTGCAGTATTCGGAGGGGTCTACTTTAATTAAATTTCTTCCCTCAGCTCGTCTCTTCTCTAGAAAAGAGGACACGCCTGTGATAGCAGGCAGGGCTGATGGAGAAAGTATACCCAGAAATTATGTTTCTCAAATATTTATTGTGTTTCTTCTTCTGGAAATTTAATATGCTTCAATTTAGAGCGTATTTCTTTGTGTTCCACTTTACCATCGTACTTTTTTTGTCCACTTTTATCAAGACGAACTAACTCAACTACAACAGCGTAAAGACTCACCTCAGCTGCATTTTCCTCCTCATAACCGACCCAATGTTTCTTTTTCAGGGGGACTTGAAGGAGTATTCTTTTAAGGCAAGTGTCCATTTCAGTGTTACCCAATGTAATAATTTCGTGAATTTCGTCGGCTGTGTGACCACGATTTACAAGTAATTCTCCAATTCTCGATTTCCAGTCAGGATATTGTAAGTATGGAGTTCTATCTTCATCTCTAAATTCATGTCATGCAAAACCAAAAAGTACTTGTAGTGAACTCTTTTCTTTAAAACTAGATCCTTCATCCCTCTCTCCTACCTCATTAGCTATGCCACAGAGATTACTCACAGCGTCCCATATTTCTGTGGTTCTAAATGTATTTAGTGCACGAACAAATTCAGCATAATTACAACCTGTGTGTAGTGCACATAATGCCCTTATTTTTTCTATCCATTTTTGATTTTTCTGAACAGTATCTAGAAGTTGCAAATAAGCTGTATCTATATCGAGCTCCTCGAATTCTGGGGCAATTTCTTTGCCTAGATCAGGCTCTGGAGTTCCTGTTAAATGAACAGGAAGTATTTCTTCACGAATATCACAAATATCTAATAAAACCTGCCCCATATCTGTTTGTTGCCTTAATCGACTGCCATAGAGTAAAAGTTTCCATGCATCTGAATCTCTTCATAACCTTATTAAATCAAGAGAGCCCGGCTTCACTGCCTGTTTTGGAGACTCTCTAAATGCAGAATAAAAGGTAATAAGTGGTTCTACTATTTTGTCTTCTCTCGAAGCCCAAGCGATAAATGCCTTATAGTCAGAAAATTCTGGAATACTCAATCCAAACAATAACACTGGTGGAGGTTTTATTGCTGGGGCTTCTGGTTCTACAAGAGGTACTACCGGAGGTCATTCTGGAAGAGGTGGAGGTATAGGTCGTGTAAATGAAGGAGGTGGACGTAATGGTTTCGGTTTTGGAGCTAGTGGGCTCGGTCAAGTTTCTTCTATAAACTTTTCAAAAGTTTTACCCCGGTCGAAATAACGGACTAACAGTAAAATCTGAGATCATATTGAGCCCGAAGTGTATGAACCAAATATTTGTGTATCAAGTGGGAGCGTATGGTATCATGTATTTTTTCTGCATCTCTGTAAGACGCCGTGAAAAGAACGAAAAATATCTGCCTGTTCTGGATGTCATAACCAAATCAACAAGTCAGCATACGTTTCTGTCTTGTCTTTTGGGATCTGTTCGCAAATTGGGCGAACTGGAGGATTTACAGTCCTAGTAGGGCGAATTGTCACTGGGGCAAGAGAAGCTATGGGAGGTGATATAATTGGATCTGCTGGGATAGGAGTAGATACAGAAACAGCTGGAGTTATTGCTGTAACATCTTTACTTTTCCCAGGAGCTCAGAGCTTCAGTATAGCTCTTTGGAGATGTTGGTATATTCACGAAACCTTTTTTCCTTTCTTGGTTGCGATTTCTTGTCGAGAGAGACGGAGTGATCCTTTATATGAAAGCGGGGATGAATCATCCCCCATTCAGACATATCCGTAATGGAGTCGAAATATTTCTCTCTCAACTTGGGACAATGCAGAAATATTTTTCAGATCAGGAAGGTCGACCGGTATAATAACACCTCTAAGTGAAAATTTCGTAAGTGAATTTGGAGGATTAATTTGTGGTTCTAGCATTCATGCTGGTCACTCTTGTATAGACTCTAATACATGAGGAGTTTTGGGATGACTTTTTCTTTTTTTTCTAGAAACTGTTTCTCTTAATTGGACAGGAACAGAAAATAGAACTGAGGGGACTGGAGGTAATGAAACTGATCATTTTTTGGTCTTCATCTTTTTCTTTGCACAGGTGTTTCTTCACTAAAAAGCTTTTCTCGTGCTTGACTCAGAACAAAGTGAACAGCTTGTCTTTTTACTCATTTTTTCTGTCTAAAGACTTCAAGATTTCATCGATCTGTAGGATGAAACTCTGAACCATTATAACGATAGTAAAACTCAGCCACTTCTCGCTGTGCTGGTGTAAGAGTATCGATATGTGTTATGGGCGGTGTTCACTCAGTCCGCAAATCTCTTTTTCTTTTCAGGGACTGACCGTTGAGAGTGGGGGGAGAAGAGTTATCAGGACTTGATCGTTGGCTATGCATATTCGGCCTTCTCCCATGAGGTTTATGAACAAACGCTTCTCGCGGTACGCAAAACACATAATCACAGAGAAAATTACGGAGTGGATCAGCTGCAATCATGCCTGCTGATATCATATTTTCTGGCATCTTATAACGCACAATGCGCGAAAGAATCATATACCAGTGACATGTTTCAATCGAACAAGGTGATGATTCGAGCCGTTTCCTGAGTTCGGCAGATGAAAGTGTCCAGATTTTATCGTGCTTCAATTGACCAAATACTCCACTATCTCGCAAAATACGGAGAGAAATACGAACATCAGCATCTGAGTGGAGTTTTTTGTCAACGACAAGGATCGGTTTTCCCCCTGCTGACTGAACTCAATTGATACATGATTCGTATGTTTCTCTGATAGACGTTTGGATCTGGGCAATTCATAGGGGTATAGTATCTACCAAAGAATGCTCTAGTCAGTCTATAGTTTCATCTACATGGCTTTCTGAAAGGCCTGAATCAAGGAGAATATTTTTCAATCAAGTCACAATACTTGCACGTACGACTTCGACACGCTCCAATCCAATATCGCTAACTGTTGTTGAAACACGTCTAAGGAGCTGAAAAAGTGGTGTCGGGAGACTTCCAGCTCTGACGATTTCGAGTCATGAGTCGGTCACACTATCTGGCATAGAAAAATTGTTTCTGTGAGCATATCTTCTCTTGATACAAAGTCAATAATTTAGGTGTGATTATGATTTTTTGATAAAAAGCAGAAAAGTGCTGAAAATAGGCCTCTGAGAGTTGATTTCAGGGAAATTATAGGGTACAATCGTAGTATGGCTGATATTGAATCAAAATCTGCAGTAGAAGACGCTCAACAAGAGATCGGGGAAAAGGCTCTCACCCTCTCTCAGAAGCAGGAAACCAACGCTGATCTCGTTCAGACGATCCAGGAACTTGAGTGAAAAATCAACAAAACGGAAAAGGATATCTGAGACACAGAAAGAAACATAACCAAACAAAATCAGCTCCTCTCAGAAAACGAAGCCGAGCTTACCCAAAAAACGACTCGCATCGGAGAGATCAATAAAACTGTGAGTACTAACGAGGCGACAATTGGAAAGAAAACTTCTGAAATCAATGGAATAGACGCAAAAATCGCTGAGCTGGAAAAGAAAAAAAATAGACCAGAAAACTTCGAAGCCGTTTCGGCGTGAAGCGAGGGAAATACAGAAACAGAAAATATTGATACTCAAATAACGACGCTTCAAACCAATAAGAAAAAACTCCAGGAAGAAATCGTAGCACTGAAAGCAGCAAATACAAAACTGGGTGAAGAGAAAATCCCTCTGGAAGCACGACAAAGAGAATTGCAGGAAACTATCATTCCCCAAATTAAGACAGAAATCGCCAGATTAACAGAACTCAAGGCACAGCAAGAAGCTGATAAAAGGAATCTCGTCACAGAAAAAAACGACACCCAAAGGGAATCTGAGATACTGACAGCAGAAATCCAGACAGATATAGCGAAAATAGAACAGATGGCCCAAAAACTCTCCCAGGCTCGAGCTCTCTATGAGCGAAATATCGCCCAAGAAGCGCTGGGAAAGAAAAACCTTTTTGAAGAAATGACACAAGATTTCGTTGGTGTTTTAGCCTAGACTCGCTCATATCCTATCTTCCACTGCTTCATCTCACGATCGAGCTTGAGCGCTCACGGGAGAACTTTTTCCAGATGATTCCAGAATCCGTCTTGATGGTGCTTGTGAATGGTATGCGTCAACTCATGCACGATGATATAATCCCGCAATCGTTCTGGAAGACGCATAAGCTCGATATTGAGACTAATCGCATTCCTGTGACTGCAACTTCTCCACCTGGATTTCTGGTGACGGCAAGACACTCGCCCGTAGCTAAATCCGAGATCTCTGGCGAGCTCCATCGTCCGATGCGGGAGATATGATTTTGCGAGTCTGCGAAGCTCCGATAACTGTGTCTGCGCAAGAGGGGTAAATCATGATTGGTGACTTTTTTGCTTCTCGATCCAGCGAGTATTCTTCAGGATAAAGGCATGAATCTCGCGATCTGAGAGACGCTTTGGTGCACGTACAACTATCTCTCCACTTGGCTCAACACGGAGACTCATACGACGAAGCCTAGGAACACGAATAATCTTTGCTTCCATCTTTAGCCAAAAAAACGTAGAAGATACGCAACACCAATATATCCCACATAAATGCCCACAATCCCAGCAACTCCGGCGAGCGCTTGCGGTGCTGGGATAGGGAGCTTGGCAAAAGAGAAGATAACGCCAACGATAGCACCAGTTGAGAGGGAAAGAAGAATTTCACGCATAAAATAGGAGAGATTAGAGAGTGTAGAATGTATTGAAAAAGGGTGCAATCGCACACTGAACTGCGAGGCGGAATTGGTCGGAACGTGAAAGCATCATATCAGACCAGAGTCCGTAGCTACCGTGGGTATCGCCTGTATCGGGAGGAGCTCCGAGTGACTCCACTACTTGGTCGAGATCACGACCAGAACCATCATGGAGTCCGGCTATGACAGCCTCTGGCACAGGCATATGACAAGTGTAGGCAAAATGACCTTCACCTGTTTTGTCCTCGATATAGACGACACCAACAAGCCAATAGTCTTCTCAGATAAAATCATTATATACACCTCATTCCATGCCAACAAAAAAGTTCGCCTCTGGACATACACGACGGACTTCCTCAACACGATTTTTCGCACCTCTTCTGAGGTCATGAAGTGTAAGAGGCATTTCAGGAACTCATGAAGCCACCTTGAATCCGAGGATCTGTATTTCTTCTCAGACAACATAAGGACATTGCTCGAGCGCTTCTCTGAGAGCATTTGTTTTCGGAATATTTTTTGTGGCAAGAGCAAAGAGCATATTTATGCCAATTCAAAACAAGTAATCGCTAGGATACCAAAGATGATTCAGAGAATTTCGAGTCGAGAAATCGTTTCCCCAAATTTCCAATAACTCACAGCGAGATATGTCACGAGATTAAATATCTCCATGATGACAGACGCAACGGCAATATTCTCGAATTTGTAGCTCCGAGCGAGGAAATTGAGTGCGAGAAAATAAAAGACGATACCGATGGTATAGAGTTTCCAAGAATTGCCTGAGTCAACCCAAGCATTCAGGACCAAATCACCAACCGTCAAGAGTATTCCTGCGATGAGAAGGAGGAGAAATCAGTCGTGCATAAGATGTTTTTTTATATGTTTTCTGAGAGTCATGTCTCTCTTATCCTACGAATTTTTTACTGATTGCCATACCTTTTGGACAAGCCGATGATTCAGGTCGATACCACGAGTTTTCTGTAATTTCTTCACTGTTTCCCACGTCTCATGCCTTCGCTGCATATCTCACTCAAAATATCCATCTACGACATAGGGCATACGCTCGGCAAATTTCCCAACGGCACGCAGACAGACACGATCTCGGTCGATCAATTGCTCATGATCGAGTTTGTTTATGAGTGAGAGGACATCCCAGAGGAGATCACCCACTTCGAGCTCGAGCTCATCGTGATTTTTCTCTGCCAAACTCTTTCGTATCTCCTCGATTTCATTTTGCGACCCATCTATATAGTAGCTGATATCAGATTCAGGAAACCATCCATTAAATTGGCGATTTCTCTCCTGGAGCCAGAGAAGTCAGGTGAGTCATTGCATGGAGCTATTGTAGAAGTTTCTGGACTTCTGCAACAGGGACTCCAAGCATCTGAGCTACTTCTGCTGGAGGATAATTTTCATTTACACCTTTTTTCTTATCTCCATGAATCAGTATGATAACAGCTTCTTTGGGCGTAACACACGCAGTCTGGATCAATATCTGCATGATCTGTCACAGAGAAAAGTCACGCCTCACAGTACGCCTTATCATTCAAATATTATGCTTTTCTTCTTTGAGCTTACTATTCCAGGATTGACTCATAAAAGAACATTCAGGGGTAGCATACGAGTACTGAAAATATTTTGGTGGAGATGATCAATTAGAATTATCTGTTCATGACTGAGGTGTACACTGAAGACCAAGAGCTTCAGCTACGAGCATCAGAAAATGTTTTGCTTGGATTGGTTGTTTTTCCTCAGAAAAACGCCATTGCACCATAGGTTCCAAGATAGTATAACAATTGACTTCTGCTGGGGTCCACTTTTTTCAGAAAAACATCGCTCCTGGAACATATATTTCTCGAAGTTCTTGTAATACATCCTTTGAATCTTTCGTCAGAAGTTCTTGTAATGCGTCTCTGGACTCATGAGAAGCTCAGATATGGTTGTCAAGAGCGCTCTTATACGGTCTATACTCGGCCGTGGAAGAAATAGGACCTATTGGTAACTGAATTACTTCTAATTTTTCTATCCTTCATGGTAAAGATGAAGGTAGTGAAAGTTTTATAGCTTCAATTCAATCAAATAAGTCCTGCAAAAGTATCTGTAAATGTGCCGAGAGGATATTCCATCTTTTTCCCGAATAACAGCCAGGAAACTTGTATTTTGCCATTTTCTGTAACAACAAATACCAATGACCAACAGGTGAATATCCTGTATATCAGGCTCAAACAATCTTCACAGGAAGCATGCATATCCTAAGTTCTCTTTGGATATCGATGAGATCATGTAATCATAAAATTCTTTTTATATCTGTTTTTCTGCTTTGAAAATCGTCTCTGAGTATCTGTCTCACGAGCTCATATTGTGCCGAATCTCCTATTGTATGTGGCACTTCTTGCACAGAAAGTTCCGAACCAAAAGGCATGCCGTTTGATTTTTTCTCTTTTTTTCGGAACTGTTTTTCTTTTCTCTTTCCTTCATTTTTAAGGACTTTCGGTATGGGTGCTTCTTTTTTCTGAAGTGCCCTCCGGAGCTTCCTCAGTGCTATATTTTGCAGCTGCCTAATACGTTCTCGCGTCACTCAATACTCTGTACCGACTTCTTCCAGTGTGCGTGGCTTTTGTCCATTGAGTCCGAAACGTGCATCGATAATTTTTCTTTCTCGTTCATCGAGGACAGTCAGGAGCCCATCCAGTTGTCCTGTCATATCTTTATGACTCAGTAAGTCAAATGCCGACTGTGCATTTTCATCACCAACAATTTCACCAAACTCTGTACTATCATCCTCACTAATAGGCGCATCAAGTGAAGCCGGGCGCATTGAAGCGACCTTGAGCTGAACGAGTTTACCTCTATCGATTCCTATCTCTTCTGAGAGCTCATCATCAGTTGGTTCTCGGCCCAATTCTTCAGTCATAGCATGGACAACTCGTCTCATTTTACTTATTTTATCAACCATATGGACTGGGAGTCGAATAGTTTTCGATTGATTTGCAAGGGCTCGCTTGATAGATTGTTTGATCCACCAAGCCCCATAGGTCGAGAGCTTTCATCCTTTATTTGGATCAAAACGCTCGACTGCTTTCATTAAACCAACGTTACCTTCAGAGATAAGATCCAAAAGAGGGAGTCAATAATTTTGATAATCTTGAGCAATTTTTACGACGAGACGAAGATTGGCACGGATCATATGTTCTCGTGCATCTGGATCTCCTCGTTTTATTCTCTCAGCAAGCTCTACTTCTTGATCAGGAGTTAATAAATCCGTTTTTCCGATTTCTCGGAGGTATATTTTGATTCCTCAATCCATCTCATGATTGCTTAACATAAGTTTATATCAGGAGATTAATTTTTTGAACTGTTAAGAGTGCATCTCTGCTTTGGCTTAATCGTGACCTATCCGCATCTATGGCTGATGCATACATATCGAGGATATCTTCTTGCTCCGGTGTGGCAGATTCGATAATAGGGATAATCGAAAAATAATATTCTCTATTGTGTTTCAGGGCAAGCATTCGAAGGTCATCGAGGAGTTTTTTTCTTTTTTCTTCAAATAGGGTGTACATATGTTTATGATAAGTTTTTTCGTATTTAGTCAAAATCTTATGCTCTCTTCCTTTTCTTCTGGTACATTCTCTGAAGAGCTTCTGGAATTGGTTCTTCTTTTTTCTGGAGTGCTCTTCTGAGTTTTCGCAATGCTATATTTTGGAGTTGCCTGATACGTTCGCGAGTTACTCAGAATTGTTGAGCCACTTCTTCCAATGTGCGTGGTTTGTGTCCTCTGAGTCCGAAACGAGCATCAATAATCTTTCTTTCTCGTTCATCGAGGGCTGTGAGAAGTCCATCCAGTTGAGAATGCATATTTTTGTGACTCAAAAGATCAAACGGTGTTTGAGCATTTTCATCTGCAACAGTTTCTCCAAACTCCGTTGAATCATCATAACTTATTGGTGCATTAAGCGAGGCCGGACGCATAGATGCAATTCGTATACCATCAACTTTCCCTCTATCCATTCACATCTCTTCCGATAATTCATCAACAGAAGGTTCACGTCCTAGTTCTTCAGACATAGCTATGGCAACTCTGCGCATTTTTGAAACCTTGTCTGCTACATGAACTGGGAGACGAATCATCTTGGATTTATTAGCAAGTGCGAGCTTGATAGATTGCTTGATCCACCAGGCTCCGTAAGTCGACATCTTTCATCCCTTATTGGGATCAAAACGTTCTACGGCTTTCATCAGACCAATATTCCCTTCTGATATAAGGTCCAGAAGAGGTAGACCATAGTTAGCATAATCCTGAGCAATTTTGACTACAAGACGGAGATTAGCTCGGATCATGTGGGAACGGGCTTCTGGATCTCCTCGTTTTATTCTCTCAGCAAGTTCTCTTTCTTGGTCTGGTGTGAGCATGTCTATTGTGCCAATTTCTCGGAGGTATATCTTAATTGAACCATCTAATTCCCCATTGGACATATGATATTTGATTATATATTAGTATGTAATAATAGTATTTACGGTTTTTAGTCAAATCTCATTTAAAATATTTGACAGATGAATAAATATATGTTTTAATATGGATGTTCTGCTGTCCTACGTGACTCCATACGTCCAGAACCAATAGATAGCCCCTTGTGCGTCGTACGCGGAAAAAACCAATCCAACTACCTATACGCACTGAGCTGGTGAAACTCTCATGAAACTCACCATAGGGGATGGCACAACACTGATATACGAGTATGGATCGTATTGTCTGAGACCTTTTCCTGGCCAATCGTCATCGACACTTGTTATGATGAGGGAGCCGAGAAGAGGTCTTTTTTAATTACTCGAGAGATAAAAGTTTCCCATTTTTCACTCTTCCCAGGCCCACCAGACCTCTTCCCCATCGGAGAGCATAATATCCGTCAGCAAAAGAAACTGAAGCGTATTTTTGCGTCAATATCTCTTCCCATACCCGAGAAGTCAGGGTAATTTCTGGAATATCAGCAATTTCACGAGTACACCACAAAAGATGATGCACAGGGGTAAAAATATTTCCCTTAATCGTCCCAATGCGTGCTCCTGCATGGACAAAGAAAAAATGCTCTGCCAATGGACCGAGATTTCTCTGGTTGAAATAGACACTATCTTTGGTGAGATAGAGAAAACCATTTTTGAGCTTTGATTTGAGGTGTTTTGCGATAAATCTCTCCACGATTTCCCGCTCTCCTTTTGTAGCTGGTTTTACAATAAGATTTTTCTGGCCTTGCGCAGCGAGGACCGGATAGCCTCAACGCCCCCCTGTCAAGGGGGGGGAGGGCGGGTTTGCAGCTACTGGTAAAACCCCTTGTCCTTCGGACATCCCCCTTGACAGGGGGACTCCTCAATCAGTTTTTTGGAACACAGCCGCAAAGAACCCTCCCGTATGCTCGATATGAGGCCAAAAACGCTTCCTGAATAATTCGAGCAATTGAGGTTTCCCCTGCTGTAATCTCGATTCGATAACCTCCTCGTTTTCCATGATATTGAGGGTACAGGTCGAGTAGGAGAAAATACCACCAGGCGCCGTCACAGCTTCAGCCGTTTCGAAAAGTTGCTTTTGAAGTTTCGCGATACGATCGATGTTTTTCTCATGCCAATGATCGATCACAGAATCGTCACGAAATGCCGTCCCTTCGCCACTACATGGGGCATCGAGGAGCACAGCATCAAAAAAATCAGGGAAATTCTGGAAAAATCGTCCATCACAGGAGACCACAGCGATATTATCGTAGCCCATACGATCGAGATTATCGAAGAGCTGAGGAGTCCGGGTGCGATTCACTTCATTGGCGATAATGAGCGCTTCAGGGAAATAATCCGCAAGTTGTGTCGTTTTCCCGCCAGGAGCCGCGCACATATCGAGTATCATCGATGGTTTTTTGTCTTTTGCGTGTTCCCTTAAGAGATATGGCGGATGGGCTGCGGCAACTTCCTGGATATAGAACCATCCCGCAGCATGCTCTATGGTTTTCCCAAGCGCCAGAGTCGTATTCTCACGATCGATCAGAAAAACTTCTGAAATATCGGTATCGGTCAATATCCATCCCTGTTCTTTTGCATGGATTTTGAAGTCTTCTAGGGCAATTTTTCTGGTATTCACACGGATGCTTTTCCCGATCGGTTTTTTCATCGCAGCGATAATCTCCTCTGCCTGGATAGGAGAGAAATCAAAGGTTTTCTGGAGATAATCCGAGAAGCGAGACATACGCGAATTGTAGTGATTTTTTATAATTTGCATTCATATTCTTTGCGATACAATTCCTCTATATCTCTAATTCTTCCTATGTTCTCATTTTTTCGAAAATACCACGAAGCGACCACGCAAGAGACGAGACTACTCATCCTCACGGCAATATATATCTTCTGTATTATCATGACGGAAACGATGGGCGTGAAGACGTCTCCTATCGGCCACATATCGCTCCATTTCGGACCTATCAATATACCCCAATTGAAGGTCTCGATGGCGATATTTTTCATACCATTTATCTACTGCATCAACGATATCATAGCCCAGGTTTTCGGGTACAAGACTGCGCGAAGCGTATATCGTATCTCTCTCGTAGCGATCATAGGCTTGGCTTTCTTTTCTTGGATCACAACGTCACTCCCTGCGAGTATGATCTTTGTGGATAAGGAAGCAGCATATGACATCATCTTTGGTCAGACGCTCAGATTCTCAGTAGCCAGCATCATCGCATTTGCTGTTTCTGATATCCTCGATGTCATCATCTTTTGTAAGCTGCGAGACAAACTCCGATGAAAATCGCTCTGGCTCTCAACGAATCTCTCAAACTTTATCTCTCAGGGTATCGATGGTGCTCTCTTTATCTATCTGGCTATGTATGTTCCTGGAGATCTATCTTTCTGGGCAGGAAATCACGCATTTATGTGGGGTATAATTCTCCCTTATTGGATATTCCGCTGTCTTATGAGTATCTTCGCAACTCCGTTTGTGTACCTCGGGGTAAAGTGGGCGAAGAAAAATTAAATAACTTGTATGCCTCAAAAAGCATCAGATAAAAATCCTGATCAAGCTTGAGACCTGCGAGTGTGACTATGATGCTGAACAATATCTCTCTGTGGAGCTCTAAGCCTCTGTTATTCCATCAAGGTTTCAGATATTGTAATACTATGAATCACGTATGCGAGCGGGAAAATCTCCTACCATGCTCTTCGAAAAGCATGGAAACAAAGAAAAACTAAAAATATTTCATCATCCAAGTAATGAAATATACGATACATGTGAAGCCAGGCAGCAGAAAAGAATCTATCGAATGGGTAGAAAATCTCTTCGGAGAAAAAACACTTGTTGTGAAAATCCGTGAAAAACCAGTCGATGGCGCAGCAAATAGAGGAGTTATTGAAGCTCTTTCAGAGTTTTTTGATGTACCAAAATCTCATATCACTCTCCTCCATGGGCATACATCGAGGGAAAAGGTCGTGGAAATTATAGAGAGGGTTTAGCATCTATTTTCCTTCTTCTCAACACACCGATTATTCTCGCACCACTTTGCCTCAAGGTTTCTGGAGGTCGTGGCATATGAGCTATTTCCACCAGCTCTGCTCGTAGAGGAAGGAGTTTCGATAAGAGATTCTGACTTCTGGGATGTTTCGTATGTTGAAATATACTGTACAAGGTGTCAAAAATGCTCATCAAATAGGCATACAATGAAACAAAAACTGGATGATCATAATCTGGGCTTGTACGAACAAATCGCATAAAAGGCAAAAATACTTGTTTGCTCGAAGACATGATATGCCCATCAGTCATGATTGCAGCATCTTGTATTGAGTGTTCTGATGCACTGATATCATAAGCAGTTCGTTCGACCCGTGTGACCACAAACTGTCCAGTTTTTGTCGCAACGAGTTTATATATATCTGAGAGTGAAAGGGGTATATTGATGGCGAGATCCAGGAGCTCTTTTACTCAAAGACCTTTCCAGCGAAAAGCAGGTTTTTTTCGAAAAAAATCTTCCAAATCTTGTTGCAGTCTTTCCCGAGCCAAAACAGTCTCAGGAGAACTGATAATTTTCCGTACAAGAAAATTATAGAGTGCTTTTTGGTCTTCCCAGTATTCCTTCCCATGTTTTCAAATTGGATAGAGCAATTGCTGTACTCTCCACGTGATACTATCATATATTCTGGCAATATCCTGGTGCTTACCCGACTCAAGAAGTGCTGAGACCATTCATCTCAGCTCATCTTCTGTTTCAGCGGAAATTGCTGTCTCCAAAAAAATATCAGACATACTTTTCTTATCATATATAAATATACATTATTTATATGAAAGTCAATAATCTGCCTGTGGGTCTCAAAAAAGACATGGTGAGGATAATAGAAGAGAAATAATTATTCCCGGAGTCCAGTCATTTTTCTTTTTTGTCACTTTATGTTGAGTTTATACGTCTATACTATTGTTCAGGTTTATTTTCTTACCTTTATTTTATGAATTCCTCTCTCAAGAATCTCCTCGGTATCGCGGTTATCGTGAGTCTTCTCGGGCTCCTCTACGTCGGTTTCTCAGTGACAAAGACATATGACAGATCCAGTGAACCCTCCAATTTCCGCAGCTTCACTGTCTCTGGCGATGGAAAAGCAGTTGGCGTCCCTGATGTTGCTGGTTTTTCATTTGATGTCATCACAGAAGGTAATACTGACCTCGCAGCTCTACAATCCAAAAATGCAGAGAAAATGAATGCAGCTATCTCGTTTGTTGCAAAACAAGGTATCGATAAAAAAGACATCCAGACAACTCAGTACAGCATCCAGCCACGCTACGAATCAAGCAACTGTATCTATGGCTCTGGGAAGCCTTGTCCTCCAGCCGAGATCGTCGGTTATACGATCTCACAGTCTGCTCATGTGAAGATACGAGACTTCAAAAAAATCAGCGGACTCCTGAGTGGGGTGGTTACGAGTGGCGCAAATTCTGTCTCTGATCTCCAATTTGCTATCGATGATTCGACTACGGTCGAAAACATTGCTCGTGCCGAGGCAATCAAGGATGCCCAAGAAAAAGCCAAAAGCATCGCAAAAGCTGCGGGATTCTCTCTCGGTCGTCTCCTCGAAATCAGTGAAAATTTCTCTTCTCCGTATCCTCAGCCGATGTATATGAAAAGTATGGCAGCTGATAGCGCTGAATCTATAGCTCCGAGTGTCGAACCCGG
>CAZWBM010000008.1:0-34323 GCA_964632405.1 uncultured Candidatus Peribacteria bacterium | reverse complement strand
CCCTTGACCTCCTCGGTGCAAGCGAGGCGCTCTAGCCAACTGAGCTAAGACCCCAAAACGCTTATCATCATACAAGAGAGGGCAACCAGATAAATCTGGCGGGAGCGACGGGACTCGAACCCAAGACCGGAGAAGTGAGTAAATCTCACTTCGAGTGGCATTGGTCGCGCCTTCATCAAACCACTTTTCACCAAATTTTGCAATCTGGCGGGAGCGACGGGACTCGAACCCGCGACCTCCTCCGTGACAGGGAGGCGCTCTAACCAGCTGAGCTACGCCCCCTCACCATATGACTAAAGTGACGGGAGTATAAATATAATGCGTGGTTATGCAAATTTTTTTATTTTTTCTCAAAAAGAGATATAATTTCTCGTATGAATAAGAATAAAAAGGGATGAAATTCTTGGAAAAAATGGATTGCTTCTCTCATTTGGCTCGATGAATGCGCTGGATGAATCTGTATCCGAGAAAGAAAAGGGAAAACTGAGATTCTCTGTGTGATTCATAAGAGTGGCGGCGTCATGCTCCCGAAGTGACGAGTGAAGCGATGAGAATCGCTCGAAGATGCTGCTCTCCGAGAGTTCAGAGAAGAAACAGGGATTTATACGAGCAACCTGGGAGAAAAAATCTGAGTAGTGCGTGATCGAAAGAGAGGGAAAAAAATTACCTTTTACCATATCGAAGAGAGTGGTGAGAAAAATAGTCCTCTTCACGATGAGGCTATTATATGGCTAGAGCTTCCTCAAGCACGAGAGAAAATGAAGCATACAAGTGAACGAAATTTTATCGAAACATATATCCTCTAGGAACTATTTATCTCGCTTCAAGAGTTTCTCGAGAGTTTGGGCAATCTGTGAGATATAGACCACTATCATGATAATACTCGCGAAGAGAATGATCTTTCCCCACGTATCGAGAAATATAGCGCCTATACCAAAAATAAACGAGAGCACCATGACGATATGTCTCTGTACGTGGTAGTCTATACCTTGCTCAGCCATACGATGATGAAGATGCGTGAGATCACCTTTCATAGGATTCTTCCCCGCTCGGATACGACCGAGAATAACATAAAATGCATCGATAAAATAAATGCCGAGGACAATCGAAGCCGTAGCGATTTTCCCACCGGAAACGATAGAAAGCGTTGCTACCATAAATCAGAGGAACATAGTACCCGCATCTCAGACGATACATCTGCGACGAACATCAAAACGCCAGAAAACAAAGAGTGTCGGAATAAAGATAGTCAAGAATGAAATTACAAAAATCGAATTATTCCGAGAAGCAAGAGTCGTATCTATGAGATAGAGTTTTACTGAAAGAGCAGCCAGAACGATACATGTGACAAGTCCAACGCTCGTCGTCATCGCACGTCCATTATCACTCCAGTTGATAGCATTCATGACGAGTACATACCAGACAATCGTCGCAATAAGTGGAACGAGATAAATAGTCTCTCCAGAAAGAGGTGTCCATTGGAGGGAATCAAAAGTATCGAGCGGAATAATCCCGCCAAAAATATTACTGACATATCCTATCTTGATCGCTGTAAGTCCGAAAAATGCACCGAGTGCGATCTGGAACACGAGCCGGAAAATCGGAGCAAGTGTGCGTTTTTGATCATCCCAAGCCATCAAAACCGTTGTCAAAAGACCGGCCGAGAGCACATAGAGAGTCTTTTTTATATCAGTTTCTGCTACAGCTCACAATACCCATGGAGACCAGAGGAGGAGATTCAATACGAGGACAATTCCTCCAGGGTATGGAAGTGGCACTCTTCCCTTCTCATGAGGATACAGTCCTGGTTTATCCACGATATGGTATCTACCGAAAAGAGAAAATACTCAGAGCGTGAGCAAATACATAGTGACACCTGAGCCCAGAAAAACTACGATCCACAAAAGAAAGCTTTGCATATAAAGCATTGTAGAGAATTTTTATGAAGGGCAATAATCCACTGAATCTTTATTTCTTTTTTCACCACATATATACTCACACTCCAATAACGATAACCGCGAGGAAGATATAATTGAGATATCTGAGAACAATCTCATAATTTTCGACAGCGAATACACCAATGAGAAGTATAGAAACAGCCCAGAGAGATGAGCCAAATATGTTGGCCAACCAAAAACGTGCTCCTGACATCTTATGAGATCCTGCTATATAGGGGATGAACGAGCGGAGGAGATTGTGAAACTTTCCACCCACGATGAACCAGAATCCATTTTTGTGAATTTGCTTCTCGAGCCATCCCAGCTCACGTGGACCAGCACCAAAAAAGGCACCATATTTTTTGAGTGTATCAGGATTACCATATCTTCCCATGAAGTATCCGAGAGCATTTCCGAGGCATGCGCCTATCATGGCGAGGAGGGCTGCAAGTGGGAAAATAGACCATTGCTTTGCTATGAAAAATCCTCCAACCAAAATCATGATATTCATACCTGGTATAACTGCTCAAACAAAAGGAAATGATTCTGCCATAGCTACCAAGATGAGAATGATATAGTTCCATTCACCCCAAGATTTGATCTGTACACCCATCCATTCGATGCCATTACGCATGAGATCTGGACGAAAAAGAGAAATAAGACCAACAACGACCATGAGCGTAATGAAAATAACATGGAGAGTGCTGAGGATGTATCAGAGAATTTTTTGAAGTGATTTTTTATTCATGTATCATGAGTATAGGGAATTTGGGTGGATGTGAAGTCTTCTGGAAAAAAAAATAAAATTCCTATAATTCGCATACTCTCAAACAAAACTCAAATCCTACATTTTTCTCTCTCAACCGTGATACAAAAACGTTTCGTAAAATATCTCTTGCTCCTCTCTTTGCTCATAGCTAATATGAGCTGGTGGAGTTATCTCGATCGGCCTCATACAGTGAAGCCTGCTTCAGAAAAATTGGATTGTGTCAGCTACAATCCGTACCGTGATGAATATTCGCTCGATGAGAATAAAAAATATGTCTCTCCTGAAACTATCGATGCCGACCTGGCTATTATAGCAAAGCGTTTCCGCTGTGTCCGCACGTATACGGCATTGCATGGTATGGATGCAGTTCCTCGCATAGCTCGGAAATACGGGCTTTCTGTCATCGTTGGAGTGTGGATCAGTGCTGATCTCATGGAGAATATGCAGGACCTCCAAATTGCCCTCAAGGTAATGGATGAATCTCCTACCGCGACGCATCTCCTCATCGGAAATGAAGCTCTTTTCTTTGATGTGCTCTCGCCGAAATACATCTATCTCTACCTCGAGTACGCTCATAGCCAAACACGGAAACCCGTCTCTACTGGAGAAATCGTCTCCACATGGGATGAATACAAGAAACTAGCAGAGCTCTCTGATTTCATAGCTATCCATGTCTTTCCTTATTGGAATAATATACCACTTGATAAGGCTATCGGATACCTCGAGGGAGAATACAATTTCATGGCAAATCTTTTTCCAGAAAAAGAGATATTTGTTGCAGAAACTGGGTGGCCATCAAACGGTGTCGATCGTGGCCCATCAAGGGCAAATCTCCTCAAACAAGCAACCTACATCAGAACTGTGAGCAAGTACCTCGAAGAAAGGAAAATTCGCTACAATATCATCGAAGCATTCGATCAACCATGGAAAATATTTGGCACTGAGAAACATGCAGGATGATCATTTGGAGTTTTCGATAACAAGTGACGAGAGAAATTTTCTCTTTCCGGGCCGCTCTCCCTCTACGGAAGCTCATTTATGGTACGTGGTATCACACAGTGAGTAGGGAAAATCTATAACAAAATCCCTCTCCAATATCATGAAAGTTTGCGTCCCTATTTCTCAGAAGATGTCGTCTATATCGTCATGAAAAAACTCGGCATCGATTCTGATATCGGATTGGCGACGAGTATACTTTTTCTCTGTATCGCACTCGTCTACGGCTGGTTCGGAGGACATCTACGTTTTCGTGCTTTTTTCTGGTGATCACTCTCCATCCTAGGACTCATAAATATCATAGTCATGATCTGATACAAGGCCTGGATCGGACATTATCTGTATCTCCCCCAATTCTGGGTGAATGTCCCTCTGATGCTCCTCCCAGTGGCAGGTGTCCTCTATCAGCTCCGTGATTATCTCAAGATCGTCGGTCGTGGAAAGATACATAATCATCTAGTTTACTCTGAACTGACTCCTGCAGAAACTGAACCATTTGTCTCTCTCCATATACCGAGCTACAATGAAGAACCTGAAATGCTCATACGGACAATAGAGCACGTATTACAGCTCAACTATCAGAATTACGAACTCATCATCATAGAAAATAATACTCAAAATGAAGCTCTCTGGAGACCAGTCGAAGAATATGTTTCGGGACTCGGAAAATCCAATATCAGATTCTATCATTTTGATGAGATCGAAGGATATAAATCCGGAGCCCTCAATAAAGCTCTCGAACTCACAAGCCCAGGAGCAGAAATTATTGGCCTTCTCGATGCCGATTACTGCGTCCATCCTGATTGGCTCCGGATGACCGTTGGACTTTTCGGAAAATCAAATATTGCCGCTGTACAATGTCCTCAAGCAAATAGCACTACCGATGCAACCACATTTCAAAAGATCATGTCCTACGAACTCGATCTCTTCTATAAACAATGAATGGTTATACGCAATCAATCAAATGCTGTGATCATGAATGGTACGATGTGTCTCATACGTCGATCAGTCCTCGATGAAGAGAAATGGTACAATGGTTTTATCTGTGAGGATTCGGAACTCGGTTTACGCATACAGAGTCGCGGTGAACGTATCGTATATATCGATCATACTTTCGGCGAATGACTTCCTCCGAGAAATTTCGAAGAATACAAGAAACAGCGATTCCGTTGGGCATACGGAGCCATGATGATTTTCAAGACACATTGGAGAAAGATTTTTCTCCGGTCACATCTCACCTTTATGCAGCGTTTTGAGTATCTCTTTGGCTGGATAGGATGGGGGCAGATGATTCTCTATCCATTTTATCTCTTGATTCTCCTTTTTTGAAGCTGGTTTATATATGAATCCTATAGCTTCGAGGCTCCCTATGATTTTGCCCTTTTGACACTCTTTTATGTGCTTTTCTTGATGCTCTCGACCGTTGCCATCTATCGTGACCGTATGCATATCACGATCAGAGAATCCTGGCTTGCGATCCTCGCCTCTGCATCTCTCACCGTCACTATTTTCCGTGCCGTCTTTTTGGCAATCTTTTGGAACCATCTCGGATTTAAAAAAACAAACAAAGGAGGTATACATATTGGCACCGGAATAACTTCTTGGCTTCGTGCTCATCCTGGATTTATCACGCTCGTTGTGGTCAATGTCGGTATGATCATACTTGCTGGATCAATTCTTTTTCGATATTGAGTAAATACTGATACACTCATATGGTTCCTGCTCGTTGTGACTATTACTCTCCCGACTTTGGGATCGCTTTTTTTCCAAATCGTCTATGAATAATCCTCTCATCGCTGACATAGAATCACGCATTGATATCGTCGAGCTCATACGGGAGTACGTACCGCTCAAAAAATCAGGAGCAAATTGGAAGTGACTCTCCCCTTTCAAACCAGAAAAGACCGCTTCTTTCGTTGTCTCTCCGGCAAAACAGATTGCCTATTGTTTTGCGACAAATCAAGGCGGAGGTGCTCTCAAGATGCTTATGCTTCTCGAAAAAATAGAATTCCGCGAAGCACTTCAGATACTGGCAAAACGAGCTGGGGTCGAGCTCAAGACTGATACCGTCCAAGACGGCAGAGCTGATGAAAAATCGACACTGATGAAACTCTACACAGAAGTATCATCCTGGTACCAAAAAGAACTTCAAAAACCAGAGTGACTCGAGGCAAGAAATTATTTAAACAAGCGATGACTCACGACTGAAACAATTACGCAGTGGTGAATTGGCTATAGCAGCGAACCAAGGGAGATGTTTGAAGTGATGAAGAAAAAATGATTCTCAGAAAAAACCTTACTCGACAGTGGTATATTTGTCTCTCAATATAAAGATCGATTTTTCGGTCGTGTGATATTCCCTATCACGAACTATCGTGGAGAAGTCATAGCATTTTCCGGTCGTACGCTCAAATCCGGAAGCGATGAAGCGAAATACGTCAATTCCCCTGAAACTCTTATCTTTCATAAAAGCGATGTACTCTTTGGTATCCATCATGCCAAAAATTCCATACAAAAAGAAAAAAAAGTCATCGTGGTCGAGTGACAGATGGATGTCATCACCCTCCATCAACATGGTATCACCAATGTCGTCGGCATCAGTGGTACGGCCCTGACAGAATCCCATATCCGGCTTATTCGAAGACTCGCTGATCAGATTTATCTCTGCCTCGATCGTGACAGCGCTGGGAAGCAGGCGATTTTTCGCTCGATAGAGAATCTCCAAAATGAACCAGTCGATATCTACGTCATAAATATAGGAGAAGCAAAAGATCCTGACGAATTCCTGAAATCTGGTGGAGATTTTATCGCAAGCATAGAAAATGCAGTGCCCGCAATTTCATTTATCATAGAGGAATGATCAACGAAATATGACCTCAAAACGAATCAATGAAAAAAATGACTCCTGGATGAAGTTATCAAGCATATTCTCGCAATCCACTGAAACGTAGAAATCGACCAAGCACTCAGGCTCACAAGCAAAAAACTCGATATGAGCTTGCAAACTCTCTACTCTGAATACAATAGAGCAGTTCGTGGTCAGAAGAGGCCATCTATTAGTGTATCTACACCATCACTGACATCCGGACAAGATTATCTCGCAACCTATATTATTGGTCTGCAAGAAGGCCGTGAGATTTTTCTCCGAGAGTGCCTGTTCCAGGATGAAGTCTTGAAAGATACAAATATGATACAGATTGCCTCGCTCATAGCATGAACACTTGATGCAGAAACAGTGAAAGCGCACGAGCTCCGATTCGAAGAATATGCCCATGGGAAAACCATGGAAAAAATCTTCCGTGAATTTCGTGAACTCATATACGGCATCAATCAATCCACTTTTCGAAAATTACAGAGAGAACATGCTCATGATCTCTCAAAACTTCAAGAGCTTCTCAAAATAGCTCGAGAACACAAACTCATATAATACCTCTATGTCCTCTAAGAATCCAAAAAAACATTCATCTCATAAAAGAAATGGAGCAGAAGAGGTGAAACTCGATGCACTCGCGGTAGATGAACCAAAAAAATGAACACCAAAAACCAGCATATACCGAAAAGACGAGTGAGAAGAAGAAAATAATTGGCAGGATGTGCCAAAGAAAAATTCTGCCTCCTATGACGATGAGGGCGATATAGATGAGCTCGAAATCGACGATAAAGAGAATTTTTCTGAGATGGAAGAAGATGATCTTTTCCTCCGTGAAAAAGGACCAAAATCTCAGGGTAGCCGTCTCAATGTCGATCGCGATAAAGACGGTCGTAGAGTCGGTAAAGGATTCAACACTTTTATCGATGCCACACTGCCTGAAGAACTCGTGAAAGACCTCGCAGAACCTATAAAGGATCTCCTAAAAAAAGGAAAAGTCGAAGGAAAAATCAGCCAGGATGAGCTCATGGCTGTCCTCCCAAAAGCTGAGGAAGATATTGAACTCCTCGATCGTATCTATAATGTGCTGATGCAGATGGAGATAGAGCTTGTTGACAATCTCGATCGAGAAAATCTCTTTGAAGCAAACAAAGAAGACAAACAAGAACTCATCGATCTCTCTGAGATCTCTGATGACTCGATTCGCATGTACCTGAACGAAATCGGTCGTTATCCTCTCATCAATGGTGATGAGGAAGTTCGTCTCGGTCGTCTCATCAAAAAATGAGATCAGTCAGCCAGGAAAAAACTCGCAGAATCGAATCTTCGTCTCGTCGTCTCGATTGCAAAGAAATACATGGGACGTGGGCTCGGACTCCTCGATTTGATTCAAGAATGAAATGTCGGTCTTTTCCGTGCGGTTGATAAGTTCGATCCAGAAAAAGGATTTAAGTTCTCTACCTACGCTACTTGGTGGATCCGTCAGGGTGTGACTCGTGCTATCGCTGATCAATCACGGACAATTCGTGTCCCCGTCCACATGACTGAGACAATCAACCGATTCAACTACACCTATCGTATGATGACGCAAGAATTAAATCGTGAACCATTGATTGAAGAACTCGCAACCGAGCTTGAAATGGATGTCAGAAAGGTTCGCCAGATCATGCGAATCAGCCAAGATATCCTCTCTATTGATACACCCGTCGGAAAAGAAGAAGACACAACCCTCGGAGACTTCATCCAGGATGATAAATATGAGAAGCCCGACGATGCTGCGAATATGCATATGGTGAAAAGCAATCTCTACGATATGCTCGATTTCCTCACTCCTCGTGAGAGAAAAATCGTCATCATGCGTTTCGGCCTCGATGGCGGTGAAGTCCACACCTTGGAAGAAGTCGGAAAAGAATTTGGTGTGACCCGTGAACGCGTCCGACAAATAGAAGCAAAAACACTCCAGAAGCTCAGAAATCATCCTGCAAGTGATAAGATTAAATACTTCTTTTAAAATTGACTCCTAAATATTGTTCATAAAATAATATATTATGAACGAAGAAAAACTCTTTGGTACAGATTCCTTACAATATCCCCAGGACTGGGTGGATTTCGTTGAAACATGGCAAACAGAAAATAAGAGACTATTACATATAAGTATTCAAGAAGATAGATTTGCTAGAATAAATGCTTTGAAAGAATTGCTGAAAAAAAGAGCTTTGCTGGTCAGTAATCCAATAGGGTTAGCCTTCATAAGAAACTACTATGCGGGAGATATGTACCGTACTTTGAGAGGTGAAGGTGACGCTCTCATGAATACCATCGTGATGGTCTATACCGATACGTTGCACGACCTCCGTAGAGAGTTGGCAGCGTTGCCTACGAACGGTGGGGATAAGTCTATATGAGATACGAGACTTGCATTGAGGAGAGATATAGTCCGCATTGCAACAGAATGTGCGCTATTGCAATGAGAGGATCCAATGCCCGGTGTACTTGCAAAATGTGTGGGAATTTCAGATCTGAGATGGGAACCATATTCTATACCAGAAAAAACAATCGAAACAGAAACGGTCTTTGTAATAAATCAATTTCGAGAAAAAATGAAAACACTTTTGTCATAAATAGTCCTGTCCTTTTTATTTCTTCTTTTTTATTTAGAAAAAATGTGAATTTTTTCAATAGATATCTCTTCTCTTCTCTCGCTCCCTGTTGGAAGTGTATCAGAATTTCAATTTGAGGAGGATATCCCCTCTGATACTTGGGAAGATCTCATTTGTGAAGAAGCTCTGTCTATGAACATAAAACTGATACATCAGGACTATGGTATCAATTGTATTATCCAAAATCTCAAAACGACCATAACTATCGCAAGCGAGAGCATTGAGAAGAAAATAATCGAACTCCAGAATATCTCTCGTGAATTCCATCTGAAGAAGACTCCAAAAGATACTGATGATATCGAATATATCGATACGCACGATGTGACAATAGACCTCACTCGAATCATCGAACAAGAGCTTTTGATAGCAGGATTTTAAGGGGGGCTGAATACTTTTTGTATTCTCCGGGTGACTTTATTGGTGAGAATATTTGACTTATCATGTCATGAAGCATATACTTGCTTCTGAAAAGTTTCTACTTTATTACATAGTATAATATTATGAACAAGAAAATTCTTGTCTTTCTCCTGGTCGTTATCGGACTTGGCGGAGTTGTCTGGTGGCAAGGTGGTGGGAATGGAGGAAGTCCTGAGGAGCGTTTTACTCGTGCAATAAAGCTCATGGAAGGATTACAGTCCCGTGCTATCCCGATAGAATTCACGGACGATCAGACGGAACTCCTCGAGTGAGTCTATCAGGATTCTATCGTTCGACTTCCCAATATCCAGGGGTTTCGGAATACTGATAAAGTAAAACTCATTCAGACACTTGTGGATGCTGGTTTTTCAACTACTGTGGCTGCGGGTTCACCAAATAACCTCAATGCACTCTGAGAATCAATTATAGCTGTTTCTCTCGGGAGAACAGATGAATATAACTCAAATATAAATTCATATATCAGTGATTTGGGCTCTGTAGCACAATCAGTGAAGGATGAAGCCAAACGACTCTCTCAATCAGTAAATACACTGACGAACGATATACGCCTGACTCTGCTTTTTATGTCTTGGTACGAAACCTTACGCCCAACTCTCTGTACAACCAACGATCCAAATAATGATATATTCACTGCAGGTGAAGTACGCTTTAGATATTCAACTCAGCTACCTCTCACCGACTCATGTGAGACAAGTAGTGCCTCATATCCTGTACATCCTCTGAGACAATATAAATGTATCAGTTGACAATATACACCAGACGATAATCATACTTCCGTCACTCAATGTGCAACAGGTTGTAGCAATGGCGTATGTCTTCAGGCAAATCAGAGTGGATTCGAAATTATAGGACCGAGCACGGCTACAGTCGGAACACCTATTAGTATCCGTGTCAAAGCCATTAGAGCAAATGGTTCAGCAAATACTGGCTATACAGGAACATTCTTCCTCATCATAGCTGGTGATGATGAAGCAGAGTTCCCAGCTGGTGCTCAAAGCATCCCAAGTGGTCAATCAGACACAACGATTTCGGGTATCACCTTCTCGAAAGCTGGCCCAATGACGGTCACTATTCGAGGAACAGATAATCTCGAAACTTCGAAAACAATCATTGTAAGTGCCAACAGTACAGGTTCGTTAGGAGGATATACAGTCGCTTGTTCGAGTATTACAGGAGCAAGTGTAAATGAATGTAATAACTGTTTTCATGCAACCATGGATACTAATACTTCTCGGGCTACAAATATTTTCATACCACGTACTGGAATAAACTCTTGATCTGTGGAGGTTATCAATATTGAACAGAGCTCTATTGTTGGTACTGCCTATCAAAATGCAAATATTGCTCCCACAGGTGATATCAAAAGTCTATTTAATATAGCAATACGCGGTATTGGAAGTAGCCCCTGGGCATGGGCAAGCATGAAGAATAGTAGTACTATTACCAAATGACCTACTCAACCAACATTTGATAGTAATAATCCTATTTATAGCATCATTTATACTATTCATTCTTCATTAAGGGATGCTACTACTGATATCGCTTTCTCTGGTACAGATTTAGCTAAAGCGAATTGTGTCTTTTATTATAATATACCAGAAACTACTCCGCCGAACCTAACTTGTACTGATAGTGATGGGGGAAGAAATGCTTATGTAAAGTGAACCACCGTTGGTGCTTTTACGCCGCAAGATACTACGCCATGATCTCAAACAGATGTGTGTTATCTAGCAGGATCTTTAGTGAATAATGATCCTAATAATCCTCAGGAAGGGCGTGCAGTAGATTCTTGTGCGGCAGGAACATTATGCTACACAAGAGAAAATGTGTGCATACAGAGTTATGACAGTTCAGGTAAAACAGTTATTTGACATGAACATATAGCTTGCCCGAATGGTTGTAATAGCGGCGCATGTATTACTACGACGCCTACAGTAGCATCCTGTACTAACCTCACAGTGACTCCGAGTAGCCTCACGAATGGCGGTACAGTCAATTTTACTTGTAGCGGGAACAATGTGACTAGCTATTCTGTGGTTATAAAGAAACCAGATGGAACAACTCTCACAAATGTACCAACACCTGCATTTAGTGAAGGCGCTTACCCAACAATAAACTTGAGCGCAGCAATTCCTGCAACTCCAACAGGTACTTACACTCTAAACTGCTACGTCAACGGACAAACAACGACTCCAGCTGCATGTACAAAAACAATTACGAATCAAGCTCCTACTGTAACTTCATGTGTTGGCAATCTCCCTTCCCATGCAAGCATTATCAATCAATATTCTTCTGCTAGACCATCTGACAATCAATGGACATATTATGGCCTCACAGCTATTAATCCAACTACACAAGGATGTATCTATGAATGTGAAAATGGTTATGTTTATAGTTATACAGCTCAAAATGGTGTTATCTGTACTCCTCAAACAGTTACGGTTCCATCTTGTACCGGTATACTCCCTTCAAATGCTACTATCCTCGTAGGTGTGGGAACTACTTCCCGAGCATGGACATATGACTCAAGTCTGACAGGTCCATACCAGAATTGTAGCTTCAAGTGTGCAACTGGGTATAGCTATATCGGAACTAGCTGTGTTGCTCCTACTACTGAAACTACCGGTACAACTGGAACTCTGACAACTTCCACCACTTCAGGAAGTACTCTCTCCACCACAGGAACTACTACCAGTACTACGACTGGAACAACCAGTGGAACAGCTACTTCAGGAACAGGCACGACAACTTCAGGATCAACAACATCATCTACTTCTATTACGGGCACTACAACTGGGGGAACAACTGGGGGAACCACGACAATCTCCACTGGTATAACAGGTCCCGTGAGTATTTCTGATATCAAGGATTGCTGGTTCGGTGATACAACACGAAGAATCACACTCGCAGATTTCATCGGATATCAGGCGACTCCATCTACCAATTCAGGTCTTATTTATATGGATGAAGTACTCCTCTACGGCGCTACTGCTCCAGCCGCGAATGCCCAAATGACAAATATCTTTAGCTACGAGGAGTCTGAGTGGATCGCAGGAGAGGATACTGTCGCAACGAGCACACAACTCACAAATTTCTTTGCCTTCCGTACGAACAGTCCAGGAACGAGAACATGGAACATCCCAACCACTGGCATCAAATTCTATGGATGCTTCTCTCGTGATGATCGCCCTACCACTTGGTAAATATTTACTTCTTTTCTTAATTCCTTTTTTCTTTCTATGAAAAAATTTCTCCTTTTTGTCCTCATCGTGGTCATCCTCGGAGCTGGTGCTTATTTCTCCGGCATCAACCTCTCATTTCTGGGTCTCCGTTCGGCCGTTCTCGGAGAAGACTGTACTTCCACTCAGCTCGCGGCTAATAAAACTGAGTACGATAAATCTGTGAGTGATCTCGCTATACTCAATAGCTACATAACACTCAATACCTGTGAAATAAATGGTCAACTGGCAACACTCGGAAAAACCAATTTTCAGATAACTACTTGTCAGAGAAAAATCACTCTCAGAAATAACAAACAAACATTTATCAATGGGTATACTACTTGTCAGGCGTCTATCAACGCAGGCCCTCGTATTCTCTCTGGTGCAGTTGTAAATGATGCTGGAAGCACATTTCGAACTCTGATAGAACAAGAAGATGGGGAGAATACTCATCTCAATGAATCAGTCTACAACCTCTCTATGAGGGCACAGGGTGAATCATATGTTCGAGAACTGGTGTACGAGCTCTCACTTCCAGTCGTGAATAATGAAGTGGGTGTTACTGTCACAAAAGCTGAGCTCAGCTCGGCGAAAGCAGGTACTTATGCCTGTGCACAGACACTTTCCCCAACTCAAACAGATACCACAAAGCGTGTATTTCTCATCACCTGTCGTGCAACGGATGGAGGCTATCAAATGGGTGTCACTGATAATAACGCTGCTTTCACTGTGAGTCTGAATCTCTCTGTCTCTGTGATTACCGGTACTGGAGAAGGAACACTCAAATTCTTGAGTGGTAAATATAGCATCCTCCCTGCTGGTGGTACAGAGAGCGCACTTACTCGTCTCTATAATATCACTCAATGAACGCTCAAATACGTCTTGGCCTATGTCGATCCTCGCGATCTCACAGTCACGCTGGAAGCTCAAAGTAATACCAGTTCGACAACTATCCCCGTTCGAGCAGTGTTTAATAAACTCATCGATATCGCAAGCGTCACAAGTGATGATTTTGTCCTCTCTGACAATGTGACTTCATCTAATCTGTCTTGTACGAACTCTACCGACAATGATAATGGTCTCCGTACCATCTGTACGCTCGACCTCGAACCGACAAATCCAAATGGTGCAGCTGATATCACGATTGACTTCCCTGCCGCTGCGGCAAAAGATCGTACGAGATGAACACCGAAGACGAGTGCTGCTGCCGCGCAAAAGATCGTCCATTATGTCTACGGGGCACCAAAGATTTTTGTTGGCGCACCTTGTACGACAGAATCAGCGAATTGTAGTGGCCTTGATAATACTCCTCAGCTGATCGTACGCGCCGCTGTCGGTGATGTGCCTGTAGGTTCTGTGGTAAGTATTTATGGAAACAATAACTGTAGCGGTACGGCTCTCCACAGCCTCTCTGCAACCCGCGATATGCCAAAAGTCGATCTCTACGAAAAAGTTTCTCTCACCAATAATCAAACAAAGGTATATTCAGCAAAAATTGGTAATAGCTGTTCGTCTTTCGGGACTTCTGTGAACAAACAGGCAAGCTATACCTATACTGGAGCTACTATAGCTCAGGTCGATCGTCTCTCTTGTATGAGCTCAACGATTTTCCAGTATCCGAAATTTTCTGTCGGACCTTTCGTAGCGAATTCGACACCTCTCTGTGATACAGGAGATATGGTAGTGGCAACAAAATGTAATGCTTGGCAGGGCAATGCGACACTAAATCCAGAATGTTTCCCAACAGGTCAAGGGACTCTCAATAACCCCTACCGTGTCTGTACTCCAGAACAACTCCAAGAAATGGATAATGCTGCCGGGAAACATTTTAGACTTGGAAAGACTCTTGATCTCACGAACACAAGCAGCTGGTTCGGAGGAACGGGCTTTCATCCTATTGGTCAAACCAGTCATATAGGATTTCACGGATCTCTCGACGGAAATGGATTTGAAATTCAAAATCTTCGTCTCACAAGCTCTGATGATTACATAGGTCTTTTCGGTCAAGCAAATGGTTCCTCATTTCCAGGTTTTTGGGTGAATAATCTCAAACTGAATAATACGAGAATTACAAATCCTGGGACTAATAGCGGTACTCTCGCTGGATATTCTGGTTGTGCCCTCATCAGTGGTGTGGAGTCAATCGGTATAAATATGACTGGCGTGAAGAGCCGCTCTGGAGGTCTCATTGGGTCTACGAATCTCGAAACAAAAGTTCTCTATAGCAAAGTCCAGGGTACGCTCTCAACAAGCAATGGCTCTTTCGTTGCGAGCGCTATAGGGGGAATGATCGGATCAACTCCTGGTGGCCCACTCGAAATAGGACTCAGTGAGTCAGCGATGGCTATTACTGCCAAGTCAGATAGTACTGGATGACTTGTTGGAAATCTCTATGGATGACCTACGAAGTATCTGGATATTCATGATACTGTAATCAAATGATCTATTCTGGCAAAAGATGGTTCGAGTACAGTCGGAGGTGTTTTCGGTAATGCGAGCTATATCCATGCTGAAAATGTGACAACGAATCAAGGGAATAATAAAATCACTATCGAAGGCAATGGAACAGTCGGATATGTGGGTGGTTTCGTCTGACAAGCAGGATATAGTGAATTCGTACATAATAATACGAGCTATAGTATCCAGGGAAATACTGCTGGTAGCATCGGAGGATTCGGAGGATCAATCGGTACTTCTATTGTTTCAAAAAATACCGCTTCTGGTCCTATCGGTGGTGAGAATAGCAAATGACCACGCAGTAGCTATATCGGTGGTTTCGTCGGAGTCGCGAGTGGAGGAAACTTCTCTGATAATTACACAACCTCAGAAATTTATCTCAGTTCTGATGCAGGTGCGTACTATCTCGGAGGATTTGCAGGCATGGCCGGTGGCTCTACTATTAAACGAAATTATGCTACTGGTAGTCTCGCACTCAATCACTCATGAGATTATGATGGAGGTGGCTTTATCGGTTATATAGCAGAATTTTCCGGTGTACCGTTTGTTCTGACAGATAACTTCTCTACTGGTAACTATGTCGATAACGCTGGCCTCTACGGTACTGGTCCTGATTACTTTGGTGGATTAATCTGAATGACGTATAAGAAGGCAACAGACACGTTCGAAAATAATCATTTCTACAATACTGCGGTACAAACATGTACTGGAGCTATTTCTCCTGACAAACCTACTTGTAGCTCTGTTACTGGTGATGCAGTCTTCCAGAGTCCTACCCACGCTGTGTACACTCGAACTAGTAATACCTGGGACTTCACGAACACTTGGAGGAGTGTCGCAGGCGGCTTACCAGAGTTACGATAATCAGAAGTTATTCTTAAAAAACCCTCGCTTACTGCGAGGGTTTTTTATATTATTCAATAGAGATGTGACTGACGGGAGCTATATTGCTTTTCAGTGTTTCCTACCCGAAGCTTATAAATCTATTGTATATGTACTGTCGTGCCGACGCTCGCCCAGTTATAGATAAATTTGACTGCATTGTAGGGTGTATTGATACATCCGTGGCTTCCATTATAGACATAGCTCGATGCACCAAAAATCGTACGCCAACAATCTCGGGAATTACAGGCATCATGGATGCCATATCCACCATAAAAACCGAGCCAGTAATCTACCCAGAGCTCATATTCCTCTTCAGGGAAAGGTGATTTCATGAGCTTGTTGCGCTGTTTTGTATAGATCTTAAATGTCCCCCTCACCGTTTCATAGTTGCGTCGTCCGGTCGTAATAGATGTCGAGAGGATGAGATCGCCATCTTCATAGACGTACATCATCTGATCTCGGAGCGATATACCTATCTGATCATAGATATCTGAAAATGGTGCCTCAGGCGGCTTCTTATCGACCCATTTTTCTGCTTCTCTCGCGACGACTTCTGCACGTTTTTCACGAGCAATCTTTCGTATTTCGCGAGATTCTGTACGGAAAGGGTCGAGCATATTCGAGAGTCTCGTCCATGAAGCACGGAGCTGTTCTGAATTTTCAGATTTCAGACGTGCATCCGAGAAAGATTCTTGATACATTTTATTGAATACTTTTTGATCAAAAGAAAGCACAGTATCACGATTGACCCTATACACAGAATCGAGAAATGTGATTTCATGTTTTATACCATCGATATCCAGGAGCACCAGATTCTTTTCCGTTCTCTCGAGATCTTCTCTGGCCTTTGTCAGATACTCTTCTGAGAGTACCACAAGCTCATCCAAAGAGTCGACACGAGTAGAGCGATCAGTCGCGAGTTGTGTTTCCAGATAATTCGCATTTTCGTCTACTTCCTGTCGTTCAGGAAAGATAGTAACGCCACTTACCTCAACAATCGTTCGGAGGGATTCTATATTCTGGACTATCTGATCATGCTTCCGATAGAGGTCATTATGATATTGATCGGTCAAGGAACGAATCCCAGACTGCAAAACACCGGCTTCTTTTGCTATGATATCAGGACGTGTCAGGATACTCCTCTCGTTAGCGCTCGCATGAGCTCTCTGAAAATCAGGCGTCATCTCCACCATCGTCCCATCTTGCACTGCTTCAGCATAGAGAACATCATAACGATACACGAGGAACTGGTACCAAGAAAAAGCAAGTATATGGAAAAGTGCGAAAAATATAACGCTTCCGAGCGTATAGCTCGGCCATTTCTCTCGACGTAGATGATGCAACAACTTTTTCTTCATATGTTGCTACAGAGTATGGGAGAGAGCATTTTTTGCAATAAATTTTCGTGAAGAACTGGTGAAAAATCCCCAGTTATAATAATCATGCAATGAAGAATCGGATTTTTAAGGGGCAAACTGTTTGAGTGGGATGAATATAGAATCCTCATGAACTTGGTCTATAGCGAGTTTTTGCCCCTTGAATGGTTTTGGGTACTTTTGCCACCAAAAGTACCAAACGAAAAAATATATATACAATATTTTCTATGAAACTCCGAACGAAATCCGAGCGGGACGAAATACTTCAAGAAATCTATCATCTCTATCCAACAAAACTCATAGAGCTCGATTTCGAGACCCCCTTTCAGCTCCTCACGGCCGTTATGCTCTCAGCGCAGATGACCGATAAATGAGTGAACAAGGCCACGAAAAAACTCTTCGAACTGGTGAAAACTCCGGCAGATCTCCTGAAGCTCGAGCCAGAGAAAGTCGAAACGATGCTCCGAGGGGTGAATTACTATCGTGTGAAAACGAAGCATCTCTTTGCAACAGCGAAGAGGCTCGTGGAAGAGCATCACGGAAATATCCCTCGCACGATGGAATCGATTCGCACGCTCCCTGGTGTCGGCGTGAAAACCGCGAAAGTCGTCCTCTCCCATCTCTATGACATGCCTTTTATCGGCGTCGATACCCATATCCACCGCGTGATGAACCGTATGGGTATCGTGAAAACGAAAAATCCGGAAGAAACAGATAAAAAACTAGAGAAACTTCTGACAGACGAGCAAAAACCCACCATGCACCATGCTATCGTGCTGTTTGGACGATATGTCTGCACAGCGAAGAAATGTAGGTGCTCCGAAACAAAACTCGCAAAGTGGTGTGGGTGTAGAGAATGTATGCTTAGGCAGGTGCTGTAGCCCTTCTGGTACGTGGCTTTCTGATGCGACGTGGTTGATGAATAATGTCTTTTCTAGGGGGAGCTCGGAAGCCAGATATGACTCAAAGAGATCCGTCAGATTGCTTCGAAAATTCACCGTTATTATCCAAATGAAAAATAAAAATTTGTCACCAATACTTTTCCTCATCAAATCAAGCTTTAACTAAGAATTTTCAAGAAAATGGATTATCTAGATACTCCACTTCTCAGGGTAGATAGGGACAAGCAATTAACTGAACTCACATATCGTTAGGATTACTAATTGCTACAGTGAACCTTTCAAAATAAATATATCACCCGCTTTCCTTCAATTCATACCCGCGAAAATCACCAAATTTTGCAGCAAAAATTTCTGGATGTGACTGAATTTTTTTTGCAGCCAATGATAAAAACTCAACTAATTTAGGAGTATATCAGAGAACATCCCAAGTACGTTGAGCAAAGAAAGCTTGTATCTCTTGTGGTAGAGAATTTATAGGGGATGGTGAAGAAGGATTTTCATTCATATTTGATATTATTGATATTTTTATAATAAGTCAATATCCTATTGCAGGAATTGTATAGTTTTAGATAACATGGGAAAAATATTTATACTTTAATTATCAATACCTTATAATACCAATACAATAAAACTATGCTCAAAGAATACCGCGACTACTTCGGAAATAACCCAAAAGGATATTGGTTCAAGGCCAAGCTCTATGGTTGGGGCTGGACTCCTGTGAGGTGGCAGGGTTGGCTCACGATAGTCCTCTATATGGTACTCGTGATCTTGTTTGCTCTAACTATTGATGATAACTCCCCTCCTCGCGAAGTGTTTTTCACTTTTATTCTCCCTGTTGTCCTCCTCACCATCACACTCTTTCATATCTGCTATAAAAAATGAGAGAAACCTTGCTGGCAGTGGGGACTTCCGAAGAAGAAGTAAATCTCTCCCTTAAAGAGCTCCTGAACTCCTCAGATGTTCCAAAACTGCTCACGTGTAAGTCCTGGATTTTGCCTTATCGAGAATACTATCAAAGGTATCTCCATCTACCCAAAGCTCACTTATAGGGACGAAATGTGGATTGTGTATCATAAAAACTCTGTTTCCCGAAAAATGAACAGCTGGAGTTTTTAATTCTATATTTCTTAGTGCATCTTTTAACTGATCAGCAATATCAGCCCGTCGAAGACCAAAGGATGCTACCACCTCCAATTCAGGATAATCTCAAATTTTTATTACTAAAGAAACTCCAAAAACTCACATTTTCGCGTTTTTAGTCTCTATCATAACATCTCCGAAAGATAAACCATGGTGTTCAATTTTTCGAAGTTCATCAATTGTTATCTGCCCAAGTCAGTCCCCAGGTCTCATATCCTTTATGGATTGAAGTAATATTTGGTGAAGCATCATATGGCCTGTTAGATTTTCATGTTGAGAAAAACCAGTAATTGCATCAATGTCATTCATATTGGTCTGGACAGTGAGTCTCTTTCCAGTAAAACGCCGATCCATAACAATCTGTTTTCAAACATTGATTAGCTCAAGAAACTCATCAATTCGGCCTTCCATGTCGTTTTGATTATTGGGGACAATAATAGTCTCAGATCGTGATGCGCGAAATAATGGATAATTTCGTAAATATATTTCTCTTTGTAACCAAGTATTCTTGCGATTAAAATATGCCTGAAAATCCGTAATAATATTTGGAGGATTTAAAACTCCAGTTTTACTCAAAATATCAACTATCCTTTGACTTATCCCAGAAGCAATATCAAGGTTTATTGATCTTTCCCTTTTATATTCAGGAAGGGATTGGAGTCTACAAATTCTTTCAGAAGTCTCGTCTGGCAGGGTTGAAGTACTTATATCCATATTTTCTGCAGTCCGAATTCCAGCAGAACAATTCAGACAACCACCTCCACACTTTTTATCTTCAGATAACATCAAATACATAATATTTATATTTTAATCATTATATATGATAGTCAACTATTGAAAAAGGAAATAGAACCAATAGTATTATTGCTTCTATTTATTAATATAAGTCTTATGGTAACAACAGTTCTCACACATGAAGTGAAGGATTTCTCAGAATGGAAAAAAGGATTTGACTCTGATGCTGAAAATCGCTCAAAAATGGGCGTCAATATAACAGGAGTCTATCGATCGGTCGACAACCCGAATATGGTCACAGTTATCGGTGAAGTATCAAGTGTGGAGGCTATCAGAGGCTTTCTCGCAAATCCTGAACTAAAAGCGGCGATGGAACAAGCCGGTGTCATCGGCATGCCAGAAGTGAAGATCCTGAATAAAGTATAATGATTCGAGAGATACTGGGATGAGATCTCGACGTCAGCGATGACCATTTCAAGGATCGTTGGGCGACAAAAGAAGGAATAGAGAAGTTATCTCGCGAGCCATATTTTGAGCCATTTTTCCGAGAATATACAAAAAATAATAAACGGTCGTCAAAGTAAATATATTTTGACAAATAAAATAATTCTCCATAATGACATTAGATGACTTGCAAAATCTCTCCACCCGGAAAGTCACCGCAAAAGGGCAGAAAAAGAATACTGCCACCTCGCACTTCATCGTGAACAACATCTATCATTTACAAGCGCTCAATTGAGCGCTTTTTTGTACCCTATTTCCCTCTGGAGCCTCCCTAACTAAATTTAGCTAAAGGAACTAAAATCGCATCTTATTTTTTACCCTCACCTTATGACAAATTCCCAAGAAGCATTCGGAGGATCAGATACATTGGGCGATGGCGCATGAAGATCGGGCGGACTTGAAAGAATGGTTAGAGAAGAAGTAGCAGATCAGGTCGCAAAAGTACTGCAAAATATCTAGAAACAAACTAGAGTTACTGTTTATTTTTTGATACACCAATTATGAAAACAGCTCTATCGCCTGGGGAAGTTTGATGAAATGAAGAAGAACTACTCCCCATCTTTGATCCAAGAGATGGCACCATCATAGACATTGCTGCGCGTACCAGAGCTCATGAAGACTGACTCTGCCATGGACACGTCAATGTATGGGTACCTGGAAAGAAGCCAGGAACAGTCTTCGTACAAACAAAGATAAAAAGTCATGGCAAGCACGACGCAACCATATGAGGGCATATTGATACAACGAAGGAAATCTTTTGGGAATTGATGGGAAGAAATATAGCAGAATTAGGACCAAAAACTGCTATAAAAGAATGAAGAGAAGAAACTGGCTTACTCTTTTGAGAAAATGATATCATCCCTCTCTGAAGCTTCACTGAAGTACACACCAAGCCACACCCAGAATCAAACCGCTGGAACAACGGAATTACCATCGCCTACATGCTCAATCGACCGATCGTTCTCGATGATATATTGAATAATCCGAACCGAGAAAGTGGTCTCGAATTTGTGGAAGTCAGCATCGAGGAACTTCTCGGCCTTACAGAAGAGAATACCAAATATCTACAGAAATTAGTATGAGAAAAATATAAACAAATATTCCGTGCCTTACGAGAAAAAATGAAGCAAGTCTAATTTGGAAAGAGAGACCGAATTCTCTTTGCCACTTCCTCCACACTTCCCTCTCCGTCGATGACCACGATATTACGACCTTTTAATTTCAGAAATTCAATCGCTTTCAAATACCCTGCATGTCCGCGACGGAGAAAATCCTCTTGCTCATAGATTTCCTTTGCTTCACTACGACTGCCGAGACGAGACAGCATAGTATCGAGAGAAATCATCAGGACGATCGTGAGATCAGGTGTGAGGATGTCCTGATGCAGTTCGTAGATTTCGTCGAAGCTCACTCCACTTGCATGACCTTGATAGGCATACGTCGTCATATCTGAACGTGAGGATATAATCCAAACTCCAGCATCGAGGAGTGGCTTACGGAATTGCTGAAGCTCACGACGATCTTCTGAGAAGAGTTTCGCAGTTTCGAGCGGAGAAATTTCTATATGCTGTTGTGCGATTTCATTGAGTCTCTTCCCTGCTTCGGTCATGCGAGATGGTTCACGGGATTTCAGGATCACACGATGCTTATCTTGGTCTATCAGATACCCCAAAAGAAGCTTTAATTGGGTATCTTTCCCGGCTCAATCAACTCATTCGAGGGCTATAAACATAGTGAGTAAGAGTAGAAGTAACAGTAAGAGGATGGAATTATTTTCATGGCTTTGTGAGTGTAAAAATTATTTTTGTAATATCTTCTATCAATCACATACATTCTTCAAAAAGTGAATAGTTATGAATATAAGAAAATTCTTTCGCTAACATGAGCTGAGAAGCTACTTCCATCGCAGATCATCTTGCCATATTCAAAAAATGATTCCGGTCAGGCGTGGTTCACCTCCCACTTCATTCAGCAATGTTGCTCATAACAGAAACACTTGCTCTTCTAATCTGATCAGTAAGAGCAAATTGTTCATCCTTTGGAAATTTTTTCACAATTTCATGAATATTTTTGGAAAGCTGAAATGATCTTTGCCAGACTATGAGTGACTCAAAATAAAAGGACATAAACAAATATTAACAATCCTCCCTTTTACTTCTACTCTTACTGTTACTTACTTACGATTGCGGAGAAACGCTGGGATATCGAGATCATCTCCGGTTGCTTTTTCTTCTCCTGCTGCAGGAGCCTGAGAACCGAGAACTCGTCGGCCAAATGATGATGACCCTCCTGTTGTCGGACGTGGAGCAGACATGCCATCCTTTCGAATAGTGACTTGTGATTCATCAAATCCTGTTGCTACAACCGTGATTTTTATTTCTCCTTCTTCGAAGCTCGGATCTATCGTCGCACCGAAGATAATATTTGCATCCTGGTCACACGCGCTTGTGATCACACGAGCTGCTTCATCGACCTCAAACATTGAGAGATCATGACCACCGGTGATATTGAAGACGAGACCGCGAGCACCCATGATAGAGAGCTCAAGAAGCGGGCTCTCGATAGCTGCACGAGCTGCATCAGTCGCACGAGATTCACCACGACCGTAACCGATGCCCATGAGGGCAGAACCAGCATTTTGCATGACAGATTTGATATCAGCAAAGTCGACGTTTATGAGACCTGGTTGGGTGATGAGATCAGAGATACCCTGGACACCATTTGTGAGGACTTCATCGACGATACGGAAAGCATCAAGGAGAGGAGTTTTCTTATCGATGATGGTGAGGATACGATCATTTGGGATAGTGATGAGTGTATCCACTTTTGACTTCAGAACATCATACGCTTCGAGTGCTTGATTGTTGCGACGTTGACCTTCGAACGCAAATGGTTTCGTCACGACACCGACGACGAGTACGCCCATATCTTTTGCCACTTCAGCCACCACAGGCGCAGAACCAGAACCAGTTCCTCCACCGAGACCACAGGTAACGAAAACCATATCAGCGCCAGCGAGTATACGACGGATATCCTCGATAGATTCTTCCGCAGCTTTTTTACCTTTTTCAGGATCACCACCAGCACCGAGTCCTCGAGTCACCGTAGGCCCTATACTCAGTTTTGTCTCTGCAAGAGAGTTAAATATTGCCTGATTGTCAGTATTTATAGAGATGAAATCGACACCCGAGAGACCACTCTCGATCATACGGTTGATGGTATTCTGACCTGCGCCACCACAACCGACGACTTTGATACTCGCGACAGGAGAGATCATTTTTGAAACATTAACCTCCTCAGGCTGAGAGATATCCTTGAGAAAAAGACCCTTGAGTGAACCACTCTTAGAAGGTGACTTGCGTGATGATTTGACTGCTGGCATAAGATAAAAATTAATAAGTGAAGATAGAGATATGGAAAGATAAATTCTTTATGGGAGTAAGAATTTGAAAAACTTTTTCGCTGAATCGCGTAGACCACCGATACCGGCACCGATAGACATGCGAGTTCGTCCAAAGCCACCAGCTCGCTGGGAGAGGAGGAGTGCACCAACCGCAGAAGCGAATCCTGGATCTGATACAGAGGTACCAGTCACGAACTCTTGGTCTTCTGGGAACCCTATCGTACATGGCAGACGAAGTTCTGCTTTTGCGAGGTCGATCAGGTTGCGTGCTTTTGATCCACCACCGACGAATACTGCACCCTCAGGGAGCATACCATCACGTCCCAGATGCTTGAGTTCAGCATTGACGAGCGAGAGGATTTCCTTGTATCGTGCCTGAGCGATCTGAGAGAGATAGAGTTTTGAAACTGTTTCCGTTTCTTTTTTATCTATACGGCTGAGAACGATCTCTTCATCTTTTGGTTTTGACTGATCACAGAATGTGAGATCAGCATAATCAGTTTTCAATTTTTCAGCCACATCAACGGAGACACGGACGCCGAGTGCTATATCGGAAGTGACATACTCACCACCGACAGGGATAATACACGCATGACGAAGAACACCTTCCTCAAAAACGGTCAGACCAGTACAGGATGAACCGATATCGATACAAACAACTCCGAGCTCTTTCTGGCGACGAGAGAGAACTGCCTCTGGAGAAGTGAGAAGAGATGGGAAGACATCGACGACGTCGATACCCACATCCTTGAATCCCTTTCGGACATTATTGAGTGCTGTTGTCGGAACTGTGAAGATATGAGCATTTACTTCGAGTTTCTTCGCACTCATACCAACTGGTGATTTTACATGATGCTCGAGATCAACAGAGAAGGATTCTGGAATGATTTTCAAGACTGTTTGATTCGCGAGAGTGATACCATTCTGTGCCATATCGAGGACACGATTGACATCATCTTGAGTGATCTCATTTGAAGGAATAGCGATCATCCCTTTGTTGCTGTGGATTTGTATACCCGTTCCAGAGAGACAGATGCCCACATGCGGGAATTGTTGTCCCGCCATATTCTCTGCCTCAGTGAGAGATTCATCGAGATTTTTCTTGAATTCCTCCATATCGAGGATGACACCTTTTCTGACGCCATCTGATTTGACCACACCAACTCCGAGGATGTTGAGTTTAGGTTTATTTGGGTTTGTTGGATCGACAATAAAAGATCCAACGAGAGTCTTTATGCGAGAACTTCATACGTCGACGAGAGCGACAAGGTCACTGGCAGCCATGAAATGTTGGTTAGAAATTAATTGAGTACAATTTTTATTCGGGCGCGATATTGAGTGTTATGAGCTTTTTTATAAAAATATGCATAAACATCAATAAAACACCCCATTATTTTAGGAAAATCGAGGACCATTGCAAACCAAATCTAACAAAGTTTTTTTAGAAAATAATTACTCTATTTGTCGAATTATTCTTTGTTATCTTACTCTAAAAAAACAGAAAGGATCAAACAAAATCAGCAGTGCTCAGTCTTTTGAACGACCATTTATACTATCAAAACTCTAGAAATTTATTCTTCAATATCCTCAGATGGCGGCGGCACAAGTAATTCTGGATCCAGCTTCATTGGTAAGGATTTCTCTCACGCAGGAACTTCTACTACTAATCAAATCGTATCACTATTAGGGTTCTGTTTTTTAGGTCTTGTCTCTTTTGGGTTGGGATCTTGTATCTGAGAAATTACTACGCCAATGGCAATAGCAACTCATAGTGTAATAAGTTGAACCATGCATCATCTTTTATCATTACTGTTATTTTGATGAGTAGAGCGATTGGATGTATCTATTCTATCACCAGTAATAGGTTGAGAAAGTTTATTTGACATCACCCTATGATATGCAATAGATTTTTCTTGCAACTGAAAACGTTTCTTTTATTTCTAATTGCCCATACTACGCTCTTCGAGCTTCGCAAGGGATTCTCATCACGGGGTTGAAAACCATGAGCGAGCAAAGCGAATCGAATGGTGCCCAGGGTCGGAATCGAACCGACACACCTTGCGGTAAGGGATTTTAAGTCCCTCGTGTCTACCATTTCACCACCCGGGCAGGGGTCGAATCAAGATTCGACAGTCATAGAAAAAGTAAAAGTAACAGAGGGGAATATTTTTATAAAAAACCCTGTCTGTTACTATGGCTATGACTGTTACTCGAAAACGATTATATCGCTTTCGTTGCTTTCTCAAGCTTTTTATTTTGAGATTTTTGATATACTTTCTCTGACCTAATTCTTTTCCCACTCACTATGAACCCTACCCTGATCAAACTCGCTCAATTCTTCGCACGACGACCAAAAGACAGCACCATTCGCATCATGCATATCTTAACAGGCATTCTCATTCTCCTCATACTCTGGTGGGCACAGGACCGCTCTGTGATCGATGTACCGTTTATGGGAGTGCGGTCTCCTGAAACAGAAAAGAAAATCGAGTACGGCCTTATGATCCTTGCGCTTTTTTTCATCGGTCGAGGAATCATCACGGCTTGTGTCACGAGACATAAATGGCTCCGTATCAAGCAAGCTCTTCACGGCCTCGCTCTCATCATCGTCGGTGGCCCTATGATGGATCCATTGGTGACGAATATTATCACCGCTCCAAGCACAAATGCTGGGGGTTTCCAGATCGATACAACAACAGCGCCAATCGTGGAGCTGAGCTGGCATCCTGGAATATTTCTTGTGCTCCTGGGAATATTATGGATCTTCGTGGGACTAACTGGAAAAGGCACTACTTCAAAATGTATCCACTATGGTGAAGTGGTGAAAAAGATACGGGTATAACTAATTTACTAGGTTGCCTCCCTTGGTAAATACTCCTGGGGTGGAAATTCTGACTTTAACTGTACTAGGGAGATCTAATTTGAGATCTTTCATAAACTTCTCTCTGTCGAAATCATCGGGGAACATACCAATAAAAATCCGCAACTTTTTACTCGTGTCATTTACTCCTAGAAACCTAGACATCCTAGCAAGCAAAGTCCATGAAAGCCGAGCACCTCTAAAATCAATCTCTCATGGAATAATATCAGCCAGTTTTCTTTTGATTGATTGCTCCTGTTTCCTTCGGGAAGAATCGGATTCATCCAACCGATTCCCATCATCAATTATTTGTGCACCCCAATCCTCCAAACTTTCGAAAAAGTCCAAATCTCGGATCATATCAATTACTTCTGCTCGTTCAAGAGAGGAAAGAATTCCATCCATGTGTATGAAGAGTTCATTATCGATGATCTCGAGTCTTAAAAAATCTGTTCGTTGCGATAAGACTGTTTCTATTGCTCATTGAAAATCCTCTAACTGTGGTTGTGCCGATGCTGATTGCATAATATGAACATTGTTATAAGCAGTAAATCTGTTACAATTATTCGTAAACAACAGCATAATAATATATTATTATATTTGTCAATAATCCTATGAAAAAACTCCGTGCCGTCTTCTTCTGAACTCCAGGACTCTCAGCTAATATTCTCGCGTATTTATGAACACAACCGGATGTACTCGATATAGTAGCTATAGCGACAAACCCTGATCAGCCGGCTGGCCGTGGGCATGAGCTCACGATGTCGCCAGTATGAAAATACGCGAAAGATCATAGTATCCTTCTCCTTCAGCCAGAAAAGGTCAGGAACAACCCCGACTTCCTGAATACCGTTCAGGAATTAAAACCAGATATCTGCATCGTCGTCGCCTACGGGAAAATCCTTCCCCAGGAACTCCTAGACATACCTCCTATGGGTTTCCTCAATGTACACACTTCTCTGCTCCCGAAATACCGATGAGCAGCTCCTATACAGCATGCGCTCCTCCAGGGAGAAAAAGTCACTGGTCTCACTATCATGCAGATGAGCCTCGGAATGGACGAAGGCGATATCCTCGTGCAGGAATCATGGAATATTTCAGATTCTGATACGACAGGGAAACTCTTTGAGAAAACAAGCAAACGAGCTGGTCCCATGCTTATGAAAGCTATTACTGGACTACAAGATGGCAGCATCGCTCCCCAGCCACAGAATGTCGAAGAGGCAACCTATACAGAAATGATTCAAAAAAAAGATGGAGAACTCCAGACTTCTTGGACTATGGACGAAGCATATCACAGATGGCAAGCGTATACTCCGTGGCCTGGTCTCTACACGGATTTTTCAGGCACAAAAGTGACGCTCGTGGAAATAGAGAAAAAACCACGTGCAGGTAAACCTGGTCAGTGGATTATAGAAAATAAATTACCAGCGATACAAATCGCAGACGGACTTCTCATCATCAAAAAAATCCATCCTGCCGGGAAAAAAACCATGTCAGGTGAAGAGTTCGTAAGAGGTTTTATGAAAGGCTAATTCGGAAGAGGCATATACACTCCTGTTTCTTCACTCAATTCGTACTTCACAGATTTCTTTCCGCTTCTATCAGTGAGGACATCGCTCGCAGCGGTTTGTGCGATATCAAAGAATGATTTCGTTTTTCCTTCTATGGTCGTCTGGACTTCGTCAGCAGTTGCCACTTTACCCCATTCACCTCGACATAATTCCCAGTCTTGATTAGTACAGAGACTGTAGAATTTATCGGACAGGAGTGGCCATGCAATATACCCGATAAATGCTATACATCCGATCACGACAATCCAGGCAGAGAGGAAGTCAAAGATCCGGCGAAGTGTCTTCATAGATTATTCTTGTTCTCCGAAGAGGTCAGAAATGGTCGTGGTTTTCTTGAGAGCTTGTCGTATGTTTGTCACATCAGTATCATTGATTTGTCCTGTTACTTCTGGCATACCACCTCCGGCAATAGAGAAATTGGTCGGAAGAGGACCATTCATGAAATTCACCTCAGCGCGCACAGTCACCTCTTTCCCACTATGAGGGCAACGGATGAGGAGATCGACGCCTTTGTTTGTGAGATTGGTGATAGAGACATTGTTCTCAGAGATCTTTGCGGTTTGATTCTGATGGTTGTAGTTCTGTATCGTCGATTCGATGATGGTTTTGAGGATAAGGAAATTCATAGTGTTGTGGTAAGGTAGAAACTAAAAATAGTATACATCTCTCGAGCGCAGAAAGCAACTCTTTTTATGCCCTTTTAGTATATAGATTATGAGATTTTTGCAACTACCTGACTTTTAGTAGCTTCTTCAAAATAGCTTTCGAAAAAACCGATAAGAAAAATCATATCACTACAACTCCATATAATGCTAGTCTGGAATCGGTAATAAAAAATCGTACTCAGATATTGATCATCCATGCAATTATCCAATAAATGAGATCTCCAAACAATAATAGCCAAAATACTCTCTTAAATGGGACACGAAGCCAGGAAACAAAAAAGGCATTAAGCCAAGGAAAATTTATGATACCTATGAGAACAATGGCAAATATTTCCCCATTTTTACCAACAAATTCTTCGAGAGCGTGAGTCCATTTTTTGATTTTTTGGATTGCCATACTCCCAGAATGTCGAGTCTGAAAATATTTTCCCAATTTATAACCAACCACAATATCAATCACTGTGGCAGCGAGCCAGAGACTGTGCACAAACCACAAATTCAAATGCAATTCTCGTATCTGAAAGATAGCAGCATCTGTAGAGGCTGGTTCCTGTACAAAAAGTGCCAAAATAATAAGAAAAAGAGTCATAGCTAGAGTTTTGCAACTACCCGCTCAATTCTCCCGATGGCCTTATCGAGGCCCAAAATCTCAATCATTTCAAAGGCTCCTGGAGAAAATTCTTTCCCCGTCAGAGCGACACGAAGTGGCCAGAGGATCTGCCCATTTTTCATGCCTGCTTCTGCGATTTTCGGGATCATGGCATTTTTTAGGTCATCACGAGAAACCCCCCCTACCCCCCCTTGTCAGGGGGGCATTTTCTGAATTATTTCAAGCCCGAATTGAAGGGCTTCTTTGGCTTTCCCGAGATCTGTGATACCCATTTTCTCTGAGAGCAGAAGTGCTGTATCGACTTCGATATCCGCGTAGAAAAAATCGGTCAAAGCCATGTAATCTGCGAGTGTTTCGAGTCGTTTCTGAATTTCGAGAAGGACAGCCTTGTTGTAGATTACTTCGTGGGTGGCAAAGGTATTCTCATAATATTCTGGATGGTATTGCCGGAGATACGATTCGAGCGTAGTATAGAGATCATCGATCGTCATAGCAGCGATATATTTCCCATTCATCCATTTGAGTTTCTCTGGATCAAATATTCCGTTTGCGATCTGCAATCCATCGAGAGAAAATGCCTCGATCAGTTCAGGAAGTGAAAAAATTTCTTTGGTTGTTTTTGAATTCCAGCCAATAAGAGCGATATAGTTCAGAAGTGCTTCCTTGAGGTATCCCTTTTCGAGGAATTCCCTGACATGAGTATCGCCAGTACGTTTCGAGAGCTTCTTGCGGTCAGCACCGAGGATGACTGAGAGGTGATAAAATTCAGGTGCTTCCCAACCAAACATCCGATAGAGGAGAACATGTTTCGGCGTACTCGGGAGCCATTCATCACCGCGAAGAACATGCGTGATGTGCATGAGATGATCATCGACGACAGCCGCGAAGTGGTACGTCGGAAATCTATCAGTTTTGATAAGCACCTGATCATCGATATCCGCTGATGGGACAGAGATTTTCCCTTTGAGGCCATCGTTAAATGTTATCATCTCTCCTTTGGGGATTTTCATACGAATCACATATTTCTCACCTGCAGCGATTTTGGCCTTGGCTTCGTCTATCGTGATATCACGATAGGGGCTTCGGAATGGTATCATGATGCCTGCCTCTTCTGCTTTTTTCTTATGCGCCTCGAGCTCTTCTTCGGTCGTGAAACAGTAGTATGCATCGCCTTTTTCGAGAAGCTTCTCGATGTATTCATGATAGATAGGAAGTCGCTCAGACTGCATATAGGGGCCATAATCACCCCCTGAACGTATACTCTCATCAGGATGAAGCCCGAAGAGTTCGAGCGTATCGAGGAGGGCATCGCGGGTCCCCTCTACTTCACGGGTTTTATCGGTATCCTCGATGCGGACGAGGAATTGTCCATGATTTTTCTTTGCCCAGATATAAGCATAGAGAGCAGTACGGAGACCTCCGATATGAAGATGTCCTGTTGGAGATGGCGCGAATCGGGTACGAGTCATACAATCAATTATCAATTACGAATTACGAGAAGTATATGAAAAGACAGAGAATTTCAAAAATCATTTACTGAGCTTAATCTGAATCATTTGACATTATACTTATATAATTAAAATAATATCATTAAAAAATAAATATGCCTGATTCTCCTGAGACACTCCCTGAAAATCTAAATGACACAATGGTTCGAACTGAGTGTCTTGAATTGTGAAATAAATATTTTGCTGAAATTAAAAAGAAAGGGATAACCGTCTCTACCAAAAAACTCGTAGAAGCGAAACTCAAAGAAGCTCAAAATAGAGATACTTTTTCGTTTTTATTGCTTTCTTTCTTAAGAACAATTGCAGATTTCGTTGAGCCCAATAGATATGAAGAATTTGGTCAATTAAACTTATTGCTTCAGAAATATCCTATTTCTCGGTATCTCCGTGAATATGAAGATTCAACGCAAGATCCTCCTCTAGAACTCATGGTAGCCCTCTCTAATGCAATGGAAGAAGTGCAATCAAAAATGTGAGTAGAAAAACCAACAGGGCTGACTGCCCTGCAAGTAACACAGCTTCTGCAAGAAACACCAGTCAAAGTAGATTAGATAGAATTGAGAAAGCGAGTATTTCCCCTACAATCCACGCATGCACGGTACCCTCTATTACTCATCTATTTCAGGAAATACAGCTCTGGTTGGCGAAGCGCTGCAGGAGTATTTCCGGCAAGCAGGTATAACCCTCACGCTCCAAAATGTCGCAGAAGACACGACGTGGCAAGAAGGGGGTGACTTCGTGCTCCTCGGATGTGGAACTTATGGACATGGCCAATTACAGAATATGATTCGTACATGTATCGAGAAAACATGGGAAAGCGTACGGCTCAAGAATACGCCCTGTGCGGCCATCGGTCTCGGTGATCATCGCTATGATCTCGAGTACAACATGTACTCCGCTGATATTCTCGAGTCTTGGCTCCGTGAACATGGAGGAAACATCATCTGTCCGCCTCTTCGCATCAATCGCAGCCCTATAAAACCGAATAACTGAAAAATCATCGAAAATTGGGCAAAGAACTTTATTACCTCTCTTCGTACATAATGAACATTATCCTCACATGATCTAGTGGTTCTGGTCTGCTCTCTGCGGGCGAAATCGTCTTGGAATGACTCCGAAATGCGGGCTACTTCGTCGTGGCCGAGAGAGAATACCCAAGTCTGATAAAGGGTGGATGTACACATTTCAGGATAGAGGTTGGTACAGAGCGGGTTCATGCCATCTCTGAATTCGCGGATATCATCGTCGCGTTTGACCGAGTCGGTTCGATGAATGCTCTACCCCATATCAGAAACGGATGACTCCTCGTCTATGGAGATGAAATGCACGATAAAATCCCACATTTTAACGAAAAGATTGCAGAGAAAAATATCACTACCATTTTTATTCCCGAGTACGCAACACCAAAAAAGTTTGGTGCGAACGAACTCCTCTCAAACATGCTGATGATAGGAGCGCTCTGGCATGCCCTCGGACTTCCGGTCGATGGACTCAGGAAAGCAGTCGAAAAACGATTTGCCAGCAAGCCAGTGCTTCTCGCTCTCGATCTCGCTCTGATCAATCACGGCTATGAATTGCAAGATGCCATTGTGTCGTCATCCTCGGGCAACTGAGTGAAAGCGGAGCGTCGCGAAGTTGAACCGGGGATCCAGGTGAATCAACTATCGCAAAGCGAGGCAAATAAGGAATGAAATAATGACCTGGATTCCGTTTTTCAACGGAATGACGGGGTAGGATTGCTCTCACAATTTTCACTTCCAGAAACTTCAAATGACCTCACCCAACACAAGCTCCTCGATGGAAACGAAGTCCTCGCTCTCTCTGCCGTCCATCACGGCGTCCGAGCGTACTTCGCCTATCCGATGAGTCCGAGTAGTACGATTCTCAGCCACCTCGCGAACTGGGCAGATAAAACAGGTATGCACGTCGAGCAAGTCGAAGACGAAATCAGCGTCTCTCAGATGACCCTCGGAGCCAGTTTCGGTGGAACGAGAAGTCTCTGTGCCACATCAGGTGGAGGATTTGACCTCATGACGGAAACGGTCTCACTCGCAGGGATGATCGAGGCTCCTCTCGTGATTATCCTGGCTCAACGTCCTGGACCTGCAACAGGTCTTCCGACTTGGAGCGCCCAAGAAGATCTGAATCTGGCAGTATTTAGTGGACACGGAGAATATGCGAAAGCGGTAATAGCCGTCGGTGATCATGCCGAAGCTTTCAAAGTCCTGGGTGAAGCACTCAATCTCGCGGAAACCTATCAGATCCCTGTCATGCTCCTCACAGATAAAACCCTCGCAGAAACAATCACCACGATCGATTCGTCCAAGCTGGTTGGTGTAGAGATGGAGCGAGGAATCACGAGTGAAACGACAGATCTCACCAGCCAAGACCGCTACGGTCTGACTGACTCTGGGATCTCTCCGCGCTGGCTCCCGAATACAGGACCTCGATACTTCGCGAATGGCGATGAACATGGTCCAAATGGAACCCTCAGAGAAGATGCTGCAGGTGTCGGTGAAGCACATGAAAAACGCCTCCGAAAAATCAAAACCCTCGAAGCCATCACACCAGAGCCAGTACTCTTCTGAGATCCAGAAGCACGGATCACCCTCATCGGATACGGAAGCACAAAAATGGAAGTCATGGACTTCGTCCAAATAAAGAATGAAGATAACCTAGTAAACTCAGGAAACTTAGTAAGCTCAGTAAACTACTTACACTACACCCATATCTGGCCTCTCAAAACTGAAACAATTAAAAAACTCCAGAAAAAAGGAAACAAAATCATCGTCGTCGAGCACAATATGACCG
>CAZWBM010000007.1:0-36548 GCA_964632405.1 uncultured Candidatus Peribacteria bacterium | reverse complement strand
AAAATATCTCCTCTTTGCGAAGGGAAGTCAGAATACGATCTATCTCGAAGAAGCTTTGAAATATTTTATTTTTCCAGAAGAATATCTCAAACTCGTCCGACAAGATGCTCTGTACACTCACAAGAAACAACATTTCTATACAGCACAACTCACGACTTCAGGATCTGCGAATCATCGGTAATCATGATTTGGGGAATTTCCCATACCATTTCACACGTAGAGTACGATCTCTCCTATGCCTGCATATTCTCATTCTGGTTTATACCATCACGCATATCTTCAGAACTGAACATGTATTCTACTCAGAGCGAAATCTACTAATCATGGAATATCGATCATGCCTCCGTGTGTATGTCCAGCAAAACATATAGTTGGTACTGTAATTTTTGTTTTTGTTTCTTTGAGTCTTCTGAGGAGGAATTCAAAAGCATCAGGATTATGCATCAAGAGTATATTGCAGGATTGTTTTCCAGAATTGAGATTTTCTATATATGTATCGAGGAGATTATTTCGAGCTTGAGGATCCATATTGTGGAGTATGGCTGCACCTGTATCGAGGCCAAATACTGCTACTTCTGCATTCCCTATATTTACGGTCCTCTTTTGATCTGGTCTTGTGAGAAAATCAATCCTGTGTTCATGCGCAAAATAATCAATAACTTCAGGCGACCGTGAGTGATCTAAGTCATGATTTCCTCGGACTCAGATATGATGACCACAACCTGCTAATGGTCCGTAGAGGAGAGGGCTCGTCCTATATAATATTTTTAGAGGGGTTTCGGTAGGACTGCGACTGACGAAATCTCCTCCATGGAGTATGATTGTTTCTGTTGGATCATCACCCTCTAGAAGAGAGCGTGTTTTGAGTCCTACATCGTAGGCAATAGCGCCTATATTTCCTCCAATATGAGGATCAGTGAGAAAGAGTATCTTCATTCGTGCGAGCTCTGGAGGAAGAGTAAGTGGTATCTTTTCATGACGATATTGTATATCCCATGCATTAGTATGTGCTTGTCGTAAAGTGTAACCTCCTCCTCATAGAAGAGACGCTACAGCTGCCTTCACTATTCTTCTTCGTGTCCAAAAAACAGGGTTTTGTGGTCTTTGAGGTAGTATGATTTGACTATCAGCTGATTCACTTGGCATGACTCTAACTCTACCGATTTTTTCCTAATAACAAGACCATCCACCTTCTATGAGGCAGTTTATAGGGACACTAATAATCATCATTTATGGTGAAAGAAAAAATCATATTTTGAATAAAATCGGAAAAAATTATATGATGAAAAAATATAAAAATAATTTTTTGTGCGAGAATTTTTATTTTTTTCGCAAGAAATAATTTTATTATTTCTTTTTATATTTTTTCATAAAAAAAGAAAAATATTTTTTATTTTTTTGTAATTTATTTTTCTTACATATGAAATTTCCTCATTCTGAAGGGATAATTTCATATTTATTTTTTCTGAAAATATTTTTTGAATATAATAATTATTGTTTGTAGTGATATTTTTTCGCATGAAAATAATTTTTGGAAAGGTAATAAGTTATGCTAAATATACATATATCTATACAATTTTTTCACAGTTCGTTTTTATTTTTTTAATCTTTTTTTCTATGGTCGCAAAGAAAAAAGCTCCAAAGAAGAAAGTTGCTGCTAAGAAAAAAGCACCAGCTAAGAAAAAGGCAGCTAAGAAAACTGCAAAAAAGAAGAAGTAATTCTTTATTTTTTACTCAGTTCGGATACCTCTCGCTTTGAGAGGTATTTTTATTTTCTCACTTCTCTCTATAATTTTTTTATGAAAACACATCCACATACAATGATAGGCCATGTGCATCTCACTGTTGCTAACCTCGATCGTTCTCTTGCTTTCTATCGTGATATACTGGGATTCGAGATAACTTCGCATTATGGTGATTCCGCAGTTTTTCTTTCCGCTGGATGATATCACCATCATATCTGACTCAATACTTGGAAATGAGAAGGCGTGCCACTTCCACCTCCTCGCACGAGTGGTTTGTATCACTTCGCCATTCTTCTTCCATCCCGATTGGAACTCGCGAAAGTACTTCAGTCACTCATCCATGCAAAGTATCCTCTCGATGGTGCGAGTGATCATGGAGTTTCTGAGGCACTGTACTTGCGTGACCCAGATGGAATTGGCGTCGAGCTCTACGCAGATCGACCTCGCAGTGAGTGGAAAGTTTCCAACGATGGAAAAGTAGAGATGGTAACAGAGGCGCTCGAGTTGGAGGATTTACTTTCCGAACTTACTCGTTAATTTTTTTATGAAAAAATATCTCTTTCCACTTTTGAGTTTTGTAGGAGTCACAGCACTTCTGATCGCTATAGAATATTATTCTGGACGTTCTCTTTTTTGACCTGATGGAAAATTTGGTTGGTGGGATGGAAATATCTGGTGAAGTGAAAACTCTCAGCGTGTCGCGGATATCTATTCTCTATCACACGTCATCCATGGTGTCATATTTTATTGGCTCCTTACCTTTGTGAAAAAAATTCCGATGAAGTGGAAATTTTTTATCGCACTCCTCTTCGAAGCTGGTTGGGAAATCCTCGAAAATTCTCCCATCATCATTAATCGTTATCGAGAGTCTACTATTGCTCAGTGATATTTCGGTGATAGTATCCTCAATTCAGCGAGCGATATCCTCATGATGGCTATAGGTTTTGTGTTTGCGTATTTCTGTCGAGTCTGGCAGAGTATTCTCCTCGTTATCTTTTTCGAACTCCTGGCGCTCTATCTCGTGCGTGATAATCTTTTCCTTAATGTTTGGATGCTCCTCGCACCGAGTGATACGATAAAAGAATGGCAGGCACAAGGGAAAAATATTTAGTCCTTTGGGGACGGAAATATTGCTTTGACTGGAAATCCGAGTAGTTCGAATTTCGATTGATTTAATTATGGTTGGGGATGGGAGGATTGCCTTGATTGGCAATCCGAGTAGGAAGTGCGAGCAAGTCGAGCACTGAGTCAACCCGAACGAAATGAGTGGTGAGAATTCCGAATATTTCAAAATTGGTTGACCTAACGGGTCTAGAACCAATTATAGTCAAAATGGGACAAATGGCACACCTAAAAAGAATGTTCTATAAATCATTTGCTTTTTATCTTTTCATAGGTAGTATACCTATACCCTAGGTGTAGGTATTATACCAAAAGGTAATTTATTTTCTCACCCATTCTATTATGGAAAAGTGTGCTTGTCAGGGTTCTACTTGCGCGTGTGAGAGTTGTAATTGTTCTTGTTGTGGCAAGTAGTCTTATATCCCATCTCGCTTTGTCGAGATGGGAATTTACTTCTAATTTTACTATATGAAATTCTCAAAAGTAATGCATATCATGACCATCCTTGTTGGATTTTTTGGAATCGGTGTCATCATTGCGGCAATTATTGCTGGACAAAATGATTTAGCGTTTTGATTTACTCGTGAACATCTTCTTTTTTGCTCAATTATAGTCTTTCTTATTGCGATTTACCTCCAGATCGCAACAATTCATCATATGATGCTCGAAAAGAAAGGAGAAATTATTTAATAAAATTATGAATACAAAAACCTATCCAGTGAAATGAATGCATTGTGCTTCATGTGCAAATATTATAGAAAGAACTCTCAAGAAAACTGAAGGAGTACAATCGATCGAGGTTAACTACTGAACCGAAACAGCAAAAATGGCATTTGATGAATCAAAGACCAATGTTCAGGCGCTTTCAAAAAAAATAGAACCACTCGGCTATTCTTTTGCCATTCCTGAAGCTCATATGGTGAATACCCATTCTATGAGTGCTCACGATATGGGTATGAGTGAAGATGAACACGCAGCACATCTCGGATTAAATCAGTCAAAAGAAGATAAACTGAGAGAGATCAGAGCTTTGAGAACACTTGTGATCTCTGCGATACCTCTGGCGATAGTGAGTATTTTTGTGATGGGGTGGGATATATTTTCTCAGTCTCATATTGTTCCTGAAATGAGCTATACGGTGAAAGAGTTTTTCCACCATCTTCTTCCTCTCTTTGCAACCTACACACTTTTTGTCGTAGGGAAACCCTATCTCCTGGGTTTTTATCGCTTCCTCCGTTATGGAAAAGCAAACATGGACACTCTCATCGGTATTGGTACGGTAGCTGCCTATCTCTATAGTTTTGTTGTGACAGCTTTTGAGGATGCCCTAAAACCATTTATCAATGTTGAACATACCTATTATGATGTAACAATTGTAGTAATAACTTTTATTGCCCTTGGGAAATACCTCGAAGCTCGTTCAAAACTCAAGACAGGTGATGCTATTGAAAAACTTCTCAATCTGCAAGCAAAAACAGCACTCGTTATCCGTGATGGCAAAGAAGTAGAAATTTCAGTAAATGATGTCCAACATGATGATCTCATTATTGTGAAACCTGGATCAAAGATTCCTGTCGATGGAGTGGTCACAGAAGGTGTATCATTTGTAGATGAGTCAATGGTGACTGGAGAACCGATGCCAGTACAGAAGAAAATTAATGACAGTGTTGTTTCTGGTACGATAAACACCAGTGGATCATTTATATTTAGAGCAACAAAGGTTGGATCAGAGACATTACTCGCACAAATCATCACAATGGTAGGAGAAGCTCAAGGAAGCAAAGCACCCATCCAGGCATTGGCTGATAAAATTTCTGCTATCTTTGTGCCTATTGTCCTCGTGATTGCTTTTGCATGTCTGATAGTTTGGCTCTTGTTTGGTACTGGCCCACTTGGTTTTTCACAGGCTCTCTCATTTGGTCTCGTCTCTTTTGTTGGAGTGTTGGTCATAGCTTGCCCGTGTGCCCTTGGTCTTGCTACTCCAACAGCAATCATTGTTGGTGTAGGTAAGGGGGCGAGAGAAGGAATCCTTATCAAAGATGCGGCTACTCTCGAAAAACTTCATAAAGTGAATACAGTAATTGTTGATAAAACTGGAACTATAACCGTTGGAAAGCCAACTCTTGTCAATATTTGAAATCTATCAGATATGACTGATATTGAGCTCATATGAATCTTGGCATCTCTTGAGAAAAAATCAGAGCATCCGATTGCTCATGCGATTGCGAATTACGCACAAGAGAAAAATATTGCTGTTCATAATGTCTCAGATTTTAATTGAATTCAAGGCAAATGACTCAAGTGAGTTATTGCAGGTATTGAATACTACGTTGGTAATGTCAGGCTCCTGAAAGATCTTTGAATATCATTTGATGTAGCACAAATTGAAGCATTTACGCTTCAAGGCAAAACTCCCGTCATTCTGGCTACAAAAGAAAAAGTTCTCGGGTTTGTCATGGTGGCAGATGAAGTAAAAGCTGAATCAAAACAAGCAATTAGTGATCTTCATGGGCTTGGAATCACAGTAGTAATGATTACGGGAGATGACGAAAAAGCTGCAAAGCATATTGCATCTCTTGTCGGTATCGATGATGTTATAGCCCATGTCTTACCACAGGATAAAATGGAGAAAATAAAGAAACTTCAATCAGAAGGAAGAATTGTTGCAATGGCTGGAGATGGAGTCAATGATGCTCCAGCACTGGCTCAGGCGGACGTTGGTATAGCTATGGGTACAGGTACCGATGTTGCCATTGAATCAGCAGGAATTACACTTCTCGGTGGTGATATCTCAAAGCTCGTCAAGGCTATCAAACTCTCAAAAATGACTATGCGAGGCATCAAACAAAATCTCTTTTGGGCATTTATATACAATATCGTCGGAATACCGCTTGCAGCTGGAATTTTTTATCCAATCTTCGGTTGGCTCTTGAATCCTGTCTTTGCCGGTCTTGCCATGGCATTCTCAAGTGTATCAGTAGTCTGAAATTCATTGCGTATTAAAAATAAGAAACTATAACGTATGGTACCTAAAAAAATAAAATTTTTATTTCTTGGACTTTCATTACTTTTTGTAATACACGGTATAGAAGAGTATATTACCTCATTTTATACTATTGATCATTCATTTAGACAGGCTTTTTGGTTCATTGATAATATGTCTGTGGCACAGGCTTCGTTTTTAGTCTTTCAAATCTTTTTTTGGTTGATACTTCTTGTGATAAATCTTTTTTTGTTTTTCCCTAAATCGAATTTTATAATTTATTTCTTTCTGGTAGTAACGATTTTTGAATTACACCATCCCCTAAAAAGTTTGTTAAATTGGTCATATTATCCAGGCCTTCTGACCTCTTTATTCTTTCCAATATTTGGATATATAATTTATAAAAATATAAAACAATAATTATGAAACAATATACTTTTCATGTTTCGGGGACACATTGCCCCTCGTGCAAGATCCTTATTGAGGAGACTCTCATTGAACAGGATGGAGTCAAACAGGCGTCTGTGAATTTGAAACAAAAGACTGTCCTTATCGAATGTGAAAATGATGAAAATGGAGAAGATCTTGTTTGCACTTTATCCCAAAAAATAGAGTCTTATGGTTATCGTTTAGCACAAGAAAAACTTGAAGAAACAGCTAAACAAGATCGAGTTATCTTACAAGCAATACCTATTGGGCTTATTATTCTTGTTCTTTTCTTTCTTCTTCAGAAATCTGGTATTCTCAATTTTGGTTTTTGATGAAAGGTAACATTTACCACGAGTTTTCTTATTGGTCTTATAGCTTCTGTTTCGAGTTGTCTTGCTGTGGTTGGTTGACTTGTTCTCTCACTTTCTGCAACAGTATGACAGGATGCTGTGAGTGATAAGAAAAATTTCACACTGTTTCATACAGGGAGAATTTTTGGCTTTGCGTTGCTGGGTGGAGTATTAGGAGCTTTATGACACGCTATTGGTATTAATCCGACCCTTACTGCCGTACTCGGGCTTATTACATCTACGGTTATGATACTTCTTGGGTTAAACTTGGTATGAGTTTTTTCTCAGAGCAAGATCACACTTCCTTCTAGTATATTCCAGTTCTTCAGAAAAATCGAACATACAACCCTTACTCCTATTATCATTGGTCTGGGGACTTTTTTTCTCCCTTGTGGTTTCACTCAATCCATGCAAATAGCGGCTCTTTCCAGTGGATCATTCTTTTCAGGATGACTTATTATGCTGGCTTTTGCTCTTGGTACATTTCCTATGCTTGCTCTCCTTTCATTTGGCTCAGCATGATTTGCTCAGTCTCGCCATGCTCCGCTCTTTTTTAAATCTGCAGGTATTGTAGTTATAGGACTTGGTCTATTTGCTTTGCTCTCCGGATTGGCTAGTATTGGCATTATCGATCCTGTTATTAATTTATAATTTATTTCTTTATTTCTCTTCTATGAACAAATCTTCTCTTCCTTGGATCGGCGTTGGTATCTTGGCAGTCATAGCTCTCTTTATCATTTTCCCAAGTAACCCAAATTCATCTTCTAGTGGTGCTACAGAAAAAACTGCAAATGTTGTGGTAAAAAATGGTATACAGTATGTCACTGTTGATGTAAAAGGTGGTTATAGGCCAAAGACTTCTACTATACAGTGATGAATTCCTACAAAGCTTGTTATGAAGACAAATGGTACCTATGACTGCTCATCATCCCTTGTCATTCGGTCCCTCAACTACCGAAGCTCTCTTCCTGCCAGCTGAGAAACAGAAATTGATCTCGGTACACCAGAATCTGGTAAAAAAATAGCATGAACATGTGGCATGGGTATGTATAGTTTTGCTATTAATATTAATTAACACTCTATGAAAAATTTTTCTTTAAAATCTCTGCAATATGTAGCTGTTGTTGGCGTCATAAGTCTTTTTTTGACCTCATGCCAGTTTTTTTCTTTTACTAGAACGACACAAGAATCTTCAAAAATTTCTACAGCTCAAATGTCTCAGACCGTTGATCTGAAAGATGGTGATACATATGAACTTACAGCGGCATCAGTAAAAAAGATTATCAATTGAACAGAGCAGAATCTCATTGCGTATAATGGTATGCTTCCAGGACCAACCATACGCGTAAAACAGGGATCAACTATTAAAGTTCTTTTTAGGAATAATACGAACATGCCAAACACTATCCATTCCCACGGAGTGAGAATGGATAATGCTTTTGATGGAATTCCCGATGTGACCCAAAAACCTGTAGCACCAGGAGAAACTTTTCTCTACATACTTCATTTCCCTGACGCAGGTGCTTATTGGTATCATCCACACATGTCTGAGCCAGAAAATCAAGAAAGCGGGCTTTTCGGTAATTTTATTGTTCTTCCTGATGAGAAAAATCAGTGGAAAGACTCTGTGGATCGGGAAATTCCTCTATTTTTTCACGATATACTTCTCGATGACGATGGAGAATTAGCTTCATTTGGTGGCAAAAATAGCCAGCATACTCTCATGGGGCGATATTGAAATAGATTGATGGTCAATTGGGATGAAGACTATACACTACAAGTCAAAAAAGGAGAAACAATTCGCTTCTACATGACGAATGCCTCTAACGCTCGACCATACAATATTGCTCTCGATGGTATGAGGATCAAAAGAGTAGGAGGAGATAACGGTTCTTACGAGCGTGAAACATGGGAGAAAAATATTATTCTTTGACCTTCGGAAAGGAGTGTTGTTGAGGTTCGTTTTGACACAGTCGGTAATTTTATCCTAGAGAATCAAATTCCATCGTGAAATGTAGCTCTTTGAAAAATTGTTGTATCTGAGGATTCTACATTTCAACCGCAAGGAAATGAGAAAGATTTTAATACCCTCCACGCATATGATTCTACTATAAAAAGTATTGATCCTTTTAGGTCGAGTTTTGATAAAAGTCCTGACAAAGATATTACTTTGAGCCTTCAAATGAAAGGCATGATGGCTGATCATATGAAATGAATGGGTAATATGGGCGGTATGATGAACCACACATCATCAAATAATACTTGAATTGAGTGGGATGCTGGTGATAATATGATGATAATGATGAACCAAATGTCAGATAAGAAGAATGTCACATGGAAAATCATTGATAATCAGACAAAGGAAGAAAATATGGATATAAATTGGAAATTTAAAAAATGAGATAAGGTAAAAATTCGTATCTTCAATGATCCGAAATCAGCACACCCTATGCAACATCCTATTCATTTTCATGGCCAGAGATTCCTTGTGCTCAATACAAACGGCAAAAAGAATGATAACCTTGTATGGAAAGACACCGTCCTGCTTCCATCAGGTGATTCTGTTGATATACTTCTTGATGCTAGTAACCTTGGTAATTGGATGGCTCATTGTCATATCTCTGAACATCTTGAGAGTGGAATGATGATTAATTTTTCAGTTCAGTAATATTTTTCCTTTTATGATTCACGATAATCCTACACTTCAAAAAAAGCTCCTCCTCGCTGTCAAAAAAACACAAGGAACACTCACAAAAGTTTCTCAAATGATTGACGATGATTGTTATTGTGCGGACATTGGTCAACAAATTAATGCGGCTATGGGCCTTCTTCGAGGGGTGAACATAGAACTCATGAAGAACCATCTCCTCTGTTGTGGGAAAAGTGATCTTTCTCACAAAGATTCAAAGAAGGGTGAAAAATTTGTCGAAGAATTTGCCCGTATATGGGATGTTTCGATGAGAAAGTAAGAGTTGCAATTATACTTTAGTTGAATAGACTTTTTTTATGGTTAGATTTTTCAGACATTTTCAGATTTTTATCTTTCTATTGAGAATGGCTCTTCTTGGTATATTTTTGTTTACCTCCACTCTTTCTTTTGCTATTAATTGCTGAGATCACTATGGTGTAAATCTGAACCAAAATAATACTCATACACATGGAAATTCCCTCAAAAATGACTCACATCATAACACCAATGAACATGATGAAGGTTGTCACACTTCTGAGAGAATTCAAAAAGATACATCTGTTCATCAGTTTAAAAAACAAGCTAAAACATCACCAATTCTTCATGCGGCTTTTCTAGATATTTATAATGCCGATAAAACAAATAGCAATTTCCGAATTGAGGAAAAAATATTTCTGCCTATAGATCCTCCTGGATACAATCCTACTGATCTTGTATGAATAGTGATTCTTAATTGTTAGAAAGTCAACGATACTTCTGTATTGTTTACTTATCTAATTTTTATGATTCAAAAAAAATCTCTTATAGTTGCTGTAACAGTTATTTTATTCTTCTGAACTGTCCTTGTTTTTGCTCATGGTGGTCATGGGGATGAAGATGCTGAAAAGCTTTGAGCCACCTTAAACACCTCGGGATCGCTCACATATATACCAGAAAAAATCGACCCATCTACTATATCGTTTTCGTCTTATGCCGGTATTGTAACATCAGATAATTATGGATCTATTTTTTCGTCCCAAGAGGGCGTTATTGCTGATCTTTCTGTACAACTCTGAGATACTGTGAAAAAATGACAAGTCGTAGCTCACATCTCTCGTGCAAGTAATACTCCTGAGATGATAAGTCTCTTAGCAGAAAGCAAAACTGCTATTGCTATCGCAGAAAGCAAAAAAATAGCAGCCAATCGTGTGAAAAAATATATAGAAACACAGATAAATAATCCAAATAATAATTTTCAAAATGCATATGATCAAAAAAGAAAAGCTATAGAACTTGAGTATGAGACTCGTTCTAAGCAACTTATCGCAGAAATAGAGAGTGCAAAAGCTCAAGCGGAAGCAAAGAAAAAAACTATAGGCGCAAATAAAAAATCAGCACAAGCTCTTATTGATTCATCTGACCAAAAAATACTTGTTGCGCAGAAAGAGCTCCAGGGTTCTATAGAGGCAAGTATCTCTATACTCGCAAAAATATTTTATGGTGGGAGTACTGGCAACATGCGAGCCGCCAATTGATCTCAAATAAACCAATTTCTGACATGAAATTCATCATCACTTAATACACTGCAACACAAAATCGCTCAACTTATGATGTTGTATGATGTAAAAAATCAACAGTATACTGATTTAGTTAGCACCGCACAAGTCGCTGAAGAGGCTATAAAACAAGCGCTCGATGTTCTCAGCTATGCAGTTGTTCACACAGGGTACACTAGTGACCAACTCGAAGCTGATAAAGAGATACTTATAGATCTCATTTGAGGAGAGAATGGTATTGGAGTTAACCTTCATAAAGTACAACAAATTCAAAAAGAAGCCACTTCAACATGAGCTCTAGGCGAAGCTGGTGTTTCTCAGGCAGAAGCGGATATTGTTTCTCTAGATCAACAGGTTATACTTCTTGGAAAAGAATTTGATCAGCTGGAAGCTGAAAAACAAAAAGACCTTGCTACTGCAACGGGGGATCAATTTGTTCAATCTCTGGATCTCCAGAAAATGCTCAACGAAGCAGAACGTGATTCTATTATTGCTGATGCAGAGCTTTTAGGAAATCAACGAGCACTTGTAGCTGTAACTAACCTCAGTTCTCAGATACCAGTCTTTGCACCATTTAATGGTATTATTTCTCGCAAAAATGTAACTGTAGGTCAAGCTATTCAAAGCAACACACCTATTTATGACATTGTTGGTAATTCCAAAGATTGAACAGTATTTATTAAATCAGAAATTCCTGTAATGGATCTCTATAAAATAGGTATCGATAAGTCTGTTACCGTAACTCTTCCTGGTGATTCAAAAAAATATGAAGCCACAATCAAACGTATAGCTCAATCTGTGAATCAGGAAAGTCAGACATTGAGTTTCGAGTCTGTATTTAGTGAAAATACACCCTATCCTCTCTGAACACAAGTTACTATTATACCAGTTGTAGTTCCAGAAATTCTCTACAAAATACCTGCACAGGCTATTTTCGAAGAGAATGAAAAAATATATGTCTGGAAAATTCTTCCTGACGAAACAGTTAAAAAATGGGAAGTAGAGATACTCAAAATACCCGGCGAAGAATTTGTTTTTGTTCTTAGTGGTCTTACAGATAGTTCTATTGTTATTAGCGATTCAGGATCACAGGTTTGGGCTGATTGACAAAAACTTCCTGAAGTGAAAGTTCTCAACTCTTAATCCGTGTTATTATGTTTGATGTTATTATTCGTTTTGTACTCAAGAACAGGATTCTTGTTTCTGTGTGTTATATTTTTTTAGTGGTATTTGGTATATATAGTCTTTCGCAGCTTCCTATTGATGTTTTGCCAGACCTTAATAAGCCAAGAGTGACAGTCTTTGCATCAGCTGAATGACTTGGTACTCAGGAAGTAGAGGAAGTTGTAACATGACCCCTTGAGAGAATATTTATAAATATTCCTGGAGTAGAAGCTGTTCGGTCGAGTTCAGCACAAGAGCTTTCTGTTATTAATGTTGAATTTGCTTGGGGGAGTAAAAATAATCTCAACAGACAACAGATATTTGAACGTTTACAGAATATATCCTTGCCAGCGTGAGTCCATACGAGTGTTGCACCAGAAACAGCTCTATTGGGAGAAGTTGTATGGGTAGGTCTTACGGCAAAAAATGCTGATATTAATCAATGAGATTTGAGGGATTACGCTGAAACCGTGGTAAGACAAAAACTAACTAGTATACCTGGAGTTTCAAATCTTCTTATCATGTGAGGATCTGCAAAACAATACATCATTAATCTCGATCCTCAAAAAGTTGTCTCTTCGAAATTATCACTCTCTGACATAGAAAATTCATTGATTAATATAACCAATCCTGGTGGTGCTGGCGTACTCCTTCAAAAAACAACTGAATTTCCCGTATCTCTTTTGCCGGTATTGAACACAACACAAAATCTCTCACATATTTCTCTTGGTAAGAGAGAGAATTGAAGCATTATACTTCTGTCTGATGTAGCAAATATTACATCAGGCGTTAATGTTCAGAGGAGAGGAGATGCTATTATTGATGGTAAGCCAGGAATTATTATCAGAATATCAAAAGTTCCTAATGCGAATACCATTAATTTGACGAAGGATATAGAATCGGCCATCTCTTCTCTAGAAAAAGAATTACCAAAGGATTATCAGCTTCATTCCTGACTCTTTAAACAATCTTGGTTTATTGAAAAAGGCCTGAGTAATGTTGAAGAAGCTCTCCTAGATGCAGCTGTCATAGTAGGTATTGTGGTATTTCTTTTTCTGATGAATATTCGCACTACAACAATTACTCTCATTTCACTTCCTGTGACACTGCTCATGTCAGCGATAGTTTTTCATATTTTTGGTCTTAGTATAAATATAATGATACTTGGAGGTATCACTATTGCTATAGGGGAACTCGTAGACGATGCTATTGTAGACATAGAGAATATTTACCGAAGGCTTCGGGAAAATCTTTGAAAACCAGAATGAAAGAGAGAAAAACCACTTACAATTATTTTTCATGCTTCAAGAGAAGTGAGATGAAGTGTGATATATGCGACTCTTCTTCAAATTATAGTGTTTACACCTTTCTTGTTACTACCAGGTATAGATGGTAAAATCCTGGCCCCTATTGGTATTGCCTATATTGTATCCATGATTATGTCTCTCGTCACAGCGATTACCCTTGTACCAGTTTTGTCATCATGGTTGCTCCCTTCATGGATGGAAAAAAAGAGAGCAAAAAAAGAGTCAAAATGAGAAGAAGAAAGTTATATTTCTGAAAAACTTAAGAAAGTAGCCCTTATTCCTATTCTTTGGAGCCTAAAAAATCCTAAAAAAGCTCTTATATTTGCACTTCTTTCACTACCAATAACTGGTATTATGTACTTATCAACATCTAAGGAGTGACTGCCTGCGTTTAATGAATCAAGTTATACTATTTGAATTACTACAAAACCATGAAGCTCTCTCGAATATACAACAGAAGTTGTTAGAGACTTCTCCGAGCAACTTAAAAAAATACCAAATATCGTCTCTACAGGTGCTATTTTAGGTAGAGCAGATGCAGATGCACATGCTCAGTGATCAAATAATGCAGAAATTGAAGTGGCTCTCAATCTCAATATTTCTAATGCTGAGAAAGATTCTACCTATCAGGATATAAATAAGCTCATAGAACAGTATAGAGATAAAGCAATTATTAGTATTGGGCAGCCTATTACTCATCGAGTTGAGGAAATTGTATCGGGCATTAGAGCACCGCTTGTGATTAAAATATTTGGTAATGATCTCGATATTTTAGAGACATATTCAAAAGAACTTCTTACAATCGTTCAGTGAGTTAATGGCACTCTCAATCCGAGTTTAGAGCCTCAGACAAAAGTCCCTGCAATTACTATTAGCCCACTCTTAACACCTCTTGCTTTGCATAGTATGTCTTATGTGGACATAAAAGATATTCTCCAGGTAGCTATTGGATGAAAAGAAATTGCTCAGGTGGTCGAAGGCACACTCTCATATCCTGTTATTCTTACGTATGCTAAAAATTGGAAGTGAACACCGACGAATCTCGCTAGTATACCGATTATATCGCCACTTGGCCAACAGATATCTCTTTGAAGTCTTGTCGCTATAGAGACAACTAAAAAAAGAAATGTAATCTCTCACGATAATGGTGAGAGAAGAGCTGTCATATCTGGGTATACTCAAGGCCGATCGATAGTTGATGTTGTGGATGATATTCGAGAGCGTGTTGATCAGAATCCTCTACCGCCTTGAATACGTATATCTTACGAAGGTCTTTATCAAGCACAAAAAGAATCTGCAAAACTACTTACAATTATTTGATTGATTGTTTTATGAGCACTTTCTGGTGTTTTATATTGGCATTTTGGAAGTATAAAGATAGTTGGTCAAATTCTTTTGGATGTAGCTACTGGATGGTTCTGAGGCATGATTGGTGTATGGATTAGCGGAGGCGTTCTATCAACGGCACACATGGTTGGCTTTATATCTCTCATGGGCATAGTTGCCCGTAATGGTATTATGCTCATCGATCACTATAAGCATCTTTTTAGAGAGTACGGGTATATTGATGAAAAAATGATTATTCGTGGATCTCTTGAGAGAGTTGTGCCTGTAGCAATGACAGCAATCTCGGCGATTTTATGACTCCTTCCTCTTGTACTTGGTGCGTGAGATGCAGGGAAAGAAATGCTCTCACCAATAGCAACTGTAATATTTTGGTGATTGGCAGTTTCTACTGCTATTGAGCTCTGTATTCGACCAGGTATATTTTTCAAATATAGTAAAGATTGATTATTCCAAAAAGAGTTAGAAACAAGAAGAGAGGCCTTATAATATCACTGATTTTATTTTTTATTTTCATTTTATGAAAAAGCTAGTTTCATTCCCTTTAGCTCTCTTGAGCATGGGGCTTCTTGCAGGTTGTTCTCATATTGCAAATCCTGCTGTTCCTTCGACACCACCAGTAACAGTGGTACCGCATGACACGGCTACAGATGGTGCTATGATGGCACATAAGGATGTTACGACAGAAGAAGAATTTATTGTTAGAATGATCCCACATCACCAGGAGGCTGTGGATACTTCTATGATTATTGTTGCAAAAACTGAAAACAAAGAACTCAAGGCGATAGCGCAAGGTATTATCGATGCTCAGAAAAAAGAAATTACAGAGCTCAATGGATGGTTGAAATCTTGGTATCCGACAAGTACTCTCACAGCAGAGCATAGCACTATGATGCGTGATCTCACAAAGTTATCTGGACACGAACTCGATGATGCTTATATGGAAGATATGGTAAAGCACCATGAAGGAGCTATTGATATGGCTCAAGAAGTTCTCGAAGTCTCTCAGAGATCTGAAATAGTTACTTTAGCAAAAAATATTATTGCTTCTCAAACATCTGAGATAGAGACATTTAAGAAGATGTTGAATGATCATTAGTATTTAGAGATTCTATTTCAATTAAAAACCCCAGATCAACTCTGGGGTTTTTAATTGGAAAAAATATTTTGAAAATTTGCTCGTTTTTTGGATGTTTCGATGCGGAAGTAGTTTTTTGTGGGGGTTATAGCTTCACTTTGATTTTCTCCCTTCCTTGCTGGATAGTCATTTCATCAGGACTGTTTTTTTCTGTATTTTTAAGATCTAAATCTATTTCGTTACATATTTTAATCAGCTCGTAGAGAGCTTTACCGATGACGTTTTCCTCTTGCTCAAATGACTTTTTCATATGGAGAAAATGAAGAAATAATAGAATATGTCTGGCTTTTCTGGAACTATAAGAACCCCAGAATTCTGAGAATTTGTATGTCTATCTCTTCTCGTTCTTCGGGCGTCGTCTTTTTGTAAACTGCATATATCTTTACCGTCTTGTTGTGTCCTTTTCCACACTTGAAACTACCTATGTACTCAGGCTCTGAGTATTCTGGTTCTTTCATAGAAAAATGATGAGAAAATAGTAGGGACTATATTCTATCAAAATAACGAGAATCGAATGGTTCTGAATGAAACACGGTTGGAGCTTTTTTAGTCTCGCTAATTAACTCAGATTTAGACAGTCTCTCTTCTCTTTTAAAAAAGACTGCTTCAGCATTAGTGACAAAGAATTTTAACTGATTGAGTTCATCTTGGCTCATACAAAATCTTTTCCTATCTCTCTCATAGTTTGGATCCATCTTCTCTTTTCTGGGGGTATTGAAAGTGTATTTCTTGATATGATCACAGTCATGACATACTTCTCGGAATTGGATTTCTCAGTTCTTCTTCTGTTTCGATGAGTTAACTACATTCTGAGAGCCACATTTGTCACATTTTACTGTCATATCCTCTTCTTCGCCATCGTCATAGATACCTCTTTTGTTTTTACAATACGAGCATTCATAGAAGAAGAGCATTCTGTATTTTTCTCTGCCTCGTCAGTTCTCGAGAAATTTAGACCAGAGATTCATGGATGTACTACACTTCGGACAAAGACAATCTGGAGTGGGAGTTTTTTTCTCAAACTCATCTTTCTCCGTATCCCTTTCCATCCATTCTGCTATGCATTTTGGCCGACGTTCAGCATATTTTGCTTTTTTTATGTACAAAGAATACGCATTTGAATTACCTCTTGATGAGGATTCCAGCTCACGGCATCATTCGACTACAATATGGTCGTAATCGTTATCGTACAACTCACGAGCTTTTAAGTATACCATACGAAAAAGAAGAAGAGATGAATCCTTTCTAGAATTTTGGAGTCTTTATTACTTTTATGACTATGCCCATAACGTGGTATGAATGTCTGTCATTTTCATGAATAAACATAGGATTATACTCTTTGGTCGATTCTGAAACAAGAGTGATTTGTCATTTTTCGTAAAAGAATCGCTTTATATTCGCACAATCATCGATGAGTGATACTACGTATTTTTCGCCTGGATCAGGCATGCTGTGCTTCTCTCGAACTACAACAAAATCACCATCCTCAATATTATTTCCATCAATATTTGCCTTATTCATAGAGTCTCCTTTCGCTTTCAGGATAAAGAGAGAACTTGTATCCCTTGTAGGTAGTAATCAGCGTGATACTTTTAAATATCATTCGATAGTGTTATCGGCAAATGCTGTCGGAGTTCAGCAGTTTGCGAGTCACATGATGGGGAGAGAAATGAGACTTGGTTCTTCTTCTCAGTGGTCTACACTTTCTTCCAGGCCTCACCGATAAATTTCCTTCTTTATTCGGTCTATCCTAACCATTCCTGCTTTTTCGAGAGCTTCAAGGTGAAATTTTATTTTTTGAGGATGTTCTTCTCCTATCTCTCTTCCTATCCATCTGAGTTTTAGAGGAAGAGATTTTTCACCCTTGAAGAGTTGCAGTATAGAACTTTGGGTTTGATGCATATATATGCCCCCATTGTATATTTTTGTTCTCTATGTCAATGCGTCAATTCGTTGACAAAAAATAGTATTCGCATGAATAAGCTGATTTTACAGCTTGACAGAATGAAAAAAAATCCTACCCTTAGGAAGTTACTTTCTATTTTTTCAGAATTATGGTCAGAATATCACAGACGAGAATTCGCTCGATTAACCGAGTATCTCCCTTTCTAACAGGTAAACTAGTCGCATTTGGAATTCCACTACAAGATGCTTGAGACAAGCTACAAAAAATATGATTTCCGCAAAATCCTTCAGATGGAACAACTATACTTCCTGCTGTAGTCTGAGCTGTTACGCGTTTTAATGCAGAAGGAAAAGAAAAGGTCAGAAGAGATTTAGAGAAAGAGACTCTATACCGACAGCATATGTGGTCGTGGAAAGATTGGTCAGGAAAAGAATATGAGGAAGTAGTTGATGTACCCTATCAACGATATCCTCGTGATTTTATAGCTCCTCCTGGCATCGAACTAACAGTCACGGGAGGTAAAATCGTTTCTCCTGTATTTCATATTGATACCCAACAGGATGAGATCGTTCATGCTGTAAATATATTTTTGGAAATCTTTCGATCTTGTGACATCCTCGATGAGGACTTGGAAGAGATCATGGCTCTTTCTGGCAGAAGAGTGAACTGGAGAATTTTACCAAAGTGACCAATTCCGTGGGAAAAATTAGAGCAGGAAATGCTCCCTATACTGGAAAAACAAAAACCACAAGTTCGTACTATGTTCAAGGAAAGATTTGAAACAGTACAGCAATATGGGCCAGACTTTCTTGTCTTGGGTGAAGGAGGATTCTCTTGATATGTAGTTTTTGGCTTTGAAGAAAAGAATTTGTTCCTCTGCGAATCTCTGTGGAGCGGGAATGCGGTTTATATCTTTGAGGAAAACTGGGAGGAACTCAGTAAAAAAACAAAGGCTGAGATACTCAGTAAAAATCTCCAAAAAGATAGGATACCACACTATAAGGACTGGCAGAAGAAAATACACCAATTACTTTCTAAGAAAAAATAATTCCATGGCCACTCCTTCTTTTTTTAGATCTCCTAGTGCTGGATGATTCGCGCTTGGACGTTCATCATGAATGGGAATTCCACGTTCGCCCATTCACTCTATACCGCAATCAACTCCTAGCCCATCAAGACAGGCCAACATAAACCCTGTATCAAGAGGATTATCATCAAGTGTTTCGGTAGTTCCGAGCGCACCTGTAAGAAGCATTCCTTTGCAAACACAAGTTGTAAAAAATCCTCCGCCAACCACTCCTGCACAGGTTCCAGCTCCAGAAAATGTTCTATTGCAGAAACAGGCTTTCATCAGTTCTGAAACTATAGAAGCAAGAATTTCTGAGGCTCAAAAAAACAACAAGGATCCTAAAAAACTCGCGAGTGAAGTTGCACAAGTTTTCTTCAATGTTGTGGACGAAAATAAATGAGAAAAATGATTCAGCCGTATTGCAAAAGCACTTCCTAAGGATACACCATGGGAAGACTTACGTTTTCATATTACGAAATGGAACCCGAAAAGTGCTTGAGTAATTGTAAGGATATATATCAAAGATGGATATTTTGATACTATTACTTACTCCGACATTCATATTCGTAACAAGAATGGGAAAACTCCCAACACGTGAATTATTCTTTGCCTTCTGGGGCTGGACCAAAAACTCTCCTGGCTTTCTGATACGGCGCCAGCTAGCATTCGTCAAGCTAAAAAACGTCTGAGTGATAGCCTTAAAAAGTTTATGGACATGGACTCTGAGCCATTTTACACTGCTAAAAACAAAAAAGAATACCATCTACGTATGAATATAACTGCTGAACTTGATGTAAGGCAAAAATTTGAATCGTATTCATGATTCTCCACCTGAGAAGCTATAAATCACCTGCTTGAAAAGCATGTTGATAACTCTATATAATTATTTTTTCACCCTTTTCCCCTATGAAAGCGAAACAAGTTTGGGTATCACCCGACTCAAAAGGTTGATGGAGAATCCATCAACCTGATGCAAAGAGAGACTCTGCTCATGTCGATAACAAAGCTCCTGCCATTCAGCGAGCTACAGAGATCGCAAAAAATATTTGAGCCGAACTAAAGATCCAGAATATGGATGGTAGGATTTCCCAATCCAATTCTCATGGAAATGATCCGTGTCCTCCAAGAGATAAGAAATAGAAAAAACCACTCTACGTGACACAACATTATCAGATTTTAAAAACCCAGAAAGATTTTATCTCTGGGTTTTTATCTTGAATAAGGGTTTCTAGGGGTATTAAGTACTAAGCTATTTGTGTCTGCGTGACACAAGGTATAAAACCTGAGTAGAGAACAATACAGCATGTCGTAGGAAAAAACCTCCGCTAACTGATTGTATTCTCTCACTTACTTTTTTACCCTTTTATTTATGTCAGAGAAGATTAAGGTCTCAGACCTTCGACAGAAAATCGTCTACGTTTCCGTAGATGCTCTCCGTGCCTCGGAATATAACCCGAGAAAGCATTCAGAGAAACAAATGCAGAACCTGATGGAAAGTATCCGTCAGTACTGACTCGTTGATCCCATTATAGTCAACATTCTTCCCGAGAGGAAGAACGTGGTCATTGGATGACATTTTAGACTTGAATGTGCGAAAGCTCTCGCGATCAAGGAAGTCCCCGTGCTCTACATCTCACTTTCTCTTGACCGTGAGAAAGAGCTCAATCTTCGCTTGAATGAAAATACCTGAACATGGGATTTCGATTTATTGAAAGATTTTGATGTCTGACTCCTTCTCGATGTAGGATTTGATAATACTGAACTTTCTGCTATGTGGGATGCTATGTTATGAACTGAAGAAGATAATTTTCAGGTAGAGAAGGAACTTGAAGAACTCTGAGAGCCACAAAGCAAATTGGGCGATATTTATGCTCTCTGAAATCACCGAATTATGTGTGGAGATTCCACGAACCCAGAGCATGTTTCACTTCTTGTTAACTCTTCTCCAGGAGCTTCCTGAAACATTTCCATGCTCTACTATGACCCTCCGTATAACATCTGACTCGACTATTCCAGATGACTGAGTAATGGAAAACAGTATTGAGGGAAGAAGACCAATGACGAGAAAACAAAAGAAGTGTACAAAGAATTTCTAACGAGTGCCTTCACGAACGGTCTCGCTCATGCAGATCCAGATACACATGTCTTTTGCTGGAACGATCCGAACGGTATCGGTCTCATTCAAGACATCTATTTATCGCTCAAACTTGAACCAAGAAGAGTGTGTCTTTGGATCAAGAACAATATGAACGCCACACCGCAGATAGCGTTCAATCGGAGTTACGAACCTTGTGTGTATGCAACACGAGGTAAGCCATATCTTTCTCCTGATTTGAGGAATCTGACAGAAGTCCTCGACAAAGAAGTAGGAGTTGGAAACAGAGTCCTTGAAGACATTGTCGATTTATTTGACCTGTGGCTCGCGAAAAGACTCGTAGTAGGTACTTACGAGCATCCGACAGAAAAACCTCCGACACTTCATGAGAAGCCCCTTAAACGCTGTACGAAAGTTGGAGATATTGTCCTCGATCTCTTTGGTTGATCGGGTAGCACGCTCATTGCGTGTGAACAAATGAAAAGAACCGCTCTTCTCATGGAACACGAACCTTTATTTATTGACCTAATCATCAAACGCTATGAAAAACTCACTGGCAAAAAAGCCATCCAAATTGTCTGTGGAATATAAAGTAGAGATGGGAGATATATTTCTTCTTGGAGATCATCTCCTTTACTGCTGAGATTCTCGTCATTCAGATATATGGAAACGACTCCTTCGGGACTGACAGAAGATAAATCTTCTTCTGACAGATCCACCGTACTGAATCGATTATGTAGAATCCAAAAAATGATTCACATGAACCACTGAGAAATTCGAGGATATTCCTCAAGACTGAATTCAGAGTGACCGAGAGTATGCCGAATTTACGAGAGACTGGATTACGCCAATGCTCCCACACTTTGCTGAGAAAAATGCATCGTACATCTTCAATGCTGACAAGATGATATTCGCTCTTCGTGAGTGAATACTCCAGGCATGAATGAGATTTACGCAACTCTTGGTATGGATCAAAGACTCAGCCATTATTGGTCGTCTCGATTATCTTCCTCAACATGAACTCATTGCCTACGGATGGTACGGAAAACATTCCTTCTACGGATGAAAAGCTAAGAGTATTCTGCCATTCGCGAGGGTGAGAAAGAACACAATCCATCCGACCATGAAGCCAATTCCGCTCTTGCGAGAACTCATTCTCAATTCCAGCAAACGAGGTGATAGTGTTTATGATCCGTTCGGTGGATCATGAAGCACGCTCATTGCTTCAGAACAGACCGGAAGAAAGTGCATAATGGTAGAAATCAATCCCGTGTACTGTCGTGCGATTATCCATCGATGGGAAGAATACACAGGGAAGACCGTTGAAAAAATAACCTAGCAAGTATGAAACCATCTATTACATCGCGAATTAATGAGGAGAAAAAACTTCTCCTCGAACATCTCGAAAAAACTCCCATCGTCCAAATTGCTTGTGAAAAAAGTGGTGTCGGAAGATCCACTTATTATCGCTGGCTCGAACAAGACAAGAAGTTTGCACGGTCAGCAAAACAAGCTCTTGCAAAATGAGTGCTTATTATGAACGACCTTGCTGAATCCCAGCTTCTCAAGTCTGTTCGCGATGGGAATATGACAGCAATCATCTTCTGGTTGAAATCACGACACCTATCGTACTGAAACAAGCTTGAAATTGTCGAAAATACCGACAAAGAAGAGCTGACAAAAGCACAGAAAGAAGTGATTCGTCGGGTATTGAAACAATATAAATAACAACCAACTTTTATGGCTCAGACAACAATCAATCCAAAGGATCTCAAAGTGATTGAAAAATCCACTCCCATACGTCGGGAATTGGCTCGTGAGAGCTTTCAGCTTTTCTTTGAGATATACTTTGCCCACTACATTACTTCACCGATTGCATGGTTTCAAAAGGAAATGTTTCATCTCATAGAGGACGAAGCAAATCTTTTTACGACCATCATGGCATTCCGTGGATCAGGAAAATCTACGATTATCAATACGGCATTCCCGTTGTGGAGTATCCTTGGGAAGCATAACTACAAATTCATTGTCATCATCGCTCAGACCCAGGCACAGGCAAAGCTGTATATGCGAAACCTGAAAGAAGAAATCTTAAACAATGAAATGCTTAAGAAAGACCTCTGACCTTTTCGAGAGGAGGGTGACGAGTCCAATGCTTCCTCTATTGTTCTTCTCAAATCGGAAGCTCGCATTACTGTCATTTCTGTTGATCAGTCAGTTCGAGGTATCAGGCATAGAAATCACAGACCTCAACTCATCATCGCAGACGACATCGAAGATCTACAGTCAGTGAAAACCAGAGAGTGACGGGATAAGCTCTTTGAGTGGTGGACGAAAGAAATCATACCTCTTTGAGATGCCAAAAAGACACGCATGTTTCTTGTGGGGAATATGCTTCATAGAGACTCGCTCCTCATGCGTATGAAAGACAGGATCGAGAGTGGTCAGAAAACAGGATTTTTCCGTAAATATCCTCTTCTCGACGAACATGGAAAATGTCTCTGGCCTGAGAGATTTTCAGAGAGTGATATTGAAGAACTCAAAAAGACAGTTTGAAGTGAGATCGCCTGGAGAACGGAATATATGCTTGAAGATGCCTGAGCAGAATGACAGATGGTCTTTCCAGAATGGATACACTGGTACGATGATTTTCCTGAACCAGCTCCTGCTATGGTTACTGAACCTAGATGGTGCTATAGTAATAGTTTACCACATCCTCTTGATCTCAATACAGGTGTCGACTTGGCTATTTCCGAAAGTGCAGCTGCAGATTACACTGCTTTTGTAACAGGATGGGAATGGTGACGGAAGCAACATAAAATTCTTTTCATTGTCGACGCTTTCGCTCGAAAAATGGATTTCTCAGAGACAGCAGAAACACTGGCGGAGTACCACCAAAGGATATCACGGACACATAAACACAACAAGCATGAGGTAATTATAGAAACGGTTGGGTATCAAGCGGCTATGGAGCAATACTTACGAAAAGGTCAGAGGATGGATATAGTTGGCATTAAACCTCATGGGTCAAAAAGAGAGCGTCTCGCTCTGGTGACTGATTTGATCAAAACTGGGAGAATCAAATTCCCCAAAACCGAAGCATGAATCATGCTTGTGGAGCAATTAGTGGGCTTCTGAAAAGAGCGACATGATGATCTTGTAGACGCTTTCACGATTATGGTCAACCATGCTTTCGGAAAACAGGATCGAACTGTGGGTATTTGGCTCATTTAGGGTCTTTTCTTCATCTTTTCCCTAGACTTGAGGGTCGAAATATACATTAATGAGTGTATGGAAGATATACCTCTCAAATACTGCCTATATGCCCGAAAATCATCGGAAGCCGATGAAAAACAAGCTCTTTCTATCGATTCCCAGATCAGTGAAATGCACAAGATCGCTGAACAAGAATGACTGGAGATTGTTGAGACCCTGACCGAGAGTAAATCAGCCAAAGCCTCAGGACAACGCAGGGTCTATATGGAGCTTTTGAATGGTCTCAGAGAGCAAAGATACAACGCTATCCTTACTTGGGCTCCTGATCGACTTTCAAGGAACGCTGGAGACCTTGGATCAATTGTCGACATGATGGATGAAGGGGTACTTGTGCAGATCCGCACTCATGGCTCAACTTTTTCAAATAACCCAAATGAGAAATTTCTCCTTATGATACTTTGTAGTCAGGCGAAGTTAGAGAACGATAACCGAACCAAGAATGTGAAACGAGGATTACGAAGAAAATGCGAGCTTGGTATGCGACCAGGCGGTGTGCCAATAGGATATGAAGTTGTACGAGGCAGAACGGTTTCCGAGAAGAGCCATGTAGCGGTCGATCCTATTAGGGCTCCAATAGTTCAACAAATGTTTGAGTGGATTGTAAAAGATGGATTTAGTGGTCGACAGGTATGGGAATTCGCTCATGACAAGTGACTTCGAACAAAGAGAGGGAAAAGGCTTACTCTCAGTATGATATTCCGGATGCTTGATTGTACTTTTTACTATGGTGACTTTGAGTACCCAAAGTGAAGCGGTAACCATTATACAGGGCACCACACGCCTTTAATTACAAAAGAGATATATGACCAAGCCAGAGAGAAATTAAAAGTACCACCGAAAGGAGCTTGGGGTCGAAAGCACTTCTATTTCAGTAAAATCTTCAAATGCGGTTGCTGTGGATCAGGGATCACAGGAGAAGAGAAGTTTAATAGACATGGGAAAAGGTATGTGTACTATCGATGCAATCGCCATGGTGGTAAAGGAACATGCAATGAGAAGCACGTCAGAGAAGAAGCCCTTATTGAGGGCCTTGTGAAGCTCTGTGAGTCGATGAATAGCTACAAGCCACTGCTCGACAAGAAACTCACCAAAGAGGTCGACAAGATCAACGCTATGCAAAAAATGATTCATGGAGAAAATGCCAAAACAACAACTAAGACCGAATATCTGAACTTTATATTCACCGGTGGAAGTGACAGTGACAAAGGAGAAGTTCTGAGGCAATTTGGTGAGAGGATGGTCTTAAAAGAAGGACTACCTCAAATTGTTTCTGTAAGCTAATGATCCCATTTTAATCAAGCTACTTCGAACTCCATTAATCTATTACCTTCATTATAGAATTCAGCTTCTACAATTATTTTTTTCGATTTCTTCATCCTGGAAATCATATTATTTGTAGATTCTATAAAGATTGTATCGTTACTTCCATCTGATGTATTAGTAAAATTAACTTTAATTGGCTGTTCGGCATCAAATCTTATTCGAACATTTCCGCCATAAACGCCTGTCATAAACTGTCATTTTGTAACTTTCAGCATCATATCATTTACACCGTCTTTATTACGAAGAACAATACTTGGAGTTGATCCTCAATTGTATGGGAACGAAAATGACAAATCTTCTTTTGCTTCTATGTAAGCATTATAGATCTTTTTAGAGGTCATCTTGTCTTCATTTTCGGCATATATCCAATTTGTTTGTTCTTCTTGTTTTTTTGGTTCTACCTGTGGCTTGATCATCTCTGGTGTAGTTTCTCCAACTTTAACAATTTGTTTTCCCTGTTGAGATGAGGCGTTTGAATCTGCACTAATTCATGCGAAGATTGTTGCAAGTATAAAACAAGAAATTACCATAAAATATTTCTCTTTTTTTGTGAATTTGTGCTTGATGAATGTCTCTACCCAAATCGATGTAGGGGGTATAAAAATAAGACCGCCCAATATATAAAATAATCACGAAATGAATCCACCAGCCTGACTCATGGCACCCATTCAAGCAAGAACAAAAAAAACGCCACATACCCACCGTAATATTTTTTTCATAAAAAAAATTATAGATAACTAGTTGGCTTTATAAAAGCACGCCTAGAAAGCGTGCCAAAAAGACATTATGTTGCTGGTTTCTGGCAAAACAAAAGGAGGGATTAATTCCCGTTGATTCGCCAGAATCTTACTCAGTCGATGCAATAAGCAACAAAAGAGGTGGGAATATAATCCCTCCTTAGTTTGTTCATTGCATCGTTAGAGTATGTTCGAGCAAATAAGATTCTGGCTTAAATAGGTTAGCCATTTTTAAGCTTTATCAAGTTATTATTGATCTATTTAAGAAAGTGGAATCAGCGGGTTTTGAATCGCTTTCGAAAAGTGCCATTAGTGTACCTCTTTCATAGGGCTAACGGTCTCACACCCTTACTATAGATTATCAATGTCATAAAGGGTTTGTAACCGAATTTAAACAAAAAAATGACCCTGGGTAGTAGGGTCACAATATGGCAATAGTGTACGTAATGGTTGGGGATGAGGGATTCGAACCCCCGGTGCTGGATTCAGAGTCCAGAGCCTTACCACTTGGCGAATCCCCAACGTGTGAGTGAGTGTAGGAAAAATTGGTTTTTTGCAAGTTCCTTCTCCAAAACAAATCTTCTCGTTTTATTGTCAATAATAATATCTATGCTTTTAGGTTTGAAATGTCAAAATGATTATAAGATGTTTCTATGTGTTGACTAGGGTATATATATGAGAAAGATACTAACGGTGTCGAATTAGCTCATGCTGGCGCTGTTGCTTTGCAGAGATTAAAGCATCGATGATCTGATTCTGCATGAGCAATTCTTTCTTCTGGGACAGAATATACAGAAATAAGAACGAATCTGTGAGTTACTGACGATTTTTTGGCTATGACACGCTTGATGCGAGTTTTCCGTCCTCAATATCTCGAAGAGGCAAAGGCAGATTGTCGTTTATGTCTCCATACTCGGTATACTACGAATGATGATGGTCGTAGTCCTCACAATGCCCAACCTAAGCGTGTCTGAGATAAATGATCAAGACTTAAGATAGCTTTTAATGGTAATATCCCAAATCATCTTGATATAAGAAGAGATAAATTAGCATGAGAAGTTTCATTTCAGACCCTCTGAGACACTGAAACGCTCGCTCGATTTATGCTCCATAGAATTTTGAAAGCCATGGGTAACAGTTCAGGAAATGTTCGATATTCAATACGTGAAGCGGTCAAAGAAATTCTAGATACATTTAGAGGAGGATATTCAGTTGTATGAGATTTTTGATGAGAAGTTTTCGCATTTAAAGATAAATATGGTATCCGCCCTCTTGCACTATGAAAGAAGAAATGATCGATCATCATGGCATCTGAGAATTCTTTTTTTCCTGAAATTAATTATGAACGTCTTGGTGAGCTCCCAAATGGTCATCTTTTATTTGTTTGACCGGATGATGACCTTAATGGTGAATATAGCCCTGAACCTGAAAATCTCCTCACGGAAGCCATACCTGCACATCCCGATTCTTTCGAATTTCTCTATTTACTCAATAAACGATCCGAGGCGTACTGAGTTTCTGTGGCTAAACTAAGAGAAGATCTTGGTTACAATGCTATGAATGAGCTATTACAAACAACTTGAGATCATCAATATAAGGCGGTTGTTTCTGTGCCTCATGGAGCAGATGATATGAGAATAGGGGCTTGTAGGAAACTCGGGATACCTTCAGATGCAAAAAATTGACTAGAGAAAGTAGCAGATGTTCGGTCGTTTATGGCTCTTACCTCGGTAGAGAGAGAAAAACTTGTTAGGATGAAGTTTCGTGTTCATGAAGATATTATCAATGGTACAGACCTAACACTTCTAGATGATTCTATAGTTAGATGAAATACTATGCAAGGAGTATGAACTAAAATACGCGAAGCGTGAGCGCGGAGTATTACAGTTTTATCAGCAAGTCCAGTTGTGAAATATGGTGATAGATATGGTATAGCTATGTCGACTGATCAACTCATTGCTCGCGATCCGGCTGATTGAAGAATTCTTACAAGTGCTGAAATAGAGCAAAAGCTTTTTTTTGATAGAGATGGAAGACAATGGGCTCGTTTGTTTTTCCCGTCATTGGAATGATTTAAGTGAGTTTTTCGTGACAATGGTTTACCTCATATACATGCTGCCTATTTTGATGGAAATTATATCCACGGTTAGATTTTATTTCCTCTCCAGCCACCACAGCATGCTTCTAGCATTTTCCTTCCAGTTATAGGTCGTCATTTCATGCGGTTCGTCGACGATGTTTTGGACGAATTCTCGTGCAAAACTATCCGTCAGATCGATATTATAAACTTCATCTTCACTAAATGCTATAGCGAGCTCAGACATCATCGGATGGCCATTTGTCGCAAGCGAATATGGTGTGTCTTTTTGGATGCGCTGGAATATCTCTTTCAGGGTTTTGCCTTCTGCTGTGATAGGAGATTTTTCCAGAGAATAGGAAGGTGCTGTATGGATGATATCTCCTGGGAGGAGAGAACGGAATTCGTATCTTTTCAGGAATTCTATTAAAGCAGGGGTGTAGATGATCTCAGAACTCTCACGGCGGAAATTCATCGCATCGATATCAAACGGGACATCTGTTTTGATAGTTGCGAGGAATTGACTGTGTTTCGCAGTTTTTCCATCACCGATCAAATCCTTAAGTTTTGGCGAAAGTTCATCGACATGAGCGATGATATTGTCGAGTGAATCATATTTTTCGAGGAGTGTGACTGCCGTTTTCGGGCCGATGCCTTTTACGCCAGGGATATTGTCCGATGCGTCTCCGATGAGTGCGAGATAGTCGACGATTTGTCCTGGATGGACTTCGAATTTCTTCACTGCCTCTTCCTCATCGTAGAGACGATCCTTCATCGCATCGTAGACATAGACATGATGGCCGATGAATTGAAAAAGGTCTTTATCAGAAGAGACGATCAGCACTCGTTCCATATCATCGCGGTGTTTTACAGCGAGAGTTCCTATGATGTCATCTGCTTCATATCCTGGCACAGCAATACGAGGGATTCAGAGAAGATCGGTGATTTCAAAAATCGCATCCATCTGTGCTGCGAGATCATCTGGCATTCCGTCTCTGTGTGCTTTATAATTCACATCTGCTTCGCTCCGAAATGTCTCGCCTCCACTGTCAAAAGTCATGATGACATATTCCGCGTCCATCTTCATGATCTGCATCAGTGCCTTGGTATAACCGAAAAGTGCATTTACCGGTTTTCCGTCACGTGTATGAAATGGTGGCACAGCATAGAACACCCGAAATATCAGATTAAATCCGTCGATGATGATGAGTTCTCGTTTCATGTTTTAGGAAAAATAATTCATTTCTGGTCTCATGTCCATAATGTTGAAAGCCTCTTTCATCTCACCCGGCGTATTTATCTTGATGATCTTATATGTCCCAGAAGTAGTCTTGTTGACGTAATCAAATTCGAGACTCAGTATATGGATCATTCACCAATAGATCCATTTTTCATTTCTGTTTTCAGCCAAAAAATTCCTGACAGGAGGTTGCTGATATAGGCGGATACTAGGTTTATTTCGAAATGAGAAAATTTTCCCTTCAAATTGTTCCAGAGTGTAGGGAGTCTTCAAATGTTGTTCCAGGTTGAGCTCCTCTGGAAATCATTGTTCTTGTGTGATTTGAAGTGTGTCGTTTATTTCGATAAAGCTACCCATAGTATTTTTATTCAGTATAACCGCTGACCCAGAAAAACAAGACATGTCTCTGTCATTCCGGACGAGTGAATCCTCCATAGGAGGGGAGAACTGAGCAAACTCAGTTCGAGTAGAGATCCGGAATCCAGGAGAATTACTACGCGACCCGTTCTCCGTAGTAGATGAAAGTTAGTCTGAACTACTACGAAGGATGAAAGCGTTCATTCTTTATTAAAGAAAAGAATCTTACTTTGACCTGGATTCCAGCTCAAATATTTCCCTGCTTTCGCAATGAAAATATTCGTCTGGAATGACAGAATGGTTACTTTTGCAAATCGTGTTTATTTCTCTATCATTCTCATATGCCTTTACCGCCTCATAAGAAATCGGCTCACTTTATTCTCCTGCAGACGTATCTCCCACAGATGGTCTATGGTGCTGTGGATGGAACAGTGACGACGTTCGCCGTCGTTGCCGGTGCTACTGGGGGCAACCTCTCGAGCACGACAATTATTATTCTCTGACTTGCGAACCTCTTTGCTGACGGAGCATCGATGTCTATCAGTGCCTATCTCTCAGCGCGGAGTGAAAAATTAGGGCAGAAAACACCACTCTCAATCGCACTTTGGACGCTTGTGGCTTTTATTGTTGTCGGTTTTATCCCTTTGATTCCTTATGTCTTTAGCATTGGGAGTTTTTCTCTTTCATGCCTTATGACTGCTTTTGCATTCCTGGGTATCGGGATCGTGAAATGACATCTCTCACATACTTCAGCTCTCATTTCTGGCCTCCAAACCCTCGGCCTCTGAACTGTTGCTGCACTTATAGCGTATGGTGTCGGTGCTTGGTTGGCGGCTTTATAAAATATGGTTTTATTTTTATCCAGTATAGGGCTTCTTTCAGGTGTTATTATAGGTGATATCTGGTCTCAGGCAGGTGTATGAATTATTGTTCTTTTATCCAGTATATGTTTGCTCTACTTCTGGAGAAAGTGGTGGACTCTCGGAATTATTATTCTCTCTTTGTTCGCTTGATATACACTTGCATGTATCTCATTCTCTCATGCTCGAGAAAATCGTGAGAATATCGGCAGTCTCGTTGCTTGGGATGGCCATGATAGAACTATTTCCGGTATCGCAGGAGAACTCCTCGGCGTTACAGAATTTTCCCATAAATATCGTGTGACGGTCTCAGAAATTGATAAAAAATCGGTAGAACCATTTGATGTTTCTCTTTCGCTCGCACCGAATCTTTCATTGACTCCTGGTGATCGCGTCGTGGCACTTGGACGATTTTCTTTTCCTCGCGATACCCTGGATTATATGGCTGAGAAACAACTCTGGTATCGTCGCATGATCGCTGAATTCCGCACGTTCCATGTTGATAAAACTCCGCCGGAATCATATAGCATTTTTGTGCGTATGCGACATTGGTTCGATACGAAACTTTCTGAGATTTTTCCTCCAGAATGACACGACATACTCTCAGGTATTATCCTTGGACAAAAGACGAACCTGAGTCCAGAACTCAAAGAAAATCTGAAAGCTTCAGGCCTGATGCACATTATGGTGGTCAGCGGATCCAACGTGATGATGCTGATTATCTTTTTAGCCCTCTTTCTGCGAGCGTTTTCACCGTGGATTCGTATGGCAATTATCACTCTGACTATACTCGGATTTGTCATTCTCGTCGGTGGAGATACTCCTGTTTGGCGAGCAGCACTCATGGGAGTTATCTGATATAGTGCAGGACTTTGGTGATACCGTTTTTCTCCTCTGCTTTTGCCACTTCTCGTGGCTGTCTTTCTCGCTGTAGTAAATCCTCTCTCCATTGCCTATGATATAGGTCTGCAGCTGTCATTTCTCTCGGTCATATGCATTGTCGCTTTTGGGAAAAAACTCACGCGATTTTTCGGATTTCTCGGAGCATTTTTCGATGAAGCAATGTCTCTCACCATTGCTGCTACGATCGGGACATTCCCGATCACGCTCTTTTATTTCGGGACATTTTCTCTCGTAGGTCCGATTGCCAATGTCTTTGCCGCACCAGCTATTCCTATTCTTATGTATGGCGGGATTCTGACACTCCTTGCGAGTACTTTTTCCGCAACACTTGCATATATCATCGGGTATATTCCCTGGATTGCTGTGACGTATCTCACGAAAGTCATAACGTTTTTCGGAAATCATTCCTGGTCTCTCCTCACTTTAGAGCTTGGTCATAGGAGGGAAGAATTTATGATATTTACTCTTTTTCTTCTCATGATTCTGATTCTTCGTTTTTCTTTGCAAGAGTCTCAAACCACACATAGAATTTCCCAGGTATCAGTGGAGATAAAATAATACTAATTATATTTATTGTATTTTATTAAAAATATAGTTTTATACTATATAAAACGAGAAAATCTTTGACAAATTTATTTTCCAGACAAAATAAGGAGGTTATATAAAATTTCTATGGCAACTTATCTTCCTGATACTTCGAGAACTTTTGATGAATGTCTCCTTATTCCTGGTTTTACTAGTGAAGATTGTACTCCAGACAGAGTATCTCTTCGAGCGCCACTCGTTAAACACAAAAAAGACCAAGAAGAATCTATTTTATCAGCGAATCTGCCGTTTGCATCAGCGATTATGCAGGCAGTGTCAGGCCCAGAAACTGCCATACGATTAGCACAAGAGGGATGAATATCTTTTATCTTTCAATCTCAGTCAATACAAGACCAGGCTCGTATGGTTGCACACGTTAAAAATCATAAAGCTGGTTTTGTCACCAGTAGAGCAAATCTGACGCCGGATCATGTCCTCTCTGATGTGATAGCTCTTCGTGACAAAACAGGTCATTCTACTATGGCTATCACACATGATGGGACACCTCATGGTAAGCTCCTCGGCGTTATTACGGGAAGAGATTGGAGACCGGGTCGTACACCTTTTGATACAAAAGTAGCAGATATGATGACCCCTATTGATCGCCTCACAGTTGGGGATGAGACACTCTGTCTTTCAGCAGCTAATGATCGTATATGGGATGCCAAATTAAATTCTCTTCCTATTCTTAATACACAATGAGAATTGAGACATTTTGTATTCCGTAAAGATTCTGAAAGTCAGCGAGAAAATCCTAACCAAGTCATTGATGATAAAAAAAGATTATTGGTTGGAGCCGGTATCAATACGCGTGACTATGCAGAAAGAGTTGAAGCCCTTATCTCTGCTGGAGTCGATATTCTGTGTATTGATTCTTCTGACGGTCATTCTGCATGGCAAGAAAAAACCATTCAACATATAAGAAAGACATATTGAAACAATGTATTTATTGGAGCAGGAAATGTTGTTGATCGTGAAGGATTTCTTTATCTGGTCAAAGCCGGTGCAGATTTTGTAAAAGTTGGAATATGAGGAGGCGCTATTTGTATTACAAGAGAAGAAAAATGAATTGGTCGTGGTCAGGCAAGTGCATTGATAGAAATTGTGGTTGCTCGAGATGAATACTTTCGAGATACAGGTGTGTATATACCTATTTGTTCAGATGGAGGTCTGGTATACGATCGACATATGTCTCTGGCGCTTGCTATGGGAGCCGATTTCCTCATGATGGGTCGCTATTTTGCACAGTTTGATGAAAGCCCAGGAAGAATCATACGCGTCAGTGGAACACCCATGAAAGAATATTGGGGAGAGGGATCTGAGCGTGCTCGAAATTGGCAAAGATATAGTGAAGGATGAGATGCTGCCAATGCACTTAAATTTGAGGAAGGAGTTGATGCACTGATACCTTATGCTGGCCCAATGAGCAAGACTATTGCAACAACTACTGCCAAGATACGCTCGACTATGGTGAGCTGTGGTTCTCTGGATTTGTCTCATTTCACAAAACATGCGAAGATTACGTTTGTATCAGAAGCAAGCCTCAAAGAGTGATGAACGTCGAATGTGACCGTTAAATCGTAATTTATTCTTATGCACCTTCTTTCCTCCTCTGAAACTCCACAGTGGCTTGAGCGACATCTTGAACAATTGGTTTCTGTGGTACTCTGATGACTCTGGTGAGATGAAGGGAAGGGGAAAATTGTTGATTGGCTGATGGAGCATAGTGATGTGGTCATTCGATTTAATGGTGGCCACAATGCTGGACATACTGTCGTGAATGAAAAATGACAAGCGTTTGATCTGCATATTCTCCCTTCATGAACAGTACGTTCAGGCAAGATAAATATTATTACCAGTGGTTGTGTGCTCGGTTTAGATTTGCCAAAGATTGATCTCAGCAAGATGGTAAATATGACCAGCGATGGTAGTTTGGTATTTACTACGACGCTGAGTGATTTGTATAAAAAGTATGATACAACTGACGTATTCTCTGGTAAAGAAAAAGGAAGGCCGGTAAGAGTAGGTCTTCTCCCGGAATTGGAACAACTCAAAAGGAAATGAGTCGATGTGAAAAGAGAACCTGTAAAGATTTCTGCACAGACGCCCATTATAGGCGTTCATCACGTTCTGCTTGATGCGCTGGACGAAGAAATCAGAGCATCAAGGGGACAGAGAAAAATCGGATCGACAGGAAGTGGCATCACCCGTGCGTATGAGTCAAAAAAATCTGGTAACTCTTTTTCTCTTGAGATACTTCTCAAAGAGCCAGAAAAATATTATGATACACTCCGTCTTCTCTGGGAAGATCATCAACACTATTTCCCAAATATTTCGATAGATGAATTACTTGCTCTTGCCCAGAATGATCACGAGAGATTAAAAAGTCTTCAATCTGTATGAATGATAGAAATCATAGCTGATGAGAAAGATTACATGGATCAATTAAAAAATGATGGTAAAAGAATTGTTGCTGAAGGTGCCCAGTGAGCTCTGATATCGGCAAATTATAGTCCATTTGGTACTGCTTCAAATCCGAGCCTGGAAACTTTCTGTGCAGTAACCGGCATAGATCCTGCTTCTGTTGCGAATCTCTTCACAGTCTTTAAGATGCCCCCAAGTAGCGTGGGTACACGTCCTCAATTTCTTGCTTATGCAGAAAATGCGATACTCAGAAAACTCAGAGACCAATACAATGAACGAGGCGTTTCAACGGGTCGCCCGAGAGATATCTTTCGATATTCTTTGCCAGAATTTGCCCGTGCTATGGCTCTTATGATTGGCGATGTGGCATTCCCGAGAGATCGGGTTGTTACAGTCTTTAACCGTGTTGATGGGATACCTGACTTTGCACAACTGGAGCCAGAAGGATTGACAGTGACAACAGGTTGGAAATTTCGGCAAGGTGTAGAGAATATTTTAGTGGGAAATGTAACCCGTGATCCCATTACCCCAGAAAGTGTATTAGAAAACTACCCAGACAGGGAAACTATGGGAAGTGAAGCTGTATTCGGAGCAGATTGCAGAGACCTTTTCTTACAACGAGTATTGGGAGAGATTCATTCATCACAAACTCCAACATCTGTGTCATCCGGTGTGAAGCGTCTGCTGGGTATGATATTGGCAAGTATGTCTAATCGTGATAAAATCCCAGAAGTTATCCTTGGATTTGGCCCATGAAGAGACCAGAGCCATACTTTTCGTGATATTTCTGTTGTCCGCTAATTTTTAGAGTAATTCATTTGCCTCTACGACAGGGGCACTTGCAAAAAAATCTTCTATTTTTACGCCCTGGATGAGGAGAATCATCTTCTTCGTAATACCCCGTGCGACGCGGGCTGCGTCAGCAGGCTGGATATCGATGCCGCGATCATAGAGGAAATGAGCAATGACATGGGCAGAGAGTTTCGTGAGACCTTCTTCATGAATAGTGTTCATCATATCATTGATTTTTTTTGTCGAGGTTTGAGAGGGGTCTATTGTGATGCATCCCTTGAGTGTTTCCATCCAGATATTGAGATGGCGCGCGAGTTCCGGTGAGAGTGGTTCGCTGTAGACTTTTCGCTCCTCAAAGCTCATTATACGAGGTATCTCAACTGCTGGAAGTCCGAGTCCATTCCGTACGATGCCCATATATTCATCCGAGAGAGGGAGGAGATATCAGAGAAGGAGATGTGATGGGCAACGAGCATTCAAGAGTGGAACGAGCTGATTGATGACATGATCATAGACAGAGCTCTGCAGGAGTTTTTTCACGAGTTCTGAGAGCCAGATATCATATTTTTGAGCTTTCTTTTCATCTTTTTGTGTACGCGCTATCGCAGCGAGTGCTGATGATGCCTGTTCGCGCTGTTCCTCACTCTGCTCCGATACTTTGCCAGAGAGATTGAGACCGTCGAGACTATCGTTTCAGGTGTTGAGAGACATAGGGATAGTATATTCCTCTTTATATGAGAGAGCAAGTTTTACTTCAAAAAATCTTATTTATTCTCTCTATTTCACGAATTGCAATCATGGGTTTCTGGAGAACACATTTTGTATTCGAAAAAACTCTCTCTCTATTTTTTCTCATTTTCAAAATTCACAAAAAACTCACAAATAGTCATTTTTTCATTCAAATTGAACAAGTCAAGAAGTCGATTTTTATTTATTTGAAGGGCAAAAGTGTATTTTTTAAAAAAGTTTTGACATAGGATATTTTTCCTCTATATTACGCCTCGTCTTTTCTTCATGTAATAGTGGAGAGAATACACTGCTCTTTTACATAATCAGTACACAAAGAAGGTGAGGCTTCCGTGCATATTCAGCACGTTA
>CAZWBM010000006.1:0-41911 GCA_964632405.1 uncultured Candidatus Peribacteria bacterium | reverse complement strand
GAATGGAGGATTATCAGGTTGATATCATGGTGGGGACTTGACCAGGAGCAACTTCGGTCAAGATGGATCTGCCAAAATTCACACTCATCGGTGCGACGACTCGTCTCTCATCCCTCAGTCATCCACTTCGTGATCGATTCGGTCATGTGTGGAAGATGGATCTCTATGAAGATGCTGACCTGGCGCAAATCGTTGAACGCAGTGCTCGGATTCTCGGTGTAGAGCTCTGAAATGATGAAGCCCGCGAAGTGGCAAAGCGTAGCCGTGGAACACCTCGTATCGCTAACCGTCTCACAAAAATCGTCCGAGATTATCATACTCTCGGAAAACTCACAGAACTGAGCGCGCTATTTGGTGAAATTCATATCGATGAATATGGTCTCGATGATATAGACAGGCAGATCTTGAAGCTCCTGAGTGAAAATGGGAGTAATGCTCTCGGTATCAACACGCTCTCCGCTATGATCGGAGAGGAAGCATCAACCATAGAAGATGTCATCGAACCATTTCTGATCAAAATCGGCCTTATCGAACGAACTCCAAGAGGAAGAGTGATCACGATGAAGGGGAGAGGTTATTTGAGTTAATTAGTTGCCATTGAAAAATATTTCATACTATAAATAAAACTATAGTAAAATGTTTGAAGAAATAGCAACTACACCTTCATTAAAGCTTAAAAAACGTCTCAGCGAAGAAGAACTGGCTTCAGTTTGTGAAATCATAAGAGATCGAATCAGTCCATTGGTATGAGAAAATCCAATTGCTTCTGTTGTTGTTTCTGCATTCAATGAAGAAATGTATATGCTCGCAATGCTTCTTGCCATGAGCAGACTTGAGACTCAATATCCTTTGGAATTTATATGAGTCAATAATGCAAGCACCGATCGAACGGGTGAGATTTTTGATAGATGTGGATTTCTCGGGGTTGATGAACCAAAAAAGTGACTTTCTTATGCGAGACAAGCATGACTCAATGAAGCAAGAGGTGAATTTATATTTTGTACTGATGCTGACATCTTAGTGCCTTCTACTTGGATAGAGGCTTCACTTCAATATTTTCATTATCATACTGATCTTGTATGTTTTTCTGGTGGCGTAAGTGATAAAACATTATGAAGTTCACCATTGTACTCGTTATTGCGCCTATTAATAAGAAGATTGAGAGGCACTGGTGTCGGTAAACCAAGATTTTTTTCATGACAGAATTTGGTATACCGTAAAGATATAGCAATGCAATTTGGATGATACAAGCCCGGGGTCAATCTTGGTGAGGATTGACGCATGGTTATTCAATTTAAGCGTTATGGGAGTACACTCAGTGTTTCTGATAATCCAAAAACAGAAGTCACTTCAAGTGGAAGGAGAACGGCAAATATATGACTTGTGATAAAAATGTTATGGGAAAGAAAATCTCGTATTTTTTGACATAAATCAGAATGAATGTTTGATTTTAGTGATGTACGCTAAGCTATTTCTTTCCTAAAATTGCCACAAAGAATCCCTCCATCATAGAACTTGGATACCACCGATTCATATGTGTTTCAAGAATATAATCAGGAGTGATAGGTGAGGGGAGAAGTTGGAATTCCGGATGTGTTTTGAGGAACTTCTGAATAACTTCTTCATTTTCACGGCGAGAGATAGAGCATGTCGAATAGACAATCTTCCCACCATCGACGAGCATTTTACGAGCCTGTTCGAGCATTTCGTACTGGAGGAGAGATTTTGATCGAGATTTATCACCGCTATACCAGCAATACGTCTTCTCGTCTTCCAGATTGATGCGACCATCGGAGCTACACGGAACATCGAGGAGGATACGGTCAAACATTTTTGCCCCCTTATTGCCTTTTTCGTCAAGGCTGTAATGAGCAACCAGTTCCGTTGCATCAATTTTTATCACTTCGACACAATTCTCAGCACCTTGTGATTTGATCGTGTGAACGAGTTTTTCCAGACGAACACCGAATTTTTCCAGCGCAGTGATGTGACAATTTCATCTGAGCATGCTCGCCATCTGTGTTGTTTTTGATCCAGGAGCTGCTGCCATATCGAGGATTTTCTGACCTGGTTCGATTTCGAGACAGAGTGCAGGAATCATGCTCGAGAGACTCTGAACATAGATTTTTCCAGCAGTATAGATTTCGAGGCCACGAAGAGCATACTCGTGAACTTTGTCCAGGTAAAAAGCATCTTCTGAAAACTCCCAGACAGAGTAGGGAAGTTCTGACTTTCTAAGCTCCTCGATTACCTCTTCGCGGGAAGATTTGAGATGGTTTACTCGAAATGAAACAATCGAACGTCATTTTTCCCAGCCAGAGATGATTTTTTCTTGATGATCTTCTGGGATATTTTCGAGGATTCAGAGAAGTTGTACAGGAAGGGAATTCATGGCAGCAGTATAGGGAAAAGTGCGAGAATCAAAATATTTCCCTAGACATGAAACTTTTTGTGGACTTCCCGGAGCTGTTTATTTGTCACATGAGTATAGACCTGGGTCGTAGCGATATTTTTATGTCCGAGAAGCTCCTGAATCGAGCGGAGATCCGCACCGTTTCAGAGGAGCGTAGTCGCAAAGGAATGGCGTATAGTATGAGCAGAAACGGGCTTTACAATACCGGCTTTCTGAGCTCGATCGCTCACCATCTTGGTCACGAGAAATCGATCAAATCGGACTTCATCTACTCCAGCATCGACAGGGAAGTTCTTGCCATGCTTCAGAAATAAGGGAGGGAAGTGGTCATCACGTTTTGCCAGATAGTCACGAATTGCCTCGCAAGACCACTCTGTAAGGTAAACCACACGGACTTTTCGGCCTTTACCGAGGATGGCGAACTCTTGTGTTTCGAGATTGACGTTCTTTATATCGAGCGCTGTCAGCTCCGAGACACGTAAACCAGTACTAAATATGGTGAGGATGATTGCACGATCACGTAAGTCCACAATATCATCAGTGCCGATAGATGCTATTATCGATTGCAGTTCTTCAGATGTCAAATATTCGACCTTCCGTTCACGATTTTTCTGAAGCTCGATATCGCTGAATTCGATTCCAGTTGGAATATGTGTTTTTTTACAAAAATGTAGAAACGCCCGGAGCGAAATCATATACGCATTGACCGTCGTAATGGAAATTTTTCCTTGTGCGAGAGATAATCTGAAATGATCCGAGATATGTTGGTCGATATTAGCCGTCGAAACCCAATCCATCTTTTTCAGCCGATTCATGGTTTCAAGGGACGAGTTTTTTTCACCCTCAGGCTGTGTATGTACCTGGGAAGAAAAAAAACGCGCCAAATCGAAGGATTTAGGAACGATTTTTCGAACCTCAGGATGGACGAAGCAGACAAAGGCCCACATATGCCGGCCGTATTGTTCGACCGTCCGAGGACTCATGCCACGAGTGATAGTCAGATACATCAGAAATTTTTGAACAGCTTCAAAAAGGGACATGCCAACAGTATAACGGGGAGTAGAATTCTTCCAAATCTATTTTCACATAATGTATGTTATGTGCTTAATACTTGTCTTCGTATAGGAAGTCAGGACACGAATTTAATTGTATTAAAAAGGACTTATATGAAACAAATAAATCATTCACTATATAATCAAAATATTCGTCTGTTGTGACTTTTTTTGCATACATGTAATAATCGACAAAAACATGGCTTAAAAATGCGAATTTAATTGCTTTGTAAATTTCTTTTCTTTCCTGTACTCAAAGAATTCTTTTCGAAATGTACCCATTAAAAAAAGCTTTTGCCTTCTGAATTTGGAATTTTCATTGAAATGAGGCGAAAAACATGATTGATTTTCATATATCTAGGATATATGGACCATTGTACGCATTATCGAAATCTAACACTGCAACCAATTTCCCATTTTTCCAGAGTGTATTTTTGGGACCAAAATCGACATGAATGGGGCCACTGGGCTGCTCGTGTGAAAGAGTGTTGTCTGTTAATTCTCACACTATTTTTGGCAATAATTCCTTATGCGGAATATCCACATCAGCAATGTATGTGCTGTACTCTTGTATCATTCTGTCTGATAAATTATAGAATTCAAAATGATCTCTTGGGCATTTAATGTCTGTGCATTCGTTATGAAACTCGCCTAAAAATTCACCCCCTATATTGAGCTCTTTGAGGGTATTATTTTCTTTAAAGTCACCATCAATATATAGATATAAAATTGCTGCCTTACCTTCGACAGAAAAAATATACTCACCACCTACTCTTTGCAATTTTATTACAGGAAAATTTCTCAAACACTCTAGTATATCAACCTCGTACTGCACATGTTTTTTGGAATTTCTTTTGCTTATTCTTAAACAGTAATCACCTTTCTGACTTTCAATCTTATATATCGTATTTTGGAATCCTTCATTCAGTTTATGAATAGAGTAAATTATTCCAATCGTACTTTGTAAAAAAATAACTGATTTTTTTGTTATCACGCTTTTAGTATATTGGATTTATCCAAAAACTCACACTATTCAAAAATTACGCAGCAGGTTTTAATACCTTATCTCCTTCATCTGGTTTTTCAGTACTTTCAAATAAAACAATTTTTGTCTTTGCTCCAGATTTCTCCTCAATTTCTTGAATGAATCTATAAACTCATAGTTTCACATGGTGGAGCTGATCTCCAATATCATCTTTTAGGAAAGATCATCATGAAGGGTTACAATCATGTTGAGCCAATATTTCTCGAACTCTTGTAGCATACGGATGTCATAAATTATCCAAATTGGATAATTGCCATTCCATTGTTTCACACAAATCTCCAACTGTATACCAATTTTCTCCATTAGCTTCATGAGCAAGACGCCTTATTTGATGGATAGTTCCTACTAATGATGCCAGAGGGTGTGCATCCCAGAGAGTTAAGCTTTCTGAACGCGACTGAGGAATTTCCATATACCAAAGAGGTTAAGAATTACTTCCCGAACGCTGCTCTGTTATCTGTATTTCGTATTATCGTATTGGAAGAAATACATCTGTCAAATATTTTATTCAGTTAAATACGTTTTATAAGCGACAAATTTCTCAAAAAAAGAATATTTTAAGCTACAGTATTCTCCAATTATTTCTCCAAAAAATACCTCTCATAAGATCATACAATACTGATAAATAAAGAACTTTTTGTACTCCTATAAAAACTCTTATAATCCGCACATGAATATTTTGAAAAATCTCCTTTTCTCCTTTACAGGAAAAATAGGTCGAGCAGATTACATCTACGGAATCGTCTATGTAGTGCTACTCTTTTTCGTATCTGTCGATGCTTTCGTACATCCGAGTTCTGTGTTTCTCATCGGTGGAGGTGTAGATTTCGGACAAATAGGTATCTACGTGGCTTCTTTGATTGGTCTTGGGATATTTATCTGGTCATACTTTGCTGTCGTTGGGAAACGTGCACGGGCTCTCGGTATTGAGACTCGATGGATACCAGTAGGCATTATCTTCCCTCCCCTCCTCCTTGTCGGCCTTATGAAGGATTGCGAAAAATATGCTTACCATGGATGACTTTCTGCTATAGATCAAGCATTTTTTTACATCTTGTTAGCAGTCGTACTCATCTGCCTCTTTACCCTCTATGAGATTCATACCGCGATGCGTTTTATACTCTTTGTCATGACTATCATCGCTGGTATAGCAGCATATTTTTTCTGGCAAGATCGACATCCCTACCGTCATCATCCGAAAGTGAAATACATCGGCATTGATACTTGGATCGATCTGGGATTTGTCCTTATCATCGTATTTTTTATTCGCTCGTATATTCTGTCCCCATTTCAGATCATTGGCCCTTCTATGGAGACGACATTTCATGGAGGAACCATTACCTATACAGAAAAAGGTCAAGAATATAGCGATGGTGAATTTATACTCGTAGATAAAATGAGTTATCGTGTTTCATCGCCAAATCGCGGAGATGTCGTCGTGTTCACTCCTGGAATAGGTCCAGAAAAACGATATCTGATAAAGCGCGTTATCGGTCTCCCCGGCGACAAAATCAAAATCGAAAATGGGTATGTTTCCATTTCAACAGCGAAAAATCCAGAAAAATTTGTCCAAATCGATGAGTTAGAATATCTCCAAGAAAAGTATGGATATACCTGCCTCACGTATACAAGTGCAGGATGTGAAAAAGAAAGCCAAACTTTCACTGTCCCAAGGGGTCGATTTTTCCTCATGGGTGACAATAGACCACAATCGCTCGATGCACGTAAATGTTTCAGCAATAGCGGCTGTACTGGTGAATATACACTCGCCCAATATGTACCCCTTGCTCATATTCAGGGTCGTGTCGCCTACTCTCTCGGGCATTTTGATCTCTTCTCACAACTGATACCTTACCCTCTCTTTGGCACTCTCCAGGAAGTGATTCCCTATAGAGGCCTGAATATCCTCAATAGCCATAGCTATCCTGAACTTTCTGAATAAATAATCCATGATTATGGTTCGATTTTTTCGTATTATTGCTTCTTGCCTCTTCATCGGAATTATCTTATATGGAATTCTTTCTATCAGGCCGTATAGAGTCGATGGAGATTCTATGATGCCAAATCTCAAACCAGAAAGTATCACCATTGTTGATCGTCTTTCCTCTCGTCTTTATCCCCTTGAGCGAGGTGAAATCATCGTCTATCGGGATGATACAAATTCAATCAAAATAAAGCGCGTTATCGGTCTTCCTGGCGAGAAATTGCAGATCAGTGAAGGGATGGTGTATGCGCTTCTCGGTAATACACAATTTCCTCTGGAGGAGCGTTATCTCGAGGAGCACGTTCGAACTTGTGTGCCTGGTGCATGTACTGATTTAGGGGTACATCTCTACGAGATTCCTCTGGATCATTATTTTGTCCTGGGAGATAATCGCTCCAATTCTCGTGATTCACGCTGATGTACGGAGGTTGCTGACTGTGATAACAAACAACCTATTTATATCGCATTTGATGAGATACTGGGGAGAGTTATTTTTTCATGGTAGTGCATGTTCTATATCGTTGATAAACCTCTTGGGGTGAGCAGTAATCTGGTAGCAAAAATCCTCAAACGCGTTTTGAAGAGAGAAAAAATAGGATTTGCCGGAACACTTGATCCCTTGGCGACAGGTCTCATGATCATCGGTACAGACGGCTCCTCTCGCCTCTTCCCTCTCATTGAACACCTCCCAAAAACGTATCAAACAACCATACGTCTTGATGGAACAACCAGCTCCTACGATCTAGAACAGTCGGTAGAATCAATGAAAATAAGTAAAAAAATCCAAAGCTCTATCACAAAGAAAAAGATTCAATCAGTTATAAAAAAACATTTCACAGGTGAAATCATGCAAATACCACCAACTCATAGTGCTATTTGGGTGAATGGTAAAAGATCCTATGAGTTAGCTCGAAAAGGTCATGAGATTTTATTGGAAGCAAAAAAAAGAATAATTCATGATTTCAGAATTATTTCCTACTCATGGCCAATACTTATCGCTGAAATCAAGGTATCACATGGTACCTATATTCGCTCTATTGCTCGTGATTTGGGGGCATATCTCTGAACAGGCTGATATATCGAAAAGCTCAAACGAATATCCATAGGACATATCAATTTCGATGGTCTCACGTGGACTCAGCACAATGATATCCGCTATACAGAACTGACACATGAAGCACTTTTCCCGAAAATACCCAATCTAGAACTCTCACAAGAAGCTAAGACACATCTACGCCTGGGAAGCACGCCTCTCCAAACTGACAAAAAAAATGGCCACTATTTCGTGACCTATGAGGATGGAACATATGGACTGCTGGAGGCGAGAGATGGATTATTGTTCCCTCGAAAGAACGGGGTATAAATGAATTATTACCAATTATTAAGCACTGACTGGGCATCATCTTTCTTGTTGCCAGTATCAGCAGCTTCTTTGGAAGCGATTTCTTCTTTTTTCTTTTTCATCTCGTATCCCTGCCATTCAGCAACATGTTTTTGATTGAGGGCTTCTATCTCTGTCTGGTATTTCTTCTCAAGTTCATCCAGCTTTTTTCGTTCAGTTTCGAGGATATCTGTAAGTCGCTGAACTTGATCAGCATTCATCGAAGGGAGTATATCGAACCAATACTGACGTTCGCTGTCATCCATTGATTCTGTTGCCAAAACCAATTCTATAAGGCGCGGATACTTGGTTTGTACCTCATCCAGAAGCGTAAATGTCGTCTTTCCCTTTTGAATAGTAGCCATAGTTTGGTGGATTCTCGTATACTGTACCATGTTTTCTTGGTTTTTGCAAGCTTCTCTTGATTTTGCTCCAGGAAAAACCTCCCTATAATAGAGATATTATTATGTCGTCAATACAAATAGGAGCACTTATCTACTTTACAGCCATTGTCATCGGGGCCTGGATATTTTTTTCAGTGATTTTTCTCCAATTGAAGCATTTCATGGATATGAGCTGTTACGTACCTCTAGTCTCTAAGATTCTGACTATCACACTCCTCATATTGACTGTCCTCGGGTACATCGTGATATTTTCTCCAGAATCTACGAGTAGTATACAATCAATCGTCCCCTCTACACCAGCAAAAACAAGCGGATATTTTGACACGTATTAAGCTCGACTTCCCTATTTTTTGGATACACTCTTAGTATCCTATGACCCCCTTTGAAACCGCTTATTCCCGACTCAATACTGCCCAAAAACAAGCTGTGGATACTCTCTATGGCCCTGTCGCTGTGATTGCTTGACCAGGAACCGGTAAGACACAGCTTCTAACACTTCGCATAGCCAATATCCTAACAAAAACGGATGCTTCCCCTCGGAACATCCTCGCGCTCACGTATACCGAAGCTGGATCTTTTGCTATGCGGGACCGTCTCAGGAGTTTTATCGGAACTGATGCTTTACGCGTAAATATAGAAACATTTCATGGATTTTGTAGATGACTTATCGACGAGGAATATCCAGAACGATTTGTACGATCTCCTGGCATGAAAATGCTCGAAGAGCTGGATGCCAGGCGTATGGTAGCAAAAATCCTTATTGAAGGAGATTATACTTATCTCAAACCACGCCATGATCCTGAGCTCTATATGGGTGACGTCATCCGCATTGTCGGTCAACTCAAACGTGAAGGTATCTCTCCTGAGTTTTTCCGAACAAAAATCGATGAAGCAATCACCGATCTCCCAAATAATCCAGAACTGCATTATCAGAAAGATTCCAAATGGTGAAAAAAAGGTCAAAGAAAAGCTGATTATGCTGACAGTGAACAGAGACTTCAGCGACAAAGAGAGCTGACTTATGTCTATCGTGCTTATGAGGAAACTCTTATTGCTCAGTCTCGCTATGACTATGATGATATGATCCTTATGGTGCGTGACCAGCTCAAAAAAGATCCACAATTCCTCGCACTTATCCGTGAACAATATCAGTATATCCTCGTTGATGAATTCCAGGATACCAATGGCCTCCAGGCCAGCATCGTCGACCTCATCATGGAAGGGCAAGACCAGCCCAATATCCTCGTCGTTGGTGATGATGAGCAATCAATCTACCGATTTCAGGGAGCCGTCATGGAAAATATTATCAATTTCTCCCATAAATATCGTGACAAGGGTCTGGTCGTTATTCCCCTCACCGAAAATTATCGCTCAACACAGATCATCCTCGATGCGTCTCGAGAACTTATCAGAAATAACAGTGAATCTCTCGAAAAAGCTCTCAAACTCGATAAGCATCTCTCAAAAAATGCCCACCTAGAGGAGAGGAAAATAGAGATTATTATACCCACAGATCCACAAGTCGAAATAGCCAGCATCACAGATCGGATGAAGGAACTTCATGCAAGGGGTATTCCATGGAATGAAATGGGCGTTATCTATCGGAAAAATGCGAACCCTATCCATCTCGTCGAATATCTCCGACGAGAAAAAATACCATTCCATAAACAAAGATGAGAAAATCTCCTGCACCATCCAGAAGCTCAAAAGATCATGAAAACACTGAAAATCGTCGATAATATCGAGCAAAATGATCTCTTTTGGGAAGTGATGCTTTTTGACTTCTGGCAACTCGATCTACATCATCTTCTCCGAATTCAATCAAAGGCAAAATCACCAAATGGCGATTATAATAAAAAACTCTACTCGGCTTTTCTCGCTGATGATGATATGTTTGTGCGCTCCATTACAGAAAAAATACTTCAGTTTACAAAAGATGCTGCCAACAAAACACTCGTACAATTTTTCGAATCCTTCCTGGAATCATCCGGCTATAGAAATTATGCGCTCGAGCAAGAGGATAAAATCGAACGCCTCTCTGTGCTCAATTCATTTTTTGATGAGATAAAAACATTTGCATCACTCCACTCCGAAAGCACGCTAAGCGAATTTATCAAATATGTCATGGATCTCGATCACTATGGTCTCTCCCCTACGACGCAACCAATTCGGATGGAGTCTGATGCAGTAGAGCTCATGACTGCTCATGGAAGTAAATGACTCGAATTCCAAGCAGTATTCATCTACGATGCAACAAGCAAAAACTGGGAATCATCTCGTGATCCATCGAAGTTGAGTGTCACAGTGTCTCTCTTTGAAAATCACCTCATCGATAAATCAGAGAAGAAAAACCAAAAATTGGAAGAAGAACGACGTCTCTGGTACGTTGCCATGACACGAGCAAAGGAATATCTCATTATCTCCGCGACAAACAACGAAGATATGCGGCTCAAGCCGTCTTCATTCATAGAGGAAATACCAGAAATCTCCCGAGAAAAAAGTACTATTCAACCAGATCCTATTAATATCATCATCGCACAGACTGCACCTCTCCCCTCTCTCAACTGGACTCTTGCAACACGAACAGAGCTGGAGAAAAGAGCGAAAAACTATGACCTCTCTGTGACAGCTCTCAATACTTGGCTCAGATCTCCGAAAGAATTTCTCGACAAATACCTCATCCGTCAACCGGCTGGGAAAATGCCAAGTGCGTCTTTTGGTACGGCAGTGCATGCCGGTTTAGCTTTCATCGGTGAGTATTTCAATACTTACAGCAAGCTACCAGAAAAAAATCTCTGGATCAAAAAAATAGAAGAAACACTCTTCCATGAAATCCTAACCAAAAAAGAACAAGCGGATTTTCTCTGAAAAACGACTCAAATCATTGAGGATTATCTCTCCAAAAGAGATTGCCCTCTAGGACAAAAAGCTCTCATAGAAGAGCGATTTGGATGGAAAAAAGTCGTTGTAGAAGGTATGCGTATCACTGGAGTCTTTGACCGTGTAGAATATCTCCCCGATGGCTCAATGCAAGTCGTGGACTTCAAAACAGGTAAACCAGATAAAAGTAAAGAACAGCTCGCAGACTATGAGCGTCAACTCTATTTTTATCGGCTTCTCTGGGATTGATCGAATCAGAATAAAATACTCTCGCAAGGTGCTCTCGATTTTGTCGAAGAAAATTCTCGCGAAACTGTGAATAGAAAAATTTTTACCTATGAAGAAGCGGGCCTAGATCTCCTCAGAAAACAAATCGCAGCATTTAAAACCTCTCTCGAAAATCTCGATTTTCCAGAAAAGAATACCTTTATCAATTATTCATAAGCTCATTACAGGTTGGCCTTGGAACGTTCGTCGCTTGTTTATTGTAGATCTCACAAATCTTTTTTGCCATCTCCTCAATAATCGGTCGAGAGAGCTCGAGCTGCTCAAGGCCTTGAATAAGTCCGACAACCGTGTTGGGATCTTGGGATTTATTTTGGCCAATGAGTACTTTTCTGCTCATGTAGTCAGTGTAGAGGTTTTTATCGATACCCGCAAGTCTCTGTGCATCATTATCAGACTGTGGAAATTCTGGGATATTCACAGCTCCTTGATTATTGTGTGATTTGGCTACATCAGAGATAACTTGTCTCCGAAATAATGATCCAAATGTCTCATAAGCAATACGCTTAACTGCTTCTTTTACAGATTCTTGGGTTGTTTGGTTATTAGCACGTTTACCAAATTCTTTGAAAAATTGGCTATTCAGAAGAAATCGAGAATTACCAACTCCTCATTTCTGAGCTTGAACAAGGGCATTTATTTGGGCTTCTTTCGCTGCATCGGTCGTGCTACTTCAGGTAAGTTGTCCAGTTCTATACAAGAGAAGAGCAAAAGCATCTTTCCAGATCTGGATGGCCTGTGGATATTTCCATCCGGTAGTAAATGATTTTTTCAGGATTTCCTGAATCTTTTGAGTCTTTGGATCCTCATCATGACATTTCTGAATATTCTCAGAGGAATAAAATTCTCTCATATCATTTGCAAATCATGTTGGCGCAATAGAAAAATGAGTTTCATCTATATATTCGCGATCGGAAACATTCGTAACGAGATTACGAAAAAACATGAGAACATGTGTTGTCTGAGCATACATATCATTGAGGACTACTTGGAGGGTTCTGTCTTTTGTTTTATATGTAGCATTGTCGAGAGAAACATCCTCTGTAAAAGTGACAACACCCTGAGCACATTTGCTTCCTATATATATCGAAGCCTTGAGGATTTCCTGCTGTATTTCCAGGATAGAATTTTGATGTTCTTGAACACTTGGTAAAAGCATCGTGTCAGAAGCATCAAAATAATAACGTATATCAGAGAGGAGACTCCCCAGATTATATCAGACTGATTGAACATTATCCAGGAGGGATTTCACACTCTGCGCAGGAATAGCTACATCCATGTAGGAGCTCGATCATGAAGGTTTGACACACTGGGATGCATCAGCAGCTTTTTTCGCCGCTTCGATGACTGTTTCTATATTTTTCTTGTATGAATCGATAGCTGGAGATGGTGTGGTCGAGAGCCTACATTCAGCCGCAAACACCTGGTATTGAGTCAATGTTATGAGTAAAAAACTGATTATCTGAAGTATTTTTTTCATAGGAATTATGCTGGTTGGCATTCGTCTTTATCGAGTATATATTCAAAAATATTTTTAAAAGATTTCACGAGCTCATAAAACATCCTCGTACGAACAGCGGTCTCATCAAATGTTTTTTCTATATGTTTGATAGATTCGACACCTTTGTCATGCACATATGGTCTCGCTTGTCATGATCCAGATGCGAGCAAGAGCTGTTCCATATCCTTTTGAGCACGATCGACAGCATAGACTGCTTCTACAGCAGCTACATTTCGAGAAGCATTTTCAGTCGCTACGGCCTCGAGGGTTTGTGCGAGGGAGGCTTTAATATTTGTCGGCTTATCATAGTCCATTCACCGTCTTCGAAAAGCTACTTTCAGTGCATCGAGGACTTGTTGTTCTTGTTTGGTCTTGCTATCAGGCGTGCTACTAGTGGTTGTTTTTTTAGTACTATTACGGTCAAAAAATCCCTTTAAAAAAGGTGGAGCTTTCCAGAAAACAAAAATAGAAGCACCGCTGAAAACATTCTTGAGAAGGATGTTGAGATCAAACTCTGATTCCCAAGTATTTATCGTCGGAGAAACTTTGCAGGCAAAATTCCTATTATCTCCGTTTTTGATAATCCAATCGAGACCTTCTTCGAAGAGACCCTGAAAAGAATTCCTGCCTTTACTATTTGATCCCAGAAAATAATGGGTATTCTGGATATAATCAATCGTTATACAGTAGCCACTATCACAATCTCCAGCTATTTCATTATCACTTCCAGAGCTACTCTCTGAAGAGTCATCATCATCTCATCCACCGAGTGCATCCGAAATCTCGGAGAGCAAGTCAATGTTATAATTTTCACCTCCTCACCAAGTACCCGTCCCGAGCTGACCTGTTATAAGCGCAGGTGCATCATTGGCACTGGTATTTTTATAGGATCAAAATTCTGGTACCTCTCGAAAAAATATCTCATCGATACGACGTATATCATCCATGAGGTCATAAGGCGAATTATCAGTATTGCCATCATAGTAAAGTCCCATACCGGAAACATCCCTATAGGCAGCAGTTTGCTCTTGAACCTGTGTCCGTATATTATCTGCTATTTGTGTCGCTCGATCATGAAACTTCTGGAGTAAACCTGTAGGCATACTGCCGAGTTTTTCTTTTATCGTTGAGTGAAAATATCTAGTAATAATAAGACCGAGATCAGGAGTGGCACTTTCAGTGCCCGGCTTAGTTTTTATATAATGGATAAAATCTGCATCGTTTTCCAAACCACTCGTCACAATAGGGTCGCAATCGGGACAAATTTTTTGAAAAGCAACTTTCAATTCTATATCATTGGCAATCATTTTATTCAGCTTCTCAGAAAATTTTGCAAATGCCTCTTGGTCATATCCAGTTGCAGTCTCGACCTCCCATTTACGAGCTGTCGTATACATATTCATACCAACTTTCGTGATATCAGTTTTCACAAGTGAATCACTCGTTGTGCTCGCAAATACAGGTACCATACTCTCTGTCAGGAGAGCGAACAAGAGAGCTACAGTGATAAAATAACGTATAAAAGAGCTCTTTTGGGATGTCACGAAAAGCATTTCCATGAGAAAATCAGTATTTTCCCCATTGTATTCTTTTTCCTCCTATTTTTCAATCAGAAAAGCTTGCCAACTGAGTATGAAACGATATACTCGCAGCGTTTTTTATTTATTACATATTTTCATTATGCACAATACAGGAAAAAAAGAGAGCGAAGCAGGTAAAACCCAATTCGACATTCATAAAACACTGATACTCCTCAAGCCTGATACGATCGCTCGAGGAATCGTCGGGGATATCATATCTCGCCTAGAGAAGAAATCCCTCAAAATCGTTGGGATGAAATTTATCGTCATGGACAAGGATCTTCTCACAGAACACTATGGACATCACAGTGAAAAGCCCTATTTTCCAAAGATTGTTAAGTATATGACAGATGGCCCAGTGCTTGCTATGGTTATCGAATGAATAGACGCTGTACGGCAAGTCCGCAATCTCTGCTGAGCAACTGATCCTCAGTTTGCTGCTCCAGGCACTATACGAGGTGACCATAGCTGTACTATCGACTACAATCTCCTACATGCTTCTGATTCTATTGATTCAGCAGATATCGAAATCAACCGTTTCTTCAAAGCAGAAGAAGTATTCCAATACACAAAGAATGTGTACGTAAATTAGTATTCGGAAAAATGATTTCTTTCTCAATATGGATTGATCAAAAAACTCGAGCCGATAAAGTCTTATCGGCTCTTTTTGAAGGTGTCTACTCGAGATCGCAAATACAGAAATGATTTACTCTAGGGCAGATAAAAGTCAAAAACATAAAGGATGGCAAGTCCTATTCAAATCCGAAATACTATCTCAAAAAAGGTGATACTATAGAAATGGATATCCGAGCTATCCCCTCTACACTCCCCCCTGATCATCGACCACTGGAGATAATTTTTGAGGATAATGATTTTCTCGTTATCAGCAAAGATGCAGGCATCAATACTCATCCGACGCCGAGCTATGAGGGCCGTTTTGGCACTATGGTCAATCAGCTCATTGCGCAGATAAAGGATTTTGACCGGGAAGTAGGAGAAGATAGACCAGGCATCGTCCACCGTCTCGACAAAGAAACAAGTGGGCTTCTTCTTGTGGCAAAAAATGATATCACTCTCCGGAAACTCCAAAAACTTATCCATGATCATGAGGTCGAGAAGACCTATCTCACCCTCGTCCTCTGAGAGCCAAAAAATCATACCGGAACAATCAAGTCTGTTATCGGTCGTGACCCAAATAATAGGCTCAAAATGACCATAAAAAATCCCATTGAATGACGAGAAGCAACAACGCACTATAAAGTAGTGGAAGTTTTCCAATACGAGTGAAAAAAACTGACACTGGTCGAAGTAACTCTTGAAACAGGACGGACACATCAGATCCGTGTTCATATGGCAAATATCGGTCATTCTGTCTTATGAGATACGACTTATGGAATAGGGTCTGAGAATCTCTGGGCGAAAAAACATTTCTGACTGGAGAGACAATTTTTGCATGCTTGGAAACTAGAGTTTACACTCGATGAAAAAAAACAAAGTTATATCTGACCACTCAAAGAAGATTTAAAAAAAACTCTGAACATCCTATGAAGTAAACTCAAAATAATTTAAAAAAAATTATCCATTTTTTCATTTCTCCTCTGATACTTTCCTCCGATAAATGGTTCACTCAAAAAAACATCCAAAGACTTAAGTACATCATCAAGTTTCATAGTCCGCGCTCCAAAACAAATCGCATTCGAGTCATTATGACTTCGACCAATTTTTGCTATTTCAGATGTGTAGGCAAGTACAGCTCGGATTCATTGATGCCTATTAGCGGCAATAGACATACCTATTCATGTGCCGCACAGGAGAACGCCTCGTTCAACTTTTTCTTTCAAAATTGCCTGGCATACTTTTTCAGAATAATCAGGAAAATCATCGAGCTCTTCGAAAGATTGCGGACCGAAATCTATCACTTCATGACCATTGCTATTGAGATGGTTTAGGATACTCTCACGAAATGAAAAACCACCATGGTCACACGCAAAAGCTATTATCATATTCTTTTATATTTACTGAGTTCACCCAGTATATACCCGATAAAAGGAAGTCAAAATATCCATGCAAAATGCACGGCGCTAAAATCCCATAAAGAAACAAATCCAAACACTCATGAATAGGGAGAAGCGAGAAGTCAGAAATGCACGATCAAAGAAGTCATAATAGCAGCAATGAGCCATCTATTCACTCGTAGATCAAAAGCCTTGAGACGACCACAACTCAGAGAACGAAGCATCTGATAAATGACAGAACTAGTCACAGTAAGTGTCTGAGCAAGTGCCAGATTGACACTCTGAAATACAAAAAATATAGTTCCCACAACTCCTATACCGATGATACCAGCCCAGATGATAAAACCCTGAATACCGGCAAGCAGACTTTCATCGACTGGTTTACGCTTCATAACATCAGACTCTGTTTCTTGTGTCGAGAGGGCGAGAGCTGGGAAACTGTCTGTTATGAGATTAATCCAGAGAATCTGTATAGCTATAAAGGGTACTATAAGTGGATCTCTGAATACGATGACACAAAGGGCCAAGAGTATCACCTCATAAAAATTACAAGCGAGGAGATACTTGATAAATTTCTTTGTGTTATCATAGATACGTCTCCCTTCTTCTACTGCGGAGACAATGGAGGCAAAATTATCATCGAGGAGGACCATGTCACTCGCATCTCGAGCAACATCAGTTCAGCGAATACCCATAGCAATACCTATATCGGCTTGCTTCAAGGCAAGGGCATCATTCACACCATCTCCAGTCATTGCTATGATGTGTCATTGCGATTTGAGGATACGTACTATACGGAGCTTATCCTGGGGCGCTATACGTGAAAATACATCAATAGTTTTTAATTTCTCGCTCAATTCTTCATCAGAAAGAGTCGAGAGCGTGGTAGCGTCGAGAGTATTTTTTCCCAGACCAATCATACTGGCAACAGCACCAGCGGTAAGCTCAGAATCACCTGTGATCATAATGACTCTTATCCCCGCTTCTTGGCAGGTTCTGATAGCATCAGCCACTTCTACCCGAGGAGGATCCATCATGGCCATGAAACCCACGAAAACAAGCTGGGACTCTGATTCTTCTTGTGTGTAGGAATCTTTTTGAGAAAGATCCTTGTATGCCATAGCGAGAACTCGTTTTCCCTCACCTGCGAGTTGTTTCAGAATATTTTTTAATTCTTGAATACGTTCTGGGCTCAGTGGAATTACTGCTTCATTTTTTGTTTCGTGAGTTACGAGCTCCAATATACGTTCTGGAGCTCATTTTACATAAGAACGTACACCAGTCTTGATAGAGCGTACAATAGACATTCTCTTACGATCACTATCAAATGGAAATTCCTGAACAATAGGATATGTCTTCTCAAGCTCGATTTTGAGGAAACCATGTTCTTCTCAACTCTCAAGAAGACCAATCTCAGTAGGATCTCCAAATATTTTTTCTACTCCAGCAGCATCGCGACCATATCAAGCCTTGTTACAGAGAACAGCTGTATGGAACAAGAGTTTATTTGGCGGAGAGGGGTTCAGATTTCAGTCGGAATATATGTCGACAACTTTCATTTCTGATTGCGTCAGAGTACCAGTTTTATCAGTACAGATAACTGTTACACGTCCAAGTGTTTCTGATGCGGGAAGTTTGCGAACCAAGACATGACGCTTGACGAGACGTTTCGTCGCAAATGCAAGTCCCAGGGCAACAACGGCTGGCAATCCTTCAGGAATAGCAGAAACAGCGAGACTCACGGCAACGAGGAATGAATGAGCAAAATGACCACCTTCGAATAAGAGTACACCCACGATCAGCAAACAGAGTATTGTGATAACAATAGCTATCCTTCGAGAGAAATCCTCGAGTTTTTGTGAAAAGGGATTCACTTCATCCTGTATTTGGCCGACCATACCTGAAATATGTCCGAGTTCAGTAAAAGCCCCCGTAGCAACGACAACCGCCTGACCAGAACCAGCAGCAACTGCGGTACCCTGATAGATCATATTGGTTCTATCAGAAAGAGGCACAGATTCAGCAAGAGTATGGATATTTTTCTCTTGAGCAACGCTCTCCCCCGTCAGTATCGATTGGTTTACGCGAAGTCATCCTGAGACGATAACACGGGCATCAGCAACTATTTTTTCTCCTTCATCGATGAGGAGAATATCACCCGGCACAACATCAGTGGCAGAGATAATTTGCATTTTTCCATCGCGCATCACACGAGCTTGAGGTGTGAGAAGGTTTCTCAAGTGTTCGAGGGTTCGCTCTGTTTTATATTCTTGCAGAACTCCGATCAGCGTATTGATGATGACTATACCGAGTATGATTCCTGCATCAATATAGGACTTCTCGAGTACGCCAGCCAAAATAGCAGCAACAATAAGCACCACTATAAGGGTTGATTTGAGCTGTTCAAAAATCATTATCCAGATACTGCGACGCTTTGTCTGAGGGAGACTATTAGGTCAGACTTCTTTGAGTTTTGCCTCAGCTTGAGTGCTCGTAAGTCAATCAGGAGCGGTTTTGAATTGCTTTTGTACTTCAGTAGATCCGAGAGTATGGAATATCATATTTTTATACTAACATATTTATCGAATCTATGCAATTATTGAGCAACAAACATATTTCCCCCTATCCAAGCGAGGTCAAATATAGCTCGCTGCGTTCGCGCAAACGAAGAACTCTCTACGATAAATCCATAATTTTCATCTTCCTCAAGCGAAATAATAGCTACTTTATCACCGTAAATCAATACATCAGAACCAAAGATGAATTCCTGATTATTCACAAAGAGTATCTGCTCCCCTTCAAAGAGTGTTCATCCTGTTACATATGCCTTGGCTTCTGGGGAGTAGGTTGAAATCGTACGGGAAGTGACCCGTGCTTGTTTTCGTTTTTCTCGAAATTCGGTCACTTGATTACCAAATATGGCGAGCATTGCTCCGAGATTCGTATAGGTGAGGGCTTCTCCTGGTGCTTTCAAAACATCCTCCATGACGGTTTCAATGCCTGAAGTTCCCTGATACATCTTCACTTTTGCTTGCTTATTCCCCTTTTGATTCATCATCTGATTGAGAAGTGGCATAGTTCTCGTAATGGTCAAAAGACGAGATTCAGCAATAGTGAGAAGTTTCTCGGGTGGTTCTGCAGTGTAAAATGTTGCCCCATCACGGAAAAGCGTCGAAACAAGACCTTTTGAGACAAGCTTTTTGAGTGTGTAATTACAGGTTTCTCGTTTGAGGTCACAGCTTCGTGCTATGGTTGAGGCAGGATTGGTCCCAACTGAAAGTGAGGCCAGATAGACTTTGGCCTCTTCGTCGGTCAATCACATCTCGGTGAGAGTAGCTATAATGGCAGTCATAGCCATAGTATACCCTATTTTGTATGGGGTGGAAAACTTTTTCACCAGCAATGCTTTGACTCTAGGGGTTTTGTCCTAGAATGAAAGATTGTATTCTCTTCGCGAATACGAGAGATATTCTCTATTTCATGGATTTTATGACATTTCTACCTCCTGGAGAAAACATCATTGAAACAAAAAAATGCAGAATTTCTGGAAAAGACTTTTTTGTGACCGATAAAGATATCGAATACTATGGTAAGAAATCCCCTATTTTTGCTGGTCAGAAATATCTCATCCCCTCCCCTACATTGAGCCCTCTCGAGCGTAAAAGAAGAAGGCTCTCATGGAGAAATGAACGGAAACTCTACCACAGGAAATGCGATAAAACAGGAAATTCTATTATTGCGATTTACTCTTCTGATAAGCCCTACACTGTCTATGACCAGAAAGTTTGATGGGGTGATGATTGGAATCCTTTCGATTTTGGTTCTCAATTTGATTTCAATCGTCCATTTTTCGAACAATTAGGAGAACTTCACCGTCGTGTACCGCAGATTAATGTGATTACTTCTCAAAATGAAAACTGTGAATTTACCAATCTCACAGCCAACTGTCGAAACTGTTATCTCATTTATGAATCATCAAACAATGAATTTTGCGAATATGGCTGCTGGTTCCAGAAATCTGATCATTGTCTGGATTGCGCCTTTATCCATGACTGCAAATATTGCTATGAGGTCAGCGATTGCTACAACTGCCATTCACTCTTCTCTTGCCAGAACTGTGATAACTGCAGTGATAGTCACCATCTCACAAACTGTGTATCATGTAAAAAATGTTTCGGATGTGTAAATCTCATAAATAAGTCATACCATATATTCAATCAGGAAATTACGCCCATACAGTATGATACCTTTTTGCAGAAATTTCTCGCTTCCAATAAAGAAGAGCAAAATGCATATCTCGAAAAACATAAAGAACTCCTGGTCAAACTTCCAAAAAAATTCTGACATATTATACAGGGTGAAAGCTGTATCGGAGACTATATCAGAAATGGTAAAAACTGTTTTGAGTGTTTTCACGTTCATGATGCCGAAAACTGTAAATATGCAGAACATGTGTGGAGAAATTCAAGGCACAATATGGATGTCTCAACCGTTGGACGAAATTCTGAGTGGGCTTACGAATGTATAAATACTGGTATTGATGCTTCTAACAATAGTTTCTGTGTGCAAAACTGGACCTGTAGCAATCATCTCTACTGTATCTCGTGCTTCAATTCTCATGATAATTTCGGATGTACCTCTCTCAAGAAAAACGATCATTGTATCCTGAATAAATCTTACTCTATAGCTGAATATGAAAGACTCGCTTGAAAAATAATCGATCATATGAAGAGTAGCGGAGAGTGGGGAGAATTTTTCCCCACTTGGCTCTCCCCTTTTGGCTATGACGAAACTGTGGCAAATGAATATTATCCTCTTTCAGAAACTGACGTGGAAGAAAGATGATGGAAGTGGAAATGAGAGGAAGAGACATCGTCATATCATGGCCCCTTTGTGACACCACTAGCCTCAAAGGAATACGATGAAAAGATAGTTGGCTACGAAACGGCAAAGAAAAATATCGACATCCTCATCGAATGAATACTCCAGTGCGAAGTGACCGGGAAGCCATTTAAGATTATCAAGCAAGAGCTAGCGTTCTATATAGAAAACAACATTCCTCTTCCCAGAAAGCATCCAGATCAGCGTCACAGGGAGAGGATGGCTCTGAGAAATAAACAGGATCTCTGCCAGAGAAATTGTGACAATTGTGGCACAAAAATACACACCACTTACGAACCTTCTGCAAAAAATGTGGTCTGTGAAGCATGTTATCTCAAGCTCGTTCATTAAAACTTATGACTCAAAAAAAATGTCGCATTTCCGGAAATCCGTTTACTGTCGATAGCTGGGAGCAAGACTTCCTCACAAAGATGAGTCCCAATTTTAACGGAAAACAATATCTCGTACCTGAGCCAACTCTCTGCCCAACAGAACGGATGATCCGGCGTCTGGGTTTTCGTAATGAGCGAAGTCTTTTTTATCGCAAATGCGACCTCACGGGAAAACAGATCGTCGCTCAGTATCCGAGCAATAGCGAATACAAAGTGTATGATAAGTCTGTCTGGTACGCTGACGATTGGAATGCGAGTGAATATGGAGCTGATTTTGATTTCTCTCGTGCATTTTTTGAGCAATTTCGAGAGCTGATGCTTCGAGTGCCTCGCATGGCTCGTGTGCAACAAGGAAATATGGAGAACAGCGAATTCTGTAACCGTGCCTCCGATTGCAAGGATTGTTATCTCCTCTATTCCTCCAATCATAATGAGGACTGCTATTATGGGGCTTTTATCAATGATTGATTCCAATGTATCGACAACACCAACGTGTACGGCTGCCATATATGCTATGAATCCGTCGATTGCTACGATTGTCAGAGAGTATTCTGGTGCGAAGAATGTAAGAATTGTAATGATTCTTATTTCTTGAAATCATGTGTCTGATGTCGTGATTGCCTCTTTTGTACAAACCTTACACAGAAGCAATATTGCATCAGAAATAAGCAATTCTCGAAAGAAGATTATGAAAAACAACTCGCAAAAACTGATTTTTCACAATGAAAACTTCTCGAAAATCTCAAAAACACTTTCTCGGAAATAAAAAAAGACATGTACGTGAAATATTTCTCTGGTGTCAAAAATGAAAATGTCTCAGGCGACCATATTGATAGCTCCAAAAATGCACTCGAAGTTTTCGACAGCAAAGAACTCGAAGATTGCCGCTATTGCCAGAGTATTTTTTATTCAAAGAACTGTATGGATTTCTGCTATTGGTGACAGGATAGTTCCTGGATCTACGAAGTCCATGCAACAGGTCGCGGATGCTCCAATCTCCTTTTTTGCAATGAATCATGGGACAGCAATAAAAAACTCATCTACTGTGATCAGTGCATGTTCAGTTCCGATCTTTTCGGATGTTGTGGAATCAGACATGGAAAAAATTCGATTCTAAACAAGAACTTCGCTCAGCACGAATACGAAACTCTTTGTGGTCGGATAATAGACCATATGATAAGTACAAATGAATGGGGAGAATTTTTCCCACTCTCGCTCTCCCCTTTTGGGTATAACGAGACAGTCGTACAGGATTATTTTCCTCTCAGAGCTGAAGAAGCCTTGGGAAAGTGATATAAATGGAAACTGGACGATGAGGTTTCGAGCTATCATGGTGAGTATTACAGTCCTCTTCCTATCGAACAATATGATGAGAAAAAAATCGGATACGAAACAGCACAGAAAAATATTGACGCATGTATCGATGGGATCATCGAATGCTCTGTAACAAAAAAACCATTTAAGATCATCAAGCCAGAGCTCGCGTTTTATATCGAGAATCATCTCGCTATCCCTACTCTCTGCCCGAACGAACGACATAATCTTCGCACACTTCTACGCAATCCTCGGATACTTCACGATAGAAATTGCGCTGAATGTAGTGCGTCGATCAGAACTGTTTACGATTCAAAAAGACCTGAAAAAGTCCTCTGTGAAGCTTGTTTCCAGAAAAAGATATTTTCATAATCTACTCTCTTATGTCCTTTATTCCTCCTGGAGAAAAAATCATCGAAACCAAAAAGTGCCGCTTAAGTGGTAAAGAGTTTTTCGTGACTGATAAAGATATCGAATTCTATAATTCAGTCTCTCCGATATTTGAAGAAAAAAAATATAGTATTCCGAGTCCGACACTCTGTCCAGAGGAGCGAATGAGAAGACGTCTTTCATGGAGAAATGAACGGAAGCTCTACCATGGGAAATGTGCCAAAACTGGAAACCAGATTATCTCCATTTACTCTCATGATAAAGACTATAGAGTCTATGATCCAAAAATCTGGTGGAGTGACGACTGGTCTCCTCATGATTTTCAAGCAAAATTTGATTTTTCTCATCCATTTTTCGAGCAATTCGATGAGCTCATGAAAAAAACTCCGAAACCCGCTCTTGCAAATGGTTTCTGAGAAAATTCTGACTACTGTAACCAATGTTATTATTTGAAGAATTGTTACTTGTGTTTCTGTACTGATTATTCGGAAGATTGTGAATATCTCCATGGATCGTTTGAATCAAAAAACTGTTTCGATTGCCTCAATGTAGAAAAATGCGAATACTGCGACGAATGCATCGGATGTGCAGCATGTTTTAATTGCCAGCAATGCCTGGACTGTCGTGATTGTCGCGATATGTATTTTTCCTTTGATTGTAGTGGCTGTCAGGATTGTTTTGGTTGCACCAATCTCAGAAATAAATCCTATTATTTTTTCAATGAATCCCTCGATCAGGAAATATACAAAAAACGTCTCGAGGAATACAGGAATTCATCCAAAGAAATACAAAATCCGATCAAAGAGAAGGTAAAGATTTTTATGAAAAATGCCCTTTACCGCGATACTAATAACATCAATTGTGAATCCTGCACAGGAGATTTTCTCCATGGATGCAAAAATGCCTACGGGTGTTTCGAGGGGCGAGAAATCCTTTCAAGTAAATATCTAGCTTTAGTTCCAGCATGAGTATCACATTCCTATGATGTTACAGGAATCAAATGATCCCACAACCTCGAGGGCGTTTCCATAGATTGAACCAGTATCGCCTTTTCAGCATTTGTCTATTCAGGTAATGCAGATGTATGGTACAGCCACTATTGCGTGAATTCCGGACATCACCTTTTTGGATGTTCATCTCTCAAGAAATCACACCATTGTGTTTTCAATGCTTCGTACTCTACAGAAGAATACGAGAAGCTTTGTGGAAAAATCATCGATCATATGAGATCGACTGGAGAGTGGTGAGAATTCTTCCCAACGGAATTTTCCCCTTTTGGCTACGATGAAACAGTCGCTATAGAGCACTTCCCTCTCTCCGAACAAGAAGCAAAAAACAAATGATGGAAATGGAAATGAGAAGAAGAGACTTCATCATACCATGGCCCCTATTATACTCTTCTCTCCATTGATCAGTATGATGAGAAAAAAGTCGGCTACGAAACAGCACAGAAAAATATTGACGAGGTTATCGCTGGTATACTTCCCTGTGAAATCTCATGAAAACCATTCAAAATCATCAAACAGGAGCTTGTTTTCTATATAGAACATTCTATTCCCCTTCCAACCAAACACCCTGACCAAAGACACAAAGAAAGGGTGGAACTCAGGAACCCAAGAACGCTCTACGAGAGAACCTGTGCTGAATGTGGCAAGAGCATTATCACAACCTATGCTGCGGAGAAGCCAGAAAAGGTCGTATGCGAGGAGTGTTATCGTACACTTGTGTACTAAATAAAATCTGTTTTATTTGATTTTTTGTATATAATGGCGCCATATGTCTCACGGTCATTGACACCACCACAGCCCAGATATTACTCTGATTATCAGAATCCCCTCAGATTTCTCTGGTGGTCCCATAGAAGTAGCCCAGATGCTCGAGGCATTGCACCCTACTCTTGGACATGCAGTATTTAGTCTCGATTTCCATATCGTCGGGAGGAAATTATTTTTCAGTCTCCAGGTGACGCATGATGAGAAATCCATCATCGAAAATCAGCTCTATACGACATTTCAGAATATCGAGATCGAGGAAGTAAAAAGCCCCATGCGTTACGATCCAGCAAATTCCGTCAAAGCCTCTATTTCCATGAGAGAACATGATTTTTTCCCTATCCAGACCTATGTGGATGGAGGTGACAGTGTGCTCAAAAAAATCCTCTCTCAGACAAGCGACCTCGACCTCATGGATAAGTGTACTTTTCAGATAGCGGTCATGCCTGCTCATACCCACAATGTCATCTGGAGCTATGCTCGCGGCATCAAATACAAGTGGCACATGCTCAAAAATTCCATGAATGTGAAGCGGAGATTTCTCGATACAAAAGTCAATATTCGGACACACGAAGCTCATCATAAATACGAGCATAAAAACCACGAAAACCTCTACTATGCAAAGATAACATGCTACATTCAGTCCACGTCTCAAGCTCTTGCACGAGCGAAGATGCTCGCACTTCTGAAAAACCTCTATGACCTCGAGAATCACGAGAATCAAATCCTTTTCGACGTAAAACCGATGCACGATGGTGATGCAAAAAATATCCTCGCTCCTGTCCTGGGAAAAAGGAAATACCTCCTCAATGCCGAAGAAATCGCAACATTATGGCATTTTCCACAATTGAAAGACAAGGTCCCCCATATTCTCCGTATCCTTTCGAGGAAAGCCAGACCACCTCTCGGACTCCCAACGAGCGAAAACACTCCTGAGAAAGAACTAGTGAAGTTCGGTATCACGAATTACCGGAGCCAGAGAATTCCGTTTGGTTTGAAATCCTCAGATAAAGCTCGCCATCTCTACATGGTGGGCAAATCCGGTTCAGGTAAATCAAAACTTCTCGAGCTCCTCGCCTACTCTGATATCATCAATGGCCGATGATTCGCTCTCTTAGATCCGCACGGAGACCTCGTTGACAATATCCTCAAGTTCATCCCTGAAAATAGGATGAAAGATGTCGTCATATTCGATCCTACAGATCTCAATTACCCTGTTGGATTTAATCCTCTTGAAGAAGTGCCTGAAGAATATCGGCAGGAATTCACCAATAGTTTTCTCGAGATATTCGAGAAGCTCTTCGGACAGGCATGGAATGCTCGTCTCGAGCACGTACTCCGTTTCTGTGTCCTCGCACTGCTCGAGGTCGGTGGGGCAACGGTCCTCTCTGTCATCAAACTCCTCACTGATCGTGATTATCGACAATCAATCATCAAGAAACTCAATGATCAGACGGTCAAAAACTTCTGGACCAATGAGTTTGCCGCTTGGAGTGAAAAATTCGATAGCGAAGCTATCATGCCTATCCTGAACAAGGTCGCTCAATTCGTGAGTTCTCCTATGATACGCAATATCGTTTGCCAGACTGAAAACAAGATGAACGTAGCTGATATCATGGATCATAAAAAAATCCTTCTCGTAAAGCTCTCAAAGGGTCAGCTCGGGGAATCCAATGCAAACCTGATCGGAGCTATGATGATCACTCGTATCTACCAAGTTGCCCTTATGCGTGCAGATATACCAGAGGAAAAAAGGGTGCCCTTTTCCGTATATATTGATGAGTTCCAGAATTTCGCTACTGATACGTTTGAAAATATCCTCTCGGAAGTCCGAAAGTACAAGTTGAATATCACAGTGGCTCATCAGTATATGGATCAGCTCAGTTCCAATCTCCGAAGAACGATCTTTGGTAACGTAGCCAACATCGTCTCTTTCCGTGTCGGTGCTGAAGATGCAGCGGTACTCGCAAAAGAATATGAACCTATTTTTAGTGTCCCCGACATCATGAATCTCTGAGTCAGGGAAATGTATCTCAAGATCAATATCGATGGTGAAAATACTGAAGCATTCTCTGCTCGCACGATGAATGTTCCAAAGCTCCCCTACGATTACTCAAGAGCCATCTGGGATGCTTCCAGGCAAGTCTATGCTCGCCCTCGGAAAGATGTGGAAGCAAAGATATTTGGTTCAGAAGCAGATACCATCAAAACTATGGAGAACCTCAAAATCGAAGGCGATTTCTTCCAGCCGGTTATCTAAATAAGATATGGAAGTTACGTCACAAGTAGAATATCCTTCTTCCTTTCCTGGAAGAATTACAACTTGGATTGATATTCAGATTCTGAAAATAAAATACTACGCTTTTTTGCTCAAAAAATGTATCAGAAAGAAGGATTTTTCCTACATCGGATTCATCGCAAAGATGAATTGAGCATTACTATTATCGCGTCTCGCTGTTCATAATGTTCATCCGATGGTAGACAGGGTCTTAAAATTAGAAAATCCTTCTGAACGTCTCAGAATACTTCTCAATACGTATATATTTTTTCGAATTGACGATGATAAGACTGATTGAGAATTTGACGAGGGATCACCACAAGAAAGATTGAATTATATAATTGCTCGTATGGATGCAACAAAAACATCCAAATGGGATACGACAAGAAGTATCGATTATATAACAGCAGAAGCTCTTCAGCTTGCTCGAAAAGTTGGCATAGAAAAAGAAATGAGGTGATGTCTCCTCATGATATTTGAAAGTCTCGTTTTTGATGCAAAGAGAATTCAGAATTTTCGAAGTTCAGGAAAGAGAAGTTTTGTGCCAAGGACAACTCTTGTCGAGAATTATTTCCGTCTCGATAGCCTCGGAACTGGTCAAGCTATGATGCTGATTTTTTGAGATAAACCAGAAAAAATATCTCCTGAAACTATAAATATGTGTGTAGATTTTTCCGATGCGGTGAGAATCTCTTATACTCTTCGAGATCTCATAGAGGATATTCGTTCTGGTATAGTCAATATTCCCGAAGAAGATGCTCAGTTTTTCCATATTTCTATAGATGAGATCGAAGAACTGGCTCGACATGGAGATATCTCCAGAGCTTCGGAAAATATAAAATCCTGGATACAATTTGAGCTCGAATCAGCAAAAGCACTCATGGAAAATAGTATCCCAGTCATCGAAAATGAAGAGCTATCAGAACTCGCCCGTATGATCATGAGGAGCTCGTATGTAGGTGATTTTTGGAGAGACATTAAAGCTGTCGAAAAGAAGTTCTCTCATTTTACTATCAATACAAACACTACTCGACCTAAAACAATTGCCTATCCAGATGGAATTAAGATGTTGTTAGAAATCTTTTTCACATACAGAAATGAAATAGGCCTAAAAATATTTGAGTCAAAGAAATTTTTCACAAAATGCCATAATTTATTTCTTATGTACTTGGAATTTGCAAAAAATCCAACGAAAGAGGAAACATCTTGAGCGGCAATATCTGCATTTTTGTCAGCTTACTACGATTGGGTGACAGATGGTTCTCGAATAAGCCGAGAAGCACAATCAAAATTTCTCGAAATCCTCTGAAAACTCTCTACCAAAAGTAGACTAAATAGTCTCATAAAAGATATGCTGGAGAAAGACATCACAAAAACTCTCGACAATGATTGACTTGAAAGAGGTTCGGCATCATTTGTATTTATCCTGGAGATGATGTGATTGAGAAACAAGTATGAACAAAAATGCGATATCTGGGAAGTCTGAAGAATGCTTCAAGTTATCGATGATATCGATGATTATGAAAAAGATAGAGCAAACTGAGATTGGAATGTATTTTGTACAGAACAAGTTCAATTTTATTATGAAAGAATGGAAGTATGCTTTCCAGATAATGGGGTAAGCATTTTCCCTGGTAAGATCCTTCCGTGATTTATCTGAAGAATGCGAAAAAAGGCAAAGAAGATTCTTCCTACGTAAGTCTTTTCCTCATCTCACTTTTATAGGCCTCTACTCCTGGCTGATCAAATGGATTCACTCCAATCATAATACCAGAGAGTGCACAGGCATACATCATGGTATAGAGGAAATATCCCAGATTATAAGCGTCGAGATTTTCCAGAGTCATCATCATGCTCGGACAACCCCCATCATTGTGGGCCTTTGCGGTTGATTCTAGAGCAATGAGATTCAGTTCATGGAGTGATCGGCCAACGAGAGGATCGAGGCCATCAGAGATATCTGCCATAGCTGGAATAGCTGTCGGAGCACTTGGATTTTTTATCCAAAGGAAAGATTCAAAGAAAAGTCTTCGTCATTCCTGGACATACTGACCGAGAGAATGGAGATCGGTCGTGTAGCTGAGAGTATCGGGATACAATCCCTTCCCTTCTTTCCCATGGCTTTCCCCCATAAGTTGTTTCCACCATTCTCCTAGGAAATAAAGCGATGGCTCTGAGGTGATAAAAAGCTCAGAAACAAAACCAGATTGCTCCAGCTCGACTCTCTTTTGAGCGTAGATAAAAGCCGGATGGTCCATGTCTGAAAAAATATCAGTACGAGATTTTCGATCTCCTTCGATGAGTTTCTGGACATCGATACCGGCAACAGCACATGGGAGTAATCCAACTGGAGTAAGAACAGAATATCGACCACCGATATTGCTGGGAAGAACATAGGATTTGTATCCTTGTTTTTCAGTTTCAGCACGGAGAGCTCCATTTTTTTCATCTGTAATGGTTGTGATCCTCTTTTTCACTTCTTCGAATGAATACTTGCTCAAGAGAAAATCTCTTACAAGGCGATAAGAAATAGCTGTTTCCATGGTTGTACCCGATTTTGAGATGATGCAAGCAGATACTCTCTTATCTCGGTATTTTATGAAAACTTTCTCATATTCTCGGCCACTCAGATGATTTCCCAGGAAAACGACTTCACATCACGTATCGTCACTTAATGCCTCAATCAGTGCTCGAGCGCCAAGGTACGAGCCACCGATACCGCAAACTATGAAGACGTCTGAATTTTGGCGGATACTCTGCGCGTATGAGTGGATTTCAGAGATTGACTCATCCGTGATCTCGAGAGGTAGATCGATCCACCCAAGATATTCAGCTCCTTTACAGGTCTTCTCCTGGAGGGATTTATGAGCTTCTGTAAGAGAAATAGTAGGGCTGAAACTTTTCCCAAAGAGGAAGCGATCTATGTATGTGGTAGAGAGGGAAAGATTATTCATAAGAGTGAATTATATAAAATTTTCTAATCAATTCCAACCGTTTAATCATGTTTTGATTTCAGTCGGTAAAGCAATTCATACCTCTTCCAGTAAAAAGTTCATTCGACCAAAATTACATGCAGTACATGTCAAAATCATATTTTTCAGAGAATTATCCCCGCCCCTTGCATGAGGGATAATATGATCATATTGAGCCCAAAAAGCAAAAAAAGCATTGTGCCGAGAAGAATTTGTTTTTCACCATCGAAGTGCATCGGGATATTGTTTTCGTATACTATCGCGTATCTCAGGACGTATAACAGGAGTACCACAAAATTGACAACAATATCCGTACATATCATGAATTTTTCTTTTTTCCGAAATATTTGGCATGCGAATTGGTATTCTCATTGATTTTTCCAGTATTGGCACATCAGAAACAGTACAAATACGTTCAATATAAGGACTTTTTTTACCTATGACAGATTCTACCCACATTCCGATTTCAGGAATATCAGCTGCCACAATCAAATCAGATGCCTTCTTATAATCCCCCATCAAATGACTCTCTAGCGCATCTTGTAAATATTGAGCAGACTGCAACATTTCTGGTATTGGCAGTCGAAAACATGCCCGATTCATAATAAATAGAATTATATAACATTTTAATTATACTGCTCTAGATATTTTTACCATGAATACAAATAGAAAAATCATATTGGTTGGTGGTGGTACGGGCGGACATGTATTCCCTCTCCTCAATCTCTACTTTTACCTGAAAAAATCGCATCCTGATGTAGGATATCATTGGATTGGTGAAAAAGAGAGTCTCGAGTCACGGCTCAGCAAAGAAAACACGATCCCATTCTCCCCTATCGTGTGTGGGAAGCTGCGACGATATTTCTCGCTGAAGACATTGCTTCTCCCCTTTCAGATAGCTATCGGCATTATCCAATCGTTGATTATACTACTCCGAGAGAAACCAGGAGCGATTTTCTCTAAGTGAGGATATGTATCACTTCCTGTAGCCATAGCAGGTTGGATACTCCGTATACCCGTCTACCTTCACGAATCTGATTCAGTGCCTGGCCTCGCAAATCGCCTCGTAGGAAGATTCGCGACAGGGATTTTCTCTTCTTTTCCTGAAGCAGACCTATTTTTCAAATCAGGGAAAATCCTGGGCCATGGTCCACTTCTTTCTCAGGATATTCTCGAAATAGCCCAAGAGCCACTAAAAATTGAAAGTAAAACGCAATTCCTCGTCTCCTGTGGTTCTCAGGGGTCAAGCCGTGTCTTTGATGCTCTTCTAGAAGTTCTTCCAAATAGGAAAGATATCGATATTCATGTCGTTCTCGGTACAAAAAATCCGGAATACCGAGAAAAATTTAAGCAGTTTCCTCACGTGAAACTCTATGATTTCTTCTATGAACAGACGGAATATCTCCGGCTCGTGAGGAGCTCAGATATTGTCCTCGCTCGGAGCTCATCCAGCGTATTTGAATTCGAGGCTTTCGGTCTCCATATGATCCTCGTACCACTTCCTGAATCAGGCAATAACCATCAGTATCATAACGCTCGTATCTTCGAGAAAAAAGGCCACGAATGTATCCTGCAAGAAAACCTCACAAAAGTACTCCCAATGGTTCTCGAGAAATATAAACACTTCAAAAAATCGCCATGAAAAACAGTGGTGGATATGACAATTTTTCATACAATAGCTCAAACTCTTTTCCAATAATATTTATGAAACAATATCTCGATCTTCTGGAGCATGTCATGGATAACGGTGTTGACAGAGACGATCGTACTGGAACGGGCACGCGTAGTGTTTTTGGCTATCAACTCCGATGCGATCTCTCTGAATGATTTCCTCTTTTGACGACAAAAAAAGTATTTACGAAAGGCATCATCCATGAACTCCTCTGGTTTCTCTCTGGAGATACCAATATCAAATATCTCGTGGATAATGATGTCAGAATATGGAATGAATGGCCATTCCAGAACTATCTGGAAAAAAATAATCTTGCAGAGAAATATAGCAAGTACACTCCTGAATGGGATGAACAACTCAAGATATTTGTAGAAAAAATAAAAAACGACGACACTTTTGCAAAAGAATGGTGAAATCTCTGACCAGTCTATGGCTACCAGTGGAGAAATTTCAATGGTCAGGGCATCGATCAGATACAAAAAGTCATCGATACCTGTAAGAAAAACCCTAATAGTCGGCGCAATCTCGTCGTGGCTTACAATCCAGCACAAGCAGATTCTATGGCGCTTCCTCCTTGTCATTCGCTCTTTCAATTCTATATCGCGAATAATCGTCTCTCTTGCCAGCTCTACCAACGCTCGGTCGATAGTTTCCTTGGCCTCCCTTTCAATATAGCATCTTATGCACTGCTCGTTCATATAATAGCGCAGGTTTGTGATCTCGAAGTAGGAGAATTCGTCCACACCTCTGGAGATCTCCACATCTATCATAATCACTTTGATCAAGTGAAAGAACAGCTTTCTCGTAGTCCGAAAACGCTTCCAAAACTGAAACTCAATCCAGCAGTGAAAAATCTCTTTGATTTCAAATTCGAAGATTTCGAGATCGTGGACTATGATCCGTGGCCAGCGATTAAAGCTCCTATTGCCGTCTAACTATGAAATTCATCCTCGTTGCTGCCATGACAAAAGACCGTGTTATTGGGAAGAATAACCAGCTTCCCTGGGATATCCCAGAGGAGATGGCAGATTTCCGAGCTTTCACCAGTGGGAAAACGATTCTTATGGGTCGGAAAACGTATGAAGGACTTGGGAGGATCTTGCCAAAAAGGAGAAATATCCTCCTGACTCGCGATTCAGCTGTAGTTAAAATCTGAGAACTTCCAACAATTGAAAAAGATGGTAAATGGTTCGTCGACGGTGGAGAAAAATGACAGATCGAAATCTACACTTCTCTTGCAGAAATCGAGAAAAATCTCGCACCAGATGAAGACCTCCTCGTTCTCTGAGGTGCCGAAATCTATGAACTCTTCTTGAATGATCCACGATCCCAGATACGTCTTTCGGAAATCCATGGAGATTACGAAGGTGACACCTATTTTCCAGAATTTCGTGATCTCTATACAGAAGTATCACGAGAAGATAAATGACTCTACGATCTCGTCTGGTACAAGAGAAAGTAGGGCCAACTTTCCCTCTCTTTGCAGAATCAAGGAAAATCGTATACTTCGTCCATGCAGAACTTTCAAATTCAGACACCTGACTTCAGAAATATTGATTGGAAAAGTCCTATCAATCTGATTTCTGCGCTTTCTGTGCTGGGAGCACTGGTCTACATGATTTATCCGGAGATAATCATCTACGGTGGTATCTATAACTATCCTGTTGGTATTTTTGGATTTCTGGGCGAGCTTCTCCTCTACAGTTTCCTCCATGGAGGATTTCTCCATGTTCTGAGTAATATGCTCTTTTTCCTCACCATCGGAAAATTCGTTGAGTCCTATCATGGAAAAGAGTGGACATGGTATCTGTGGTGATGGACGACTATTTTTGTAGGGGTTTTTCTCTACCTCTTCTCCGATAGTCCAACGATTGGAGGAAGTGGTTTTGCCATGACGCTTCTGGCTGTCTACGCCTATGATCTCTACAAGCACAGACAGAATGACTACAAATGAGCACTCCTCTGGATAGCCCTCAACCTCATCATCGGATTAGCTGCAACTATCAGTTTTATGGGGCATTTTGCAGGAGCACTTGCTGGCGTGATCTATGCTTGGTATCGAAATAAGCATCCGCACATCCATATCCCTCGTTTTAGATAAGTCCCCCTTCTCGCATCATCGTGAGGATATCATCGACTCACTCTTCCACAGTTTTTCCATTGTAATCATAGACGATGTCAGACCATTCCTTGAAGACTTCATAATAGGCATCTTCCTCAAGTCTTTCTTCTGGAGTTTCATTTGTATCAGATCGTTTTTTGAGACGTTCCAGAAGAGTTTCAGTATCGATATCAATATAGATACTCAAGAAAGGTATTGAGTGCTCGAAACACCACTTCCGGAGTGCTACGAGGGCTACTACTTCTGACTGATAGATACCAGTTTTCTCAGGGGCTGCTGTGCCATAGAGCGCACGACTAGAGTCCTTATAGTAACATTCGATGATTTTGCTTTCCTTGAAATACTCAACAAAAATTTCTTCTGTGACGAAATTGTACTCAGACTCTCACTCAAATCGTGGCTTACGAGTCGTGTAATTACGGGTTTTCTCAAGGCCTAACTGCTCATTGAGAATCTTCACAAGGGTTGTCTTACCGCTTCCTCCGCGACCGTTGATATGCAGTATGTAATCTATCATGATGGGATTATAAGAATTACAGAGAAAAATCTAGCACAAGAGATATAATTATAATTTAGCTATTTTTTGAATCACTGTAACTTGGTTTTTGAGTTCTTCGAAGGATCCATTATTCACATAAATATAATCAGCATACTTCATGCATTCTCATATTTTCTGTGCAGCATTTTGGCTATTATCCATAGATTCAATTTTCTGAAAATCTTCCCAAGTCAAAGGATCTCCTGGTTTTGCCCGGAATAAAAGCCGGTTAAATCGAATCTCTGGATCTGCATCAACTCAAATAAGCGTAAATTCAGTATTATCTCGGAGGTATTGTATTTGCCCTAACTGCCTCATCCCAACAATGACCAGATTTTCCTCAGGTGCATTTTCCACGAGATAACGAGCGAGATAATCATCTCCATATTTCTCTGCAAGTTCTCTTCATAACTCAACAAGATACGATCTTTCAGGTCCTTTTCATCTCTCTTTTGCAATCATCTTGAGTGGAGCACTAATCTGATAAAGAGGCAAATTTAATTCTTCAGAAATCATCTCAGCTAAAGCATCTTTTCCAGATGCAAGAGGTCAGATGATTCAGAGAACTTTTTTCATATTTATTACCCTCTCTTTCTCTCGTGTTCCTTGAGTTTTTTCTTACGAAGACGGACTTTCGTTGGAGTGATTTCGACATACTCATCTGCACCGACATAATCGAGAGCATCTTCGAGTGACATCACGCGTGGTGGAGTCAGACGCATAGCTTCATCAGTTCCTGAGGCACGCATATTCGTGAGCTGTTTATTTTTTGTCACATTCACGATGAGATCAGATCATTTGAGATGTTCTCCGACGATCATACCTTCATACACTTCTGTCTGCGGCTCGATAAAGATAGGACCACGTTCCTGGAGGTTGAAGAGTGAAAACGTCATAGCCGCACCATCACAAGCAGAAATCATGGAACCTACTTCACGCTTGTTCATGTCTCCAGCATAAGGACCGTATTTATCAAATGCACTCGCGAGAATACCTTCTCCGCGGGTCATAGTCGTGAATTCACGACGGAAACCGAGGAGTCCACGTGTCGGGATGGAGAACTCGAGCGTTGTCAGTCCTCGTTCACTTTTCATATCCTGCATGATACCTCTTCGCTTTCCCATTTGCTCAATAACAGAACCTGCGGCTGAATCCGGAACATTTATCACACATTTCTCAAATGGTTCCATTTTGACACCATTTTCCTCATGGAAGATAACTTCCGGAGCGCCAACCTGGAGCTCAAAACCTTCTCGACGCATTGTTTCGATCAGCACAGCAAGATGGAGCTCTCCACGACCTGCGACGACAAATGATCCGTCATCCTTGAATTCTACTTTGAGTCCCACATTCATCTCGAGTTCTTTTTCCAGACGATCACGGATATGACGAGAAGTGACATAATCCCCTTCCTTCCCTGCAAATGGTGAATCATTGACAAAGAACTGCATCTTGAGTGTCGGAGGATCGATAGTGATAAGTGGTAATGCTTCTGTCGTTTCATCAGTCGTGATAGTTTCTCCAACATAGATATCTGGGATACCCGCAATAGACACGATATCACCAGCGATACCTTCTTGGACTTCTACTTTATTGAGGCCCATAGATGTCACGATTTTTGAGATTTTCCCTTTTCGCTTTACACCATCATTCCCGATGATGAAGACATTCGCACCTGTTTTCACGACTCCATCAGAGATACGACCGATACCCTGACGACCCATAAATGAATCGTAAGCGAGATTGGCTACTTGCATGCGAAATGGCTTTGTAGCATCATTGTCTCGTGGCTGAACCTTCTCGAGGATAGTCTGGAAAAGTGGTTGCAGATCAGATGATTCGTCTGTGAGCTCTTTTTTTGCTATACCATCACGAGCAATCGTATACACATGAGCAAAGTCGCATTGTTCATCAGTCGCACCGAGCTGGATAAAAAGATCAAATACTGCGTCGAGAACATACGCAGGACGAGCAGTTGGTTTATCGATTTTATTGATGACAACAATTGGCTTGATACCGAGTTCGAGGGATTTTCTGAGGACAAATCGAGTCTGGGGCATAGGACCTTCGTAGGCATCAACGAGAAGAAGGACTGAATCAGCCATTCGAAGTACTCGCTCTACTTCTGAACCGAAATCCGCATGTCCAGGAGTATCTACGATGTTCACTTTCGTATCACCGATCTGAATTGCTGTATTTTTTGCATAAATGGTAATGCCTCGCTCTTTTTCCTGATCATTGCTGTCCATGACACATACTTCTACCGATTGATTCTCACGAAAAGCACCTCCTTGTTTGAGGAGTGCATCAACGAGAGTTGTTTTACCATGATCGACATGGGCAATAATCGCAATTGTCAGGTACTTCATACGGGAAAATAAGGAATATGCCGTGATTGTAGGGAAATATTGAATATTTCAAATTTAATTTAGAGAATATTGACAAAAAATACATTTTATCTTAAAATAACATAGAATTTAGTTTATAAGACATGTGAGATAAAACTTGCCCAACACATAATAACTGACTAGCAATCACAGATACGGAATGTCACAGTCATTCAGGTAAGCTTCATCAGTTTTGACACAATGCACATTGTCTAGCTCTGAATTGTCCTCACGCTCTTAGTTGATGTGCAAAACATCCTGATGTCCCAATATTTTGACCAAGAGATCTTATAGAAAAAACTGTAGCTAGATTTGAATTATTGGTACCGGAATGAATAAAGGATAGAATTATTTCTTCCTGAAAACCTCAAAAAATTATAACTCTTTTTGCTCGAGTGGCTCACACCATAACTCAAAGATTACCAGTAAAAAAATAAAAATCCCACAAAATGTGAGATTTTTTTACCCAAGTAATAAGCCGGATTCTGTATTTCGATATGAATCTCTCTGGGATCCCGATCGCTCAGGACCTCAAGCATGAGCCTCCCCGCCGAGGCGGGGGCCAACTCACTTGCACCACCGAGGGTTTTCCACTTGTGCATGTTACCATGAACAACTGTGAGCTCTTACCTCACTCTTTTCACCCTTACTCGCCGAGGCGAGCGGTATAGTTTCTGTGGCACTTTCCCGTCCCGATAAATCGGGAGGCAGCTGTTAGCTGTTCGGTCGAGGATTGCTCCTCCGTAGTGTCCGGACTTTCCTCCCCGCTCCTTTTATTTCTCTAAGATATCATTTTTAATTCTTTCTTTGATAACAGAAATTCATTTACCATGAGCTTTCAGTTGAAGCTCTCTTTGTCGAGCACTTTTTTCTGAAAGGTAAGCTTCATAATAAACCAATTCCCATGATTTACAATCATTCCTAGTTGAGATATTCTGTCAGGATAGATGCTCGTGTAATCTTTTCTTGAGATCAGAGCTATAGCCCACATAATACAACTTAGTTGAAGTATTGTGAAGAATGTAAACGTAATACATGAAGATTTAAAGAAATAAAAGGAGCGGGGCACATATCTTCTTGGGTTTTTGTATTATGAGAGATTTTCTGGTTTTTGCAAAACTTCCTGGACTATTCTATAAATTCGCTCAACTTGCTCATCGATCGTGATGTAAGTAGTATCTATTTCGTACGCATCTTCTGGTTTACGGAGAGGCCCTTCGCTGCGTGTCATGTCTCGATTATCACGTTCACAGATTTTCTTCAAGACTTCTTCTTCAGAAACATTTTCTCATTTTTCTTGGAGCTCGAGCCAGCGTCGATGAGCGCGAACTATGGCATCCGCTGTCAGGTAGATCTTCACTCGTGCATTTGGAAACCATATCGTTCCTGTGTCTCTCCCATCGAGGACATAGTTATCCTGTGCAACAATTCTCCGACCTGAAGAGATAACTAAATCTCGAGAATATAGCTGAGCTGAGAGTTTTGAGGCAGATACGCTGGCTTCTACAGTACGGATCTTTCAATCATAATCTTCACCGTTTATCTGGACATGATTATCGGAGGAAAATGTAATCTCTATATCTTTCAGATCTTCAGAAGTAATATGCTCTATCTCAACTTTCTTTTCTGCTAGATAGACTCATAACGCTCGATACATAGAACCAGAATCAAAATATTTAAATCACAATTTTTCAGCAAGTTTCCTCGCAGTTATACCTTTTCCACTTCCTGCAGGACCATCAATGGTAATAGTAATAGCCATATTATTCGCAGATTCTAAATGGTTCCAATTTGACACATTTTCGATCAATAACTTCTGCAAACATACCTGAGAGGACACCTGGCCCGTGATCATCAGGAGCAAGAGGTCCATCTTTTTTTCCATCTATCCATCGACTCTGGATAGGATGGCTCCATTCTACCCCGATGACGCTTCTGCGAGCTCCTGCAAAACCCAAGTCATTGATAAATCCCATTCATCCTGGCCATATCTCAGCATCAGCAGTCTGTATATGTGTATGAGTACCCCAGAGAAGCGAAACGCGTCAATCAAGATGATTGGCCATCGCATATCACTCCGAGGTTGTCTCTTTATGAAAATCAACGAATATGGCTTCATAAGGAGAATTATGATTCTTGAGAAGAGCATCTACCTTTTGAAAAGGATTGGACGATACACATCTTTCATCCATGAAAAGATTTCCTATCAGATTGATAACAAGTATTTTTTTATCTCAGAAAGTAAATTCTCTATGACCAGTTCAGGGAAGATTATCCCCGAGGAGATTGTCAGGTCGTAATTGTTTCGAATCTGGAGCATCCATATACGCTCGTATGTCTTCAATGGAATCAAACGTATGATTTCCGCCGGTGAAGATATCCACTCACTGTTGTTCGAGCCATTCAATCTGGTTCATTCGTGGTCATCTCCCATGAGACATATTTTCATTATTTGCTATAACTACATCAGGTGAATATTTTGCACGTAAATCAGGCAGATACTTTGTCAGCATCTTGCGGCCAACTTTTCCATAGATGTCTCAGAGGATGAGAAATTTCATAGCTAGTAAACGAGTTTTCTATAGCAATTTTCGCAGAGAATTTTCTCTGGTCTGTCTGGAGCATACGAAGTGAAGAAGGGTTGTCAACATTCGGCACATGCCCGATCATAGAGTTCTGCGGGAAGAGTTTGCTGTAAACGCACGTCTGACCGGACCCTTGGATGTATCCGGGGTATTGGAAGGTGATGTTCTATGTAAAAAGCGAGTTCTGATGGAACAATCTTGTATTGTTTACCACTTTCGACACAAGAAAGTGTAGCACCAAGGAGTTCATTTATATTTTTCTGAGCTACATCATACCCCACTCGCTTCTCATCATATTCATCAATAGGAAGAGGAATTATTCCCAGATCATGACTGATCTTCCCCTCTTCATACCACATTCAACCGCGTTTTTGGACCTCTTCACGAGTCAGAGGAAAATGAACCTGTGCGGCACTTTCATTGTAGGCATAGGGAGAAAAATTTTCTGGGGAAAACTCTCACCACTCTCCTGTTGATTGCATATGACCTATGAGTTTTATGACTGTTTTTTCATACTCCTCCTGAGAATAAGGAGTGTTTAGGATTGAATGTTTCCCTTTTTTCAGAGAGACGCAGCCAAAGCAATGAGATGTTCCCGAAAAACAGTCTCGTGAATACAGAATATCTCGACAATTATCCATACAATTGATACAGAAAAATTGAGCATACCCGGCATAAGCACCACAGTTCTCTATGGAGCTCTCCACAAAATAGCCAAAACTTGCATCGATCGAATCTCGAACATTGTGAGCTCCGTAGGAATACCGAATATTTTCACTCTCATGTACATCAAAGCTATTAACAATATGTGCACTAGAAAAAAGAAAATTACCAGAAACATCTTCATTATTAAAACCTATGATATATTTCTTGGGAAACTGTTCACAATAGCGCAAGAATTTCGCTCGTAACTCACCCAAATCCCGAAGCTCTTCGATGGTTTGATTGAATTTTTTTCTATAATCCGTTTCTGATAGTTGCTCATTATTAAAAACAAAACGAGCATTTCGGAGGTTACAAGAACCAAAACAATCCCGACATCATGAGCAGTCCTTGAGAAAATAGGAATCATGGCAATTTTCACAGTCCGTGCAATAAAAACAGTGGTAAGATTTGATTGTTCTGATACACTCATAGAGGTACTCAGAATCAGCGATATCCCAACAATCAAAACAATTTTTGGAGCGTACAAGAAGTAAAGAATAATAACACTCTTCACACTCAGCAACCCGACAACACAGATAACAATTACGGTTATTAACAGAAAAATTGGTATACGCACTATTCTCTGATTTTGTAACACTGAGCACGATATGAGGTACGCGTATATCAAGTGCGTGGAACTGATCAAAAAAAGTCTGCGAAAAATCTATTCTCTGGCCATATTGATAGGGATCCCAACTGTCCGACCAGAAGGCTTCTTGAGAGACAGTCCTATAAGGTGTTCATGGTCTATACGTACTCACCACTTCTTGACCACTCACGGCACAAACATTCTTATAAAAATGATCATAATTTCTCCACGTCATCCGTCTCATCTGTCGCTCTCTTGGGCAAAGTGTCGGTGTGGGGAGTAAATATTTTTCTCAACCAAATATGGGAGAGAGCATATCATAAAACTCTATATCCTTATCTGTCACCACAAACTCCTGACCAGAAATACGACATTTCTTTGTCTCAATGATGTTTTCTCCTGGAGGAATGAACATGGAAATAGTATACAGAAGGGCACAAAAAATCCACCAATTACTTGATGGATAATATATTCAAATGGAGCAGACAATGGGAACGAACCCGGAGAAATGCCTAGTATGGCATTTCGAGTGGCAATTGGGTTCGAAGGAAAAATGGAGCAGACAATGGGACTCGAACCCACAACCTCCGCCATGGCAAGGCGGCGCTCTAGCCAATTGAGCTATGTCTGCATACTCTCTGGGATTTTTGCTTGTCATGAGCAAGGATTTGGCCTTTCGACAAGCTCAAGGCATTCTCTTCGGATAAATCCGAGTCGAATGGAGCGGGGGGCCGGGTTCGAACCGGTACCTCCAAGGGTTGAAGCCTTAGTGCT
>CAZWBM010000005.1:0-59321 GCA_964632405.1 uncultured Candidatus Peribacteria bacterium | reverse complement strand
TGAAAGTTTTTCTTTTTTCCCTTTTTGAAAAATCCACGCTCATCGAGAATACCCATTTCGACAAGTGATTGGAAATTTTTTGTAGGGAGTTTTTTCTTGGGCCAGGTTTGTTTGTTTTCGAGGTAATGCTTCTTTTTCTTGTAGGATTGATTGCTGCGGGTCTGTGCATTTTCACTTCCGATATAGACCTGATAGACAGTCTTTTTTACATTCTTTGAAAGACGGCGGGCTTTCGCTTGCGCCTTGACCACTGATCATTTGAGTCCATGTTTGTTTGCCATACACCGAGTATGGTACAGAAACACGGAAAAAATCAATCCGAAAAAAGTAAACTCACGCCTATTTGGGAAGTTCGAGTATTTTGCGAGTAATACCAAAGATATCCCCTCTCATGGCTTTACGGGTCGCAGAGAAATCAAATCGATTCTCGACAAGACCGAGGCTGAAAGTAGTCCCGATGACATTGGCCTGCCATGGCTCAAACTCGCCCCCACTAAATTTCTGTATTTTGATATTTCCTGCACGGAGAAGTATCTCGACAGCATCGACGAGCGTGATATATTCCTCTGGCTTGAAATTATTTCACTGAACTTTTACGATACCTTTTTCGAAAGCGTTTTCTGCAATACGACATATCCATGAATTTGGTTTATTCGAGGTGACATCCGCAAATACGCCACGACAAGAATAGCTATCGGGAATGTAGATATTCATGAGCTTGACAGCGAGTGCTACGACTTCTTGACGCAGGACAAATCCAGTCAATTTATAGGCTGTGGCAGAAGATTTCTTCTCAATATATCAGAGTGCCGCGAGATAGTCACCATCTGAGAGCTTTGCCAAGTCGGCAAGTGTCAGTTTATTCTTCTCCGATTGAGCAACATTTTTCTCTGTAGTATAAAAACGATTCTGCTCTTCTGTGATAAGTTTCTTTTTCGATGAAAGGGTATCCATATACGCCGCAGCATCTATGACATAATTACCGGCTTCATTGATACGCATACTTTCATTGAGACTGGCATAGACCGTATCAGGAGAGACATACCCATATTGATTATACCCCAGAGCGATAATACCTACGACCATAGGGACAGAAAATGATGTACCGCTTTCAGTATCATAATCAACACCATATTCTTTATTGAAAACCGAGACTGAGGTTGAGAATATATTTTCACCAGGAACAGAAAAAGAAACGCAGGAACCATAGTTTGACCATCGTGCACGCACTCATTTTTGATCGAGTGATTCTACGCCTATGGAATAATGCTTATCGCCACCATTATTACAGACAGGAGAGAGAGGATTGATGCTCGTATTTACACCACTATTTTTGTAGGAGAGAACATCTCCATTACCAGCAGCAACAACAACTATGACACCTTTTTCATGTGCTAATCTCATCACTTCATCATATTTTGTACTATAGGCAAACTGACTCTGACCGAGACTGAGATTGATGATATTTGCCTTATGTTCTATGGCATAGTGCATCGCACTAATAATAGCATCTTCCCGAGCATTTCATTTGAAATCAAATACACGAAGAGGCATGATTTTGGCATTTTTAGCAATACCGGCAATTCACTTTTTGTTATTGGTTGTCGCAGCGATAATGCCAGAAAGCATAGTACCATGTTCACCTGTTGGAAAGTTATCCGGCATCTCATCTCCTACGAAATTCTTGATTTTATTGCTTCCATAGGCAGCTCCTGATTCAGTCCAGATGTGGTCTGTGAGGTCGGGATGATTGATATTGATGCCGTCATCTATAACAGCCACTATAACTTCTTTTGATTGATCTACCTTTTTCCATGCTTCTGGGACATTGAGGACATGGAGATAGTATTGTAGGTGAGAAAAAGTATCATCGCTTGGAGCACTTTTTTCTTCTTTTTGTTTTTGGATATCAGCTTGCACACGATCGAGAGAACTTTTCGATTCCTGGAGCTGAGATTTTCCGCGAGCATAATAACGAGCATGTTCATAGTATTCAAGGGCATCCTGGAGAGAACCCTTATTGAGAAAAGCCGATCCTATATTGTAGTACGCCTGATACGACCCTGGATCCAGATCAATTATTTTCTTATACTGCTCTATCGATTTATCCCATTGCGAACGCTCGAAATAATCATTTCCGAGATCGAAATATTTCCTGATGAGATTATTGATTTCGCTGATTGAGCTGAGACATTCATTGTATTCGTTCTCTACTTTGACACCTTTTGAGAGTAAATCTGAGAGAGATGTGCCATAGAGAGCTTTTGTAGGATCAGTGCGGGCGAGCTCTTGCCATTTTTCCATAGAAGAAACTACTTGATCCTTGATATCAGCGTATTCCTTCCCGAGATCACTACAATCCTTCAGAGCATAGAGAAAAGAACCCTGGAACAGGAGAAGGACGGAAAGCAAGAGAATTTTCCTCATACTTCATAACTCTACCGCATGTTTACTTGGTTGTCAATTTCCTGGTGAGTATTTCTGTGAAAATCTTTGGATTTCCTTGACCTTTGCTCTCTTTCATGCAATTTCAAACAAAAAATCCGAAGAGATTCACTTTCCCTGCCTGATATTCAGCTATTTGAGGTGCACTGGCAGCAAGTACTTTATCGACGATCGCTTCCATCGCACTCGTATCATTGACCTGGCGAAGACCTTTTTCATCTATGATCTTATCCGGATCTCCACCGACATTGAGGAGGATACGGACCACTTCCTGAGCATTGGTGGAGGATATTTCATCATCTTTCAGCATATTCACGACTCTCGCAAGTGCCTCTGGAGTTATTTTCAATGCTGAAAAATCGATTTCTTCATCACCTTTTTTGAGGATTCAGAGTATAACGGTGAGAATTAGGGATGCTGATTTTTTCGGCTCATTCGTGAGGGCAACTGTTTTCTCAAAGAAATCAGACATCGCACGCTCGGAACTGAGAATACGGGCATCATCTGGGAGGAGTTTCCATTCATTGAGATATTTCTGACGGCGATCAATTGGCAATTCAGCAATTTTTCGCTCATCGATATAGGTTTGCGTAATGACAAGAGGCGGTAGATCGGGCTCTGGAAAATATCGGTAATCCATAGCGTCTTCCTTTGAGCGCAGAGAATGGCTCTCCCCTGCATCATCATCCCAACCGCGAGTTTCTTGGTCGATAGTGCCATCGTCATCGTAAATCTCTGTTTGTCGCTTCACTTCAGTATCTATAGCACGACCAATCTGTTGAAATGAGTTAAGATTCTTAAGTTCTACGCGGTTACGGAGTTCATGACTCCCCTCTGGACGAAGTGATATATTTACATCGCAACGAAGCTGTCCTTTTTCCATATCAGCATCAGACGCTCCCACGAATCGCATAATTTTCTGGAGTTCTTTCAAGTATTCGAGGACATCTTCTTTTCCTCGAAAATCTGGCTCTGTGACTATTTCCATCAGTGGACTTCCTGCACGGTTAAAATCAATCAGAGACTTCGAAACCGAATGCTTCGAACCACCGGCATCGGCCTCGATATGGATACGACGAACTTTAAATTTCTTCAATTCCGCCCCAACATACGTATCCAGATGGCCATGTTCAGAGAGAGGATGAAAGAGTTGCGTGATCTGATATCCCATAGGAAGATCGGGATAGAAATAGCTCTTACGGTCAAACTGGGAAAAAGTATTCACGGTCATACGAAGCCCGTGTGAAGCGCGAACTGCGAGATCAACTACTCATTCCGAAAGTGTCGGAAGCGCTCCAGGAAGACCGAGGGAAACTGGTCAGATATTGATATTTGGATCACGTTCGAGTTCCACAGCATTTGGCTCACTACCAAACATCTTGGTTATGGAACCAACACGGACATGGGTCTCGAGACCGATAACTATTTCATATTTCATATGTGCTGATTGTAGAGATTTTTAGAATATGACAAATAGGGTAATTTGACAAATAAAATATATTACAACAATATATTTTATGATTTTAGAAATATTAGAGTTCAAGCAGATTTTAGACAGGGAATTTGCAGATGACCTAGAAAGAAGGTGATGAATTGAAGGTGGTCAGGTACACCCCACACTTGAACATTGAAGAAAGATGAGGTCTTATTTATATTATTCTGGCTTAAGAAATAAAGCTCCAAAATGACCTATCAATAGTATATGAAGTGTTAATGTTATGATGGCGGTGGAAATGATGCATTTAGCCTCTTGCATGGTAGACGATATAATTGATGGTGATACAGATCGTCATGGACGTCTTTCATCTCACCAAAGAATATGAGATACTGGTGCAATTCTTGATTCACACTTATTGGTAAGTGGCGCATTCCAAAGAATTAATGAAGCAAGTAAAGAATCTTGAATACCGGAACTAATGGATAGATTTCAAAAAACCTACCACCGCCTTTGCTTAGGTGAAAATCATGATATATTTCGATATTGAGTTCCTACTTCTGGCTACAGTAAAGATGTATATCAGAAAACGAGTGCCATGTTCCGTTTTGTTATGGAATGAGTAGCATTGATGAGAAAGGATGGAACCAATGTGGAGTTATTTTGAGAAGTTTGAGAAGCCATCTGAAAACTCTACCAAGTATCAAATGATTTTTTTGATACTCAAATACGAAATCAGAAATTGAGAAATAAAGGACATCATTTTCAAGTTACATGTTCCATGCCTCTTGCCGAACATCTCACAGAACACTGACTCAAATGACTTTGAGAATATATTCAACAAGGATCATTAGATCGAGAGACATTTTATACTTTTCTGAGAAAAATGTGGACACCAAAAACTCGACTAAGGGCACAGGCATATTTTGACCAATCCGTTCAAGAAGCTAAGGAAAGTGCTAAAAAACTTCCAAAATGATATTTGAGAGATTTAGTTAGAAATATTGTTCAAACAGTTTCACAAGAAGAATATTGGTATCATCCTATTTAAACCCTCATCCCCTCAATCATCTCTGGGATAAAATCTTCGAGTGAGATCGCAAGAAGTGTTTCACATCGACGACAGTGTTCACGGCTGACGCCAGCTGCAAAGGACTTATCCTTAAGTTTTTTCAGGACTGAAGTGACTTTCACCTCATCCAGTGACTTATTGGGTGTCATACGAGAGCATGCCCAGATAAATCCTGAGAGTTCATCGACAGATGCGAGATATTTACGCAAATCTGTATCCAGTTTGTGCTCTCCAAATCTCTCTTCGTAGTGAGAACGGATATCCTCGAGCATTCCAACTGGAGCATTCATTTCAGAGAGAATCTGAATAAGTGATTCACCACAATGCTTCTCGGGATCTTTTCCGACGAGATCCCAATCGACATCATGGAGAACGCCGACAGCATACCAGTAGTCAGCATTTTTTCCCAGTTTTTTCCCAAAATAGCGCATACAGGTGCCGACAGCGAGATTATGATTTTTGGTTGTAGTTGAATATTTTTCAAGTGTTTTTTCAATGGCCGGAAGATCGATTTTTATGTGGGCGTGAGGATCTTTTTCGGATGAAGTTTGTTTCTTTTCTGTATTTGTTTTTGCAGAAGACGGAGTTTCAGTTTTTGGATTTTTGTCCTTCACGAGCGGAAAGAGGACAACATCGCGGAGGTTCGGTTGAGCTGTCAGGAGAGCGACAATACGATCGATACCCATTCCCCATCCTGACTGCGGAGGCATACCATGTTCCATAGCAGTGATGAAGTCCTCATCTGGCATAGCTATCTCATGGTCGCCTGCTTTTTTTGCAGCGAGTTGTTTCGTGAATCGTGTATCCTGGTCTATAGGATCGACAAGCTCAGAATAAGCATTGGTCACTTCCCAACCATTGATGCAGAGCTGGAATCGATCGACAATGGTCGGATTCGTATCACTGATACGAGCGAGTGGTGAGAGCAGGAGTGGCTGGTGAATAACAAAAGTAGGATTGATAATGTGTGGTCGAGCAACTTTTTTGTAGAGCTTATCAATGAGAGTTCCGTGTGAGAGTTTTTGAAATCCCTCAATCTGGATCTTATTTTTTTGAACCGCAGATTGCAGTTTCTCCAGAGTATTTTCTTCGTAGATATCAATGTTTGAATATTCGAATATCAGATCTCGGATAGATCTGCGGGGCCATTTCCCACTGAAATCAACGATATTTTTTTCACCTTTGGAGTTGATGATCTCTATTTCTTTTTTTCCATCCATGAGCTCATCGAGAATGTAGGTGAACATCCGCTCAGTGAAATCCATATTATCCTCATAATTCCAGTACACGGCATAATGCTCAACAGAAGTGAACTCTGGAAGATGCGAAGGATCGAGTCCTTCGTTACGAAATGACTTCCCTATCTCAAAGACTTTTTCCATCCCCCCAACCGTGCATTTCTTGAGTGAAGTTTCTGGAGCGATGCGAAGGAAAAGGTCAGAATCAGTCGCTTCATGATGGGTCGTAAATGGATGTGCGAGAGCACCAGATGCACTATTTCAGAGAGTTGGTGTCTCTACCTCGATGAATCCTTCCTGATAATAGAATTCTCGAATTTTCTGGACAAATCGGGAACGGAAAACCATCCGATCGTATGAAGATTTCTCAGTAATCATATCCAGATATCGCTTGCGGTAGATGGCTTCTTCATCAACGAGTCCATGAAATTTTTCCGGTAGGGGGAGCAATGCTTTTGAGAGAAGCTGGAAAGAACGGACAAAGATCGTGAGTTCTCCTTTATGGGTGGTAAAAAGCTCACCATGAATGCCGATGATGTCTCCACGGTCGATATATTTCTCAAAGATTTTGAATGGTTCGACTTCTTCAGTTCAAATATTTTCAAGCTCACCACCATCTTGAGAAAGATGGCAAAAATCCTTCGAAAGAGCAAACTGGATCTGTCCTGAGAAGTCCTGAAGCGTCCCGAAAATGAGCTTTCCGAAGCTGCGAACGAGCATGATGCGACCCGCAGTATGGATCGTATTTTTCGGGTCTGGGATGATGTCTTCTATCGTGCGAAGTTTCTTTCCAGCTTTTTCACGGACACGAGCTATATCTTCTTTATCAGAAAAACGGTCAGGATAGAGCTTTACGCCGAGAGTACGAAGGGCTTGGAGCTTTCATTGGCGCACCGTTCGCTCATCATGTGGATCTGGAGAGGTCATAGGATGGATTTGGTGCTATTATATGGAATTTTCGTTTTTTGAGAAAATTTTCTACATTTTTAATTTGCTATAATATTTAGGTATTTATAATGCATATATATTATTTAACCAATATTTATATGGTAAATGCATTTCTAGACTATCATGCTAAATATAATGAATGAGGAGAAGAACCAAAAGAAGGACCGAGAGATATGCAAGCTTTAACTGATGCCAGTCAAGATTTATCTTCACCAACTGATACAGAAAAGGTGAGAGGAGTTGTTTTATGATACAGAGATCACGTTCTATCTCATGAGACCTATGGCGGCATACTTACAAGTGATAGTGAGGCGGTAAAAGCTTTAGTCCGTGAAAATGTAGTTTATGTCTTGGACAATACACACCCTGTTAATAGAAATCTTTGGGAAGCTGAATTATCCGCCCTATAAGTTTAGACAGGTTAAATTTATTGTATAGCGAACTCAAATCCCTCCTTTTTCGCTGGTGAGACTTTGACAGCAGTGACTTTTTTGCCAATCATACGATCAGCGATTTCGTCCTCGATTTTCGTTTGGATATAGCGACGGACAGGTCGTGCTCCAAATTCTGGATTATACGTATCCTTGAGGATTCTCTCAATCACTGGATTTGTCCATTCCAGAGATACGCCGAGACCTGTGAGACGTTTTTGCAGTTCTGTGAGCTGGAGACCGATGATTTTCTTTATAACCTTCGTATCAAGAGGTTTGAAGACGACAACTTTATCAATACGGTTGATAAATTCTGGAGAGAAATATTCATCGAGTGATTTGACAACTTTTGTTTCAATCTGCTCAAAATCATCGATAATCCGATCCTTGGTTGATTCAGCAACATCGAAACCGATTTTAGTGGCACTGGTCGTGAATTCTTCAGAGCCAATGTTCGAAGTCATCACAATGATGGTATTTTTGAAGTTCACCTTTCTCCCTTTTCCATCGCTGATCACACCATCTTCCATGATCTGAAGAAGCAGATTAAATATCTCTGTATTTCCTTTCTCTATCTCATCAAATAATACGACTGAATAGGGCTTTCGACGGACTTTTTCTGTGAGCATACCACCCTCTTCATATCCGACGAAACCCGCTGTCGTACCGATCAATTTTGATCCTGAGTGTCGCTCAGAAAATTCTGACATATCGATTTTTACGAGAGCTTTTTCATCTCCATAGTACTCTCGTGCGAGGACTTTCACGAGCTCAGTCTTACCGACACCGGTAGGCCCGAGAAAGAGAAAACTTCCCAGAGGACGACGCTGGTCAGAGATACCCGCCTGCGAACGTTTGGTAGTCGAAACAATGGCCTTGATCGCATCATCCTGACCGATTATTTTCGTGCCCATATGTTTCTCGAGGTCTTGAAGTTTTTTGATATCTTCTGCAGAGAGAGTTTTCATAGGAACACCAGTGATATCATGGACGACTTTTTGGATATCCGTTGCATGGATATGGTGACGCTTTTCTCGAGGGATCGTGATCTTGCGACGCTTTTCTCGGATCGTATTCTCGATTTCCATGAGCTGATCTTTCGCACGGGATGCCTTGTGATACTGCTGTGATGTCACAAAATCAGTGATATCCTTTTGGAGTTTTTCTGCTTCGAGTTTGAGAGTTTTTATTTCATCCTCAGCATGGACATAGGTCATGCTCTTTGCACTGCAGGCCTCATCGATGAGATCAATAGCTTTGTCTGGAAGAAATCGATCAGTCATATAACGTACAGATAGATCGACCGCCTCTTCGATGGCTTCATTCTCGATAACGAGATTATGGTAGTCTTCAAAAGTTGTTTTCAATCCACGAATAATCTCAGCTGCAACGGCTTTTGTTGGTTCATCAACTTCTATTTTTTGAAATCGTCGTTCCAGTGCCGCATCTTTCTCGATATATTTCTGGTATTCTGAGAGGGTGGTGGCACCGATAATACGGATTTTCCCTCGGCCCATCGCAGGTTTCAGTATATTCGCAGCATCGAGCATACCTTCTGAACCACCAGCACCGATGATAGTATGGATTTCATCGATAAAGAGGATAACTTCGTTTTCCAGTTTAGTGGCTTCTTCGATCACTTGTTTCATGCGAATTTCGAATTCTCCGCGATATTTGGTACCCGCGACAAGCGATGTCATATCCAGGACCAAAAGACGCTTATGCTGCATGGCAAAAGGGACCTCTCAGGCGGAGATTCTCCGTGCCAAACCCTCCACAACTGCTGTTTTACCGACGCCCGGATCACCGGTTAGGACAGGATTGTTCTTTGTTTTACGATTGAGTATAGAGATGAGGCGGTCGATCTCTTTCTCTCGACCGATGATAGGATCGATTTTCCCTTCTGTTGCTTCTTTTGTTATATCGGTACAGAAGAAATCAAGTGCCGGAGTTTGGCTTTCCTGACGCTTCTGATTCTGATCATTGCTGTTCATCTGAGAAAAGACCGGATTCTGGTCCATATCCTCCATAGCGACACCACTCAGGAGTCATTGCTCGAGGACATTCATGATTTTTCCGAGATCCGGCGTCCCACCAGTGATACCGGTCTGAGAACGGTTGAGCTCGACGAGAGCACCCTCGAAATCACGGACATTGATCCGGATGAAATCGAGGAAATCGAGGAACCAAGAGTTATTCTGTTTTATGAGTGCGAGAAGGAAATCCTCAATGCCGATATTCTTTTTTTCAAAGCTTGCAGCAACTTTTACACTCGCGACAATGACGTTTCGGAGAAGCTCTGATATGCCAGTATACTCACCGGATCTATTGACGAGAGGGGCAAATTTTGGATGGGTCATGACATCAAGGAAAACTTTCTCGTTGATACCAAAATCATTGAATACAGCATATGCATGTCATTTTTTGGAACGCAATATTTCCATAACAATGTCAACAGATTCTAGTGTAGAGAATCATTGTTGCTTTGCCGAGTTCTCTGCAGCGAGAAGGTAACCTTTGTACTCTGGAGTGAAGTTCTTAAACATAGATAAAAAGAGAAGAAAAAGTTGCTAAAAACCTAACTCTATGATAATCTGCTTCCATATGAAGTACAAATATTTTTCGATTCTTTTCCTTGCCGTTTTGATAGGTTTAGGTCATATCACGTTTTCTGACTCAAATAGTACGTCCGAGGCATGGTGGATGAAAAACATGCCCGAAGCATCTATCATCACAGATATAAACTCAGTCCAACAAGACCTCACCGAGCTCTCCTATTCTGAGCAACGATTTGCCGATATGGAGGCGACATTTCGTGAATCCCGTAATCTCCTCTCACAAAATCGTGAAGAATTAGAGTTATATGTGAAAAAAATAGAGCAGATGCAAAAAGACATAGAAGATAATATAAGAAAAAGTAGCGAACAAAAAAAGCAACTCGAAGAAGAATTAATTCTCTGAGAAAAAGAACTTCAGTATCTGTGAAAACGACAAGAAGAAACAAAGGCCTATATACGAAAGATGCTGGTCGATGAATACAGGCTCCACATAGAAGAAACAGCTGATAAATCGATGTATGGGCTTCTTTTTGAAAAAGCATTTGGAACACGGATTTCAGAAAAAGACACTCTTAACTCTCTCGAGAATAGCGCTACTCAGCTCCTCTCACGACAAAAATCAATCGAGGAAGAACTCGAAAAACTGAAAGAATCGATGACACGAAAAATCACAGCGAAAAATCGCATTATCTCTCGACTCGGAAATTATCAAGAAGAGCTCCAGAATGCGGAGGATATGAAAAAAGAGGTCCTCGCTCAGACTATTGCAGAACAAGGACTTCAGAGAAAAATCGAAAAAGTGGCCATAAAGAAAAAATCTATAGCCACGAAAATAGAAACAAAGTTTGCTGAATATGAGAAAAATCTACAAACCAAAATAGCACAGTACAATTGTGAAACCCAGAAAACCTCAGTCTGCATATGGATACAAGGGTATTTACAAGCAGAAAAAGACCTGCTCTCAAATAATATACAACTCGGGACTTGGAAATGGCCACTCAATCCAGGAAAAGGTTTCGGGTACTCTTTTCGGGACCAGAAATATTATCTTCTCTTGGAGGCGCACCATGAATGATTGGATATACTGACAGATCCTGGAATGCCTATTAAATCTGTCGGAAATGGTTATATCCTTATGAAGCAGAATCCTGCAAGTAATTTTCCTGGTATCGTTATTATCAAACATCCAGGTGGATTTATGTCGATGTATATCGGGGTTATCCCTGGTGATAGAGCGATATTTTCTCAGGTACAATGAGGCGATGTCATCGCTACATCTCGTGAATACATGGAGCATAGTGGGAAAAATAATGTCCATATTGAGCTCTATGAAAACGGAACCCCAATTGACCCATTGGAAAGCCTCGATATGGCTGAATTACCTGCAAATATTATTCCTGCCCGATATGGATGGAAATATATCGATGACCAGAAAAAATCGAAAAAAAATCCTGATATAACGAGCCTACAGAAAACCATCGGATTCTTCTATATGGATGGGTCTACGGAAGCCGAGCGTCAAGAGAAACTCCTGAACACCTATGCAAGTAGCGATTTCCAAGATCGTACACTCTGGGTCGAAGAAAGCATTGCAGAAAGCGTCGATCCTACATTTGTTCTCTGTGTGGGCTTTGCCGAAAGCACACTCGGGAAAAACCTCACCACCAATGGCAACATAGGAAATGTGGGCAATACTGATAGCGGTGCTCGCAGAGATTATGGAGATTCTCGAAGTGGTATACGCGCCATCAGCTCTGTCCTCAATAACACCTGGCTCGGAGGATATGCAACGATCGATCAGCTCTCTGGATGGTGAAATCCTATCGGTCCTATCTATGCTTCTTCTCAGACGAATTGGCATGAAAATGTGATGAAATGTATGTCTGCCTTGAAAGGAAAATATGTCGGGAATAAAGCAAATTTCAGACTTTCTCGAGCTGCTCTCCTCATCTATGAACAGCAAGGCTTCTCACAAAATACAGCCATCCAAAAAGATGTATAGGAATTATTTTTAGATAATTCTCAAGAGCCCTGCTCTTCACTCTCTCGAAATCACGTTAGAGTAGAGCCATGCAGGAACACAAAGACATAGATTATCCTCTCTTATTTCTCGTGCTATTTCTCGTGCTATTTTGATCAGTCATGATCAGTTCAGTGAGCGTATACGACTCATACCGAATAACGAAGCGACTTGTCGAAACAGGAAGTCTGGCAGAGCCAAATAACTGGCGTTTTATCCTCCGAAATATCCTCCAAGCAGGCATAGGTCTCTGTGCCATGGTTTTCGCCATAAAAGTACCCTATTTATGGTGGAAAAAACATGTAAAAGTAATCAGTGTGGCGGTGATAATACTCTTATTGCTAGTGCTTGTTTTCGGGGTGAAGATAAATGGAGCTCGTTGATGGTTCGATATTCCTGGCATTCCCTTTTCTCTCCAGCCAACAGAATTTCTGAAACTCTCCGTCATATTATCAGTCGCTGCTTTTTGCACAAAATATAAGAATTTTCTGGGAAGTACTTCAGAGGGTTTTATTCCCTTCCTTGGTATCGTGTGAATACCCTCATTACTCGTCCTCTTACAGCCAGATCTAGGCGCACTCCTCATCATCATACCAGTAGCAACGAGCATCTATTTCATCGCTTGAGGAAATATAAGAGTTATCACGATTCTCGTCGTTATAGCGCTTTTTGCTTCATCACTCCTCTACGTCCTGGGACGGTATACAAATCCCGAAGATAAATGACAATTTTCGTACATTTATGATCGCATGAATACTTTTTTCCAATCAAATAGATCAGCAATAGAAGACAATACCATGCACCATCAGAACAAACAGGCACTTATAGCCATCGGAAGTGGTGGTTTCTTTGGCCTCGGGTTCGGAAATTCAGTCCAGAAATATGGCTACCTCCCAGAACCTCAGGGAGACTTTATCTTCTCTATTATCACGGAAGAACTCGGTCTCGTTGGTGCTTTTATAATCATCTGTGTATACATGGCTATCATCTATCGTTGATTCATTATTGCTTCTTTTTGTGAGGAGAATTTCGGAAAATTCGTGGCATTTGGCATAACAGTGTGGATATTTTGGCAAGTAATCGTCAATATCAGTGTAAATCTGAGTATATTCCCCAATACCGGTTTGACGCTTCCTTTTGTGAGCTATGGAGGATCTTCTCTCCTTATGATGCTGCTGGCTGCTGGCATACTTCTCTCGATTTCACGGACAGTACCACCTGAGAAAAAGAATATACGTACCATGATTCAGCATTATCTCTTGCGCAAGCCACGCAGATAATAAGATGATATATTCATTTTTTGTCTAGAGGGAAAATTTGCATCCCACGCTTCTTTGAGCTATACTGAGCATGTATTTAATTATTAACAGCATCCTATGAATGCACTCAAGAAGTACATGTACGTCGGTATCGGAACCCTTGCTACGGCTCAAATGGCCCTCGCAGAGATAGAGCCAGGTCTCGATAAAGTCGATGATGGTCTCAAAGGTCCAAACACTGGTGATCCTATCGCCACTATTCAGTCATTCGTAAAAGGTCTTCTCACACTCCTCGGTCTCGTGATGGTTGGTATGGCCCTCTGGGGTGGTTGGAGAATTCTCACATCAGGATCAGAAGATGAAGGAAAAGAGGCAGGGAAAAAGATTATTATCAATGCCATCATAGGTATCGTCGTTATCTTCTTTGCTTGGACAATCACAAACCTTGTCTTCAATATCCTCAGTGGCGATACGATCTCAAATTAGTTTCAAGTAAGTTACTCTCAAAAAACCTCCACCAAAAGCGGAGGTTTTTTGATACAGAAGAGGAAAATGAGCATAGATGAAATATTTGACATATACATAATATCATTATTATATGTAATATAATAAATGAATCAGAAAATATCCAACATTCAGCGCTTTCTCACCCTTCTTTTCACCGATCGCGATATAGGGGAAGAATCCCTATATCTTTCTCCGCCAAAAAAACCAGCTTGAAAACCAGAATGGGAAGGTCAATCAGAAGGAATAAAAGTCCAAAAAAAGGAAAATACAGAAATCCGTATTCAGCCAGAAGATATCTGATTGATACAGGAACCGGTAAAAACAATAATCGTAAAGAAAAAAACATCTCTTCTACAGAAACCAGGAGAGCCAGAAAGAAGCACCCCTGAAGAACCAAAAAAAACCATTATTCCAGAAAAAGAACCAATTAACACGCTACCAGGCAAGAACACCTCTCCTGAAAATCAGATTACCCTCGGACTTACACCAGACCAAAATAATACTGTGACTGTCGATACAGAAGCCCTTAAACGTCATATGCTCATCGTCGGTATGACTGGAAGCGGTAAAACGACGATGATGGAGCGAATGATTCTCCAGGATATAGATGCTGGCCGAGGTGTAGGCCTCATCGATCCCCATGGCGACCTCTATGACAGGATCATGCACCAGATACCCAAATCTCGCAGCAATGATGTGGTTCTTTTCGATCTCACCGATGTAGAATACCCTATCGGATTCAATATCCTCGAAAATACTCATCACCAATTCCCTTCTCTCATTGCCAGCTCGATCGTGGGAGTCTTCAAAAAGATATTTGGCTACAGCTGGGGTCCTCGTCTCGAATATGTCCTCCGGAATGCCACGTTGACTCTTCTCGAACGAGATGGAAGTACTCTCCTCGACCTCACACTCCTCCTCTCTGATGAGGAATTCCGAAGAAACTATATCGCAAAAGTCACAAATCCATTTCTGAGACGATTCTGGGCTGATGAATTTAATACCTTGAGCAGCACGAAGCAAACAGAAGTAGTCAGTCCTATCCTCAATAAAGTCGGGCAATTCCTCTCCGTCCCTCTCATCCGTAATATCGTGAGTCAACCACAATCAGGATTTTCTCCACGATGGATCATGGATAACAAGAAAATTTTCCTGGCAAATCTCTCCAAGGGAAAAATCGGAGAAGATGTCAGCGAAATGCTAGGGTCGCTCCTCGTGAGCAAATTCCAGCTCGATGTCATGAGTCGGGCGACTATCCAGCCAGAAAAACGCGAACCATACCGTCTCTATGTCGATGAGTTTCAGAATTTTGCCACCGATAGCTTCTCAGATATTTTTTCTGAAGCACGAAAATATGGTCTCGGTCTCGTCATCGCTCATCAATACATCAATCAGGTCTCAACACAGCTGATGGATGCAATCATGGGAAATGTTGGCAATATGGCAGTGTTTCATATTGGATCAACCGACGCGAAAATGCTGGCTCCAAATATCGATACCACACTTACACCGCAGACTCTCGTCGAACAACCTCTCTACAACTTCACACTGAAAACCTCACAGAATGGTCACAAAAAAGTCATCCATGGAGAACTGCTCCATCCAGCTCTCCTAGGTCAACAATCTGGTCTTCAAAATGCCGAAAAACTCCAAACGCTCGTACGAGAAAAGTTTGCAAAAGAAAGAGCTTTTGTCGAAGGGAAACTAAATGATAAAATGACCTAAACTCGTATCATTGTCCCGTAATTCTGCAATTATGCCCCTTCAAATTGACCACAGCAGGCTGGATACACTCATAAATACTCATAAAGAAATTCTTTTGGCCCATGATACAAGGGGATTTCTTCGGAGCAGATTAGTATTTTTGGCAACATGTCTATGAGTGACTGAGGCACTATGACATAGTATACCGGATTATCATCTTTTTGAGGCAGGTGGGTATTTCTCAGTGCCTCATGATTTTAATGGAGGTGCCGGGTATAGTTCATCTCTTGCTGTATTTATGGCCTTAAATCAAAAGAAGCTGAGAATTCCTTACACTAGCTTTGATCCATTTGGAAATAAAAGAGAAATATCTCTAAGTTTAGAGTTTGATGCCAAAGTAACACACAAATTTACAGACGAGGAAAGAGCTACACTTGGTCAGGCATTACCCGAATTATGAAGCAATGATTTTGATACGTTTTTTGCATGAATTGATAGGGCAAAGAAAAACGGTAAGATCCCAATTGTAATATCCCATCAGACACTCACCACCCCTAGAATTAGTAAAGACCATTTCTGGACACTCCCAGGCATTCATATACATATGTGTCTTTGATCGGAGGTAGTATGTGATGAAAATACAGACCGCGATAAGGCAAGAAAATGGTTACAAACAAAATTTAAAATATGAGATACTGAAGTACTTTTCGATCAAGTACGGAAAGTAGTCACTTTTATTTTTGAACAATAGATTACTGCACATTCACTGTGTGTACAAGTGTTGTGACATTTTTCTGGAAATCTGTCACCTGAATAGTGATGATATGTTTTCCAACGGCTAAATCTCCTGGGGTTTTGAGAGTAAAATTATATTTTTTCACACCTTGGAGGGTACCATAGATGATATCATTTACAAAGATCTGAATCTTTGAAACATCGCTCTCGTCATTGATAGTTCCAGAGAGAGTAATCTGCTGGCCAGATTTTATATTCATCATCGTCGGATTATCTGTTTTGATGACGGGAACTGCAGCGTCTCGACCGAGAACTTTCACTCTATAGTTACGGGAAGTGCTGTAACCGAAAGTATCGACGACTCGGAGTGTTACCATCTGATCAGCTCCGTCTGCACTATTGATGCTAAATTCTGCTTTTGCTTTACCTTGCGTTTGATTATTGAGATTGATAGATCGGTAAAACACATCATTAATGAGGATCTGTGCCTCTTTCATAGGGTTGACTGATTGATACTCTATTTCCACTGGATAGATACCCGAGAAGAGCTCCATACCATCGGTGAGAGTAGAGGTGAATTGGGGAACGCTTTCAGTAGGACGTTCACAGATATTTTCTGGTGGGGCAACAACCATCATCATATCTTCTGTGAGCCCGAGTTTCTCTATGAGGTAGAGTCGACCTTTATCGCTGCCGAGCCATGCATCGACCGGTTCTCTCCAGTTTGGATAACTGTCTTCAATTGGAAAAGCTTTATCGAGAATAACAGCATCTTTGATAGCTTCTTTTGGTGTTGAGTCACTGACACGACCTGTACAGAGTGCATCAACTTGAATTTTCTCAGGCGTAAATCCTTTGAGTACTTCTGGTTTTTTGCCATTGATATAGAGAAATTGGCCATTACCAACGACATCATCAGGGCGTACGAAATCCTTTTTCGGTAAATCAGTATGAGCAAATTCCATAAATTTTTTCCAGATGAGAGCGCTCGATTCCATACCACTTGCACGAGCACTCGCTGCTTTCCCATCAGTATTTCCTGTCCAAACAGCGGCAGTGTATTGCGGCGTATATCCGATGGTCCAGAGATCTCTTGGAAGAGTATTTTCACCTACTTTTTTGCTCGAAGTACCGGTTTTGACGGCTGCTCTCCGACCATCAGCTGGAACGAGGAAATAGTTCCACCCCTGAGGACGTGCAGCATTATCAGAAAGAATACTCGTGATCATATAAGCAGCAGCTGGGAGAATAACCTGTTTTGGTGTTGGTTTTTCTATCTGTATCTCATTACCTTCCGGATCAAAGAGTTTGAGAATAGGATTTGGTGGAAGTAGTTGTCCATTATTTGCCAGAGCAGCATAAGCAGAAGCAAAATCGATACCTCGAACTTCTGCAGAACCAAGTGCGATAGGCGGTCCATAGAGATTGTTCCTTTCTCGTTTTTCTATAGTGTTCAATCCGAGACCCTGGAGATACTCAACGAGATTGTGTTCTTGTTCTACACTATCATCACCGCTTCCCTGAAGAGCCATGTAATACATCTTGATAGCAGGGATATTGCGAGAAGCATCGAGAGCAGTACGCAGAGTCATAGGTCAGAGAAATTCTCCATCGAAATTCTTTGGCTTATAGGTTCCAAAATTCATTTCAACATCAAAAATAGGAGTATCAGTGCTGAGAGAATTTTTCTCAAATGCACGAGCATAAATAAATGGCTTCATGCTGGATCCTGGTTGCTTGAGCGAAGTCATAATATTTACTTCTCCATCGATGTCTTTGTTGAAATAATCCTGTGATCACACCATAGCGACAACATCTCGATTATTCGTATCCAGAGCAACCATGGAACCATTATTGATGCCATAGCTTTTAAAGGTACTTTTTGCATAAGAATCTATCAATTCTTGAGCCTTATCCTGCAGCTTTGGATCAATCGTAGTATATATCTTCCATCATCCCTGTTGGAAGAAATCTTCTCCGTAGAGACTCACGAGATAATCCTTCACATAGAAAACAAAATGAGGATATCTGATTGATTCTTTTGGGTCCTGGAATATATAATCTAGTCATTGAACGAGTGCGTCGTGATATTCTGAATCATTGATGTATCCATCTTCGTACATACGCATGAGGACACGGTCTTTTCTTCATGCTTCATATTCGACAAAGACAGAAGATGCTGCTCATTCCTGGGTCACTGTTGAGGGAAGCTGGAGGCTATTGAGAAACTCCATAAGATCCTTTTTCGCTACTGTGAGACAATCAGTACCAATTTTCTTCTCAAAAGGACTCTTTCATTGAAACGCAGAGAGTCCACAAATACGAGTATATCATCGCTCTGTATGAAACTGTATCTTTGTAAGTGTTTGCTTAAAAAGGTTAAACGTTTCAGCATTGTTCAGGGAATCTACTTTTACTGTCCCCTCTTCGGCCCCCTTTGTATCATGATAGTAAACATGCCCCATGAGGCGATCACGTCTGGAATATGGATTATATCCCGTGGGGGTTTTTGGAAGAGAAGCAAGGATAGATGCTTCGAGAATACTTACATCTTTTGATGGTTTTCCAAAAAATCTCCGAGAAGCCTGCTCAACTCCATATGAATTTGATCAAAATGAGATCTTATTGAGATAGAGCTCGAGAATTTTTTCTTTTGAAAACCGTATATTCAGTTGCAGTGATAATATAATTTCCTGGACTTTCCTTCTATAGAGAGTCTCATGCATGAGGAGAGTGTTTTTTATGAGCTGTTGACTCAGTGATGATCCACCAGAACATCGGCCACCCATGGCACAAGTAATGGCAGCACGTGTCATACCGACAATATCAAAACCTATATTGCTGAAAAAACGCTGGTCTTCCATCGCAACCAGAGCATTTACGACACGAGGAGATATCTCATTGTAGGGAACATACTGACGATTTTCATCGCCACCATAGATAGTGTAGAGCTGATTACCCTCTCTATCGTAGATGATGCTACTTTCTTTGAATGAAGTTTCGATATCTGAGATAGAAGGCATCCCAAAGAGGAATATAGCATAAAACAAGAGGAAACCTACTCCCAAAACTATACCGGACCAGAGCCGTATATGTGGATCATGGATAACATGCTTCAGACGATACCAACGAGAGGTACCTGTGAGGAGTTTTCTTCGAGAATAGCTACTGCGAGAATACATAATTATTGAAAATAAAGTGAAGCATCAGTTCCAAGCACGAGCTCATACGGACTCACCATCGTTGCTTTTTCTGTATCAGTGGCTGGTCGCTTTTCGCCATAGAAGGCAAGAGTAATAGCTCCTAGTAAGGGATTATCAGATTTTATTATAGAGGAATTGTAACGAATAAAAGTCTTTTGAACTTTTTCTGGTTGATTTTTGATTTGTGTTTCATCGACCGGGATGCCAATAGATTTGAGTTTGAGCCCGATAGAAAGTGCCAAATTCGTCTTACCGGAAGCATTCACGACGGCAATGCCTGGCTCCTGGCCAATAGTAGGATACTGTGTAATAATAGTTACAAAAAGCTGAATCGTATCGTAGGTATGTATAACAGTTGGGCTTGCTTTTTTAGGAAGCAAAACAGAAAGTCCTCCAAATAACTCTCGATCAGGACTATAGATCAGACCACCTGGATGGCAGAGTCGTAGAGCATCAAAACAAGAGACATCGAGCGCGTAACTCGTGATATTTTTTTTATCAATTTTTGATGCTATTTTTGCCATTTTTAGGATGTCTTTGAGTGAAATATTGGTCTGAATTGAATCGCTCAGGGTACGATAAATGTTCTCGAGTTGACGAGGGGAAGAGAGAACTTCGAGGGATGTCATTTTCTCTCGAAGTGCCTGCATCACGAGCTGTTGTCGACGAGATCGATCAAAGTCGCTGGTCGTGTGACGACTCCGTGAATACTTGAGCGCTTTATCACCATCAAAATGCTGGAGACCAGCAGGAATATCAACCACTGTATACCCCCAATTTTTCGCTGGATACTCAGTATCATAGAGGCGTTCTGGAACATCAATATCGATACCTCCTACTGCATCAATCAGCTTTCGGAATCAATCGAAATCAAGCATACTATACATACGGATATTCTTCCCTGTTATTTGGCTGACGATCTCCATCAGATGATTCATGGCTCCTTCTTCTCAGAGACTACTTTTTCCACCAGCATAGACTTCATTGATTTTGACTCTTCCGAGAATTTTTGATTGGATGAGGAGGTCGCGTGGGATAGAAACAGTCGTAAAGCTATTATAGTCTTTATTGTAATGCCCCAGAATAATCGAATCTGTGAGGTTTGGAGCATCATTTTCATCCCCTCCTCGGCCAAGGATAAGGATATCGATATCCCCTGTTTCGTCTTCTTGAGAATTAGTTGAATCCTGCGGATTAAAAATACTGAGAATATTCGTGCTATCGAAGTGAAAAGAAAATATACGAGGAAGAGCCCACGAAATAGTCACAAGAATACAGAAAAGAACAGACGCTAACAGAACCGTATCTCTCACCACATGATACTTTCGTATTTTTTTATACGAATCGAGAAAATTCGCTACAAATGATGAAGACTGAGCTGTTTTTTCATCTAGGTGTGGAGCAGGGTCTTTCAAAGATGAAGATTTCTGAAATTTATGAGAGAGGTTTTTCTCACGACGAAAACGGTTATCCATAGATTATATTTTTTTGGAAGAATTGATATCATAGAGGATTGGGGCCGCTATGCAGATAGAGGAATATGTACCCACGAGAGTACCCAGGAGCATGAGAGTCGTAAACCCTACGAGCGCACTTGGACCAAAGAAAAGCATAGCAACAAGGATGATAACGAGCATCATCGAAGTATAGATTGATCGCCTCAGGCTGACCTGAATAGAGTCTTCAAAAATCTGATTCGTCGGTCTCTTATCGTGCGATCTCTTATCCTTGTAATTGGATCGTATACGATCGAGGATAACGATAGTATCATTGATACTATAACCGAGAGTTGTGAGTATAGCCGTTACGAAAAAGGTATCAATTTTCAGCTCTGGGAAGATAAGTCATAAAAGTATGAAAATACCAGGGGCTATGATAACATCATGGAGAAGGGTTACCAATGTCACGGCTCAAAAAGTAAAGCTCGAAGTACCTTCGATAGATTGACGAAAAGTATACATGAGATAGAGAGCTATGGCGATGAGACAGACGGTAAGTGTGAGATAAGCACGGTCGAGAACAAATTGTCCAAATGATTGACCGACAGATACAAATGATGATTCCGAAACAGTAACTCCATGCTTGGTGAAAAATCCTGGCAGAGCACGGCGGATATCGTCGACTCGTTTCTGGGATTTCACAACATTTTTTTCGGCAATGAGACCTATATCCATACGCACAGAACTCGTATTCACGGTATAGAGAAGAAGATCAGATATAACCACTCCTGAATCAAAAGTATAATTTTTCATGATATCCTGGCGGATTTCTTCTAGTTTATCAGTATTTACAGGAGTATTCAGAGTGTACCCTATCTGAAGGCCTCCTGTCATATCAATTCCATAATTTTTTGGGACAAAGAAAAATACCAAAAAAGAAGCGAGAAAAAGAATTCCTGATATGAGATAAAATTTCTTTCTGTTGGCTATAAAACGCATAAAAATCTATAAAAAAATAACTGATGCCAAGTGTACGTTTTTTTGTTATTTCGCAACCCGAGTTTATTGACGAGAGAGGTTTTCTTGGTACACCTCTCTAGAAGAGCCGCATAAGGGGATTTTCCTCGACTCGTATGACCTCCATTTGGAGAAGCTTCTGGAGAGCACGGACAGTCGCTTCTACATCATATATGGCACTATGGGCTCATTCGAAATATTCACCAAAAAGCTTCTTATAGAGCTCATTTAATTTTGGAAATTTGAAACCGATGCCACGACCAGGAAGCGCACAAAAATCAACGGTCGATTTCATCGTACAGAGAGTCTTCTGAGGGTGATAGTCCCCTCTACGTCCGAGCCTTTGAAGCTCATAATTTATCACAGATTCATCATATTCGATATTATGCCCCACAACCATATCGGCACTATTGAGATAAGAAAGAAATGTGTCAATCTGATCAGCTATAATACTCTTATCGACCACATCTTTATCATAGATTCCATGCACTTGGCTTGCGCCAAAAGGAATAGAAATAGGTGGCTTCACAAAGGCATCAATACGGTCTATCTCAACGAGTGTCTTATCAGGTTGGAGCTCAAGCAAAATACCAGAAAATTGGACGATATAGGGCTGGACTTCTATCGGTCATTCCCGCTCCACAAATCCAGTTGTTTCGGTATCAAAGACAAAGAGCTTCATATAGAGGGCATTGTATAAAAAAATACCGAGACGCAAAAAATTTTGCAATTCTTCCCCAGAGACTATAATCAGCCCCGTGCCGCTATAGCTCAGATGGTAGAGCGCATCCATGGTAAGGATGAGGTCTCGGGTTCAATTCCCGATGGTGGCTCCATTAAATACCTCGACCGTTGCCACTCGAAATACCATTCAAGGTATTTCTCCGGTCTCGGGTTCAATTCCCGATGGTGGCTCCATATGAAACTAGATACTTTAATTTTTAAATAAACTACTATGGAAAGAGAAGTTTTTGGCGGAGATACTTTAGGAAAACGAGCTCAGAAACCAAGGGAAGAAATAACTCTCGAGACTATATTTAATCCATTCATAGAAAGATTATCTGGGAAAGTGAGGTATCTCTTAGAACTCATCCTCGATAAAGAGAATTGATCAAAATCGAGAGAACACCGTGAATTATTGGATCCTTTATAAGTTCTTGCAGTAACTATCTGATCTTACCAAGCTCCATCTCAAGAGCCCTTTGGTTATCACGTTTTTTGATAAGTTCACGCTTATCATATTTTTTTCGCCCCTTTCCGAGAGCCACGGACACTTTGATGAGATTTCATTTAAAATAGACTCTTGTGGGGATAAGCGACATACCCTGTTCTCACATTTTTTGTTCCAATCGAAGCATGACATTTTTCCGGAGAAAGAGTTTTCTCTCACGTTTTACTCAGACATCAGCACCTTCTGCAAATTTATATGCAGCAATATGCATACCGAGAATTTTTGCCAGCCCTCCTCGGATCGTCACATGACTCCCCTTGAGCTGGGCTCATTTCTCACGCATACTCTTCACTTCCCAACCAAAAAGCTCGATACCTGCCTCATGCTCCTCAACTATTTCATAGTCAAAGAGAGCTTTTTTATTATTAGCTATTTCTGGGGATTTTTTTGGTTTATTTACCATTATTAATTTCCTCCATTATAGTAGAATGAAGGGCAAAATCCATATGTCGGCCAGTCATAGTCGGCCAATGCGCACGGAAAAAGTGAAGAGCTGTATTGGGTCACATAAAACCACCACTTGTACGATGTCTACCATTGGATCCTGCACGAATCATCAAATCTGGTTCGCGAAGTCACTTATGAGCTTCTGCAAATGCTTTTGTCCGGAGAGTACTTTGTTCACCAGTAAAACCACCTTTAACGAGCAAGGATGCTTGTCTATTTATTTCTCATTCTTGATCATAACCAAGAGCCAAGGCACACCTAAAGACCGCATGAAATTTTTCTGTTTCTCCTGAAATATCTTCCATAAGATGCACAATATCTGATGGTAATAATGATCCGTCTCAAATCATAAATGCATGAATTTGGTTCTCAGAGGCGAGTTTCAGTAATCTTGGTTTAAATTCCCTCAATAACTGATAAAGCCCATTCAGTTCTTCCGGTGGTCTTTTTTTATTTTCTCGAGAAAGTCACCAAAAAGTTACTTCATCAACAACATTACTTCTTTTATTTCGTAGATGAAGGAGACCGTCTTCTATTCTCATAACTCATTCTCTATGGCCTTCTACTACACTACTCATATGAAATTCCCTGGAGCACCGTCGATTCCCATCAGGCGTAACTGACATACTTAAAAGCCTACCATTATATTCTCTGAGGGCACTTTGAACACTTGAAGACATTCATTTTAAGTATACCAATGGGTCACCTATCGCTCCAGTAATGTGATATCTTAGTTTCACAAAAAACTATTTCTTATCAATAAACCGCTGGAGTATAATACTCGCAGCTATGTCGTCAAGATGTTCGTCAGAGTCGAGCTTTCAGAGGGACTCTTGCGCTTCAAACGTCGTCAGATCTTCATCTTGTATCTCTATTCGGATATCTGGGACAGTTTTTTTAATTCTCTCAATCGCTTTCTGAAATGTTTTTTTTTGCTTTCCATAAGCATCATACCCTATCGCTTCCCCTATCACAATCACAGTAATTTTTCTCTTCTTCACGAGTTCCGGGAGTTCCGCGAAGAACTCTTCATGGTCATAGATACCATGAGGGATAGCAATTCCCATCTCGGAAATAGCGACCCCAATATTTGATGTTCCGTAATCGATACCGAGGTACATATTATCGGATATCAAGAATTAATTGAGCGTACGCATCACTTGAGAGATCAATATGGACTGTATGTTTTCCAGATTTTTTGATATGTTTTTCATCCAGACGAATCATCTCAGGCAAGAGTGTCACATGAAATTTCTCACGAATTTTACTAGCTATCCATTCTTCATTGATAGTTTCTGAGAGATGACCGGAAGTATGCGCAATTTCGATTCGGAGAACTTTTTCATGAAGACGCTTCGTGATATCAAATCGTTTCTCATAAATTGCTTTTCTTCGCTCTTCCTTCGATGGCTGAGCTCGGTATTCTCTGGCAATTCCTTCTGGAAAGAGCTTATTCTGAGCATAGGAAAGAGAAACTTCTTTTACTTCACCTTGTTTACCAATATTGGCTGTTGTGCGAAGAATTTCGATTATGATTTTTCAGTTTCCAGTCATAACTATTGTTGGGTTTTTTGATGAAATATATAATTCCAGATATCCTTCCCATACGCCCATCCCATCAAAGCTCCTGCACTCGTAGCAATCATGGCATCTTTGCCTTGAAGGTTGGTCAATTGAGCTACAACAGCTCATGAAATTCCAGCTATCAGAGACATAACAGACTTTCATGTATCTTCACCATCTTTGAGAGTTTCAATAATAGCTTGTCTCAGAGGCATTCCTGGAGATGGATTTGGGGTAGTAGACATAAAGTTAGTTAAAAAACGATTGGTCTAAAGAAGTAAATACGAACACGAATATAAATAGAAGAATCATTCAAAAAATAGATAGAAACTTTCAAATATTTCATTTCCAAAAGCAAATAATTAAAAGAATAAAATTTAATACTATAAGAAGTTTTCAAAATGAATAATAATAACAACCGTCATGAATCTCTGGATTATCACAAAAGGAAAAAACACTTTCAATACTAGAAAGAATCACGGCAAGAAGAAGTCCTAATATATTCAGTAATGTCTTCGAAAAGGATTTCATTAATTTAAAATAGCTTTTATTCTCCTCACTCCTGCTGATGAAGCTTCTTCTTTCTGGATATTAAATGTTCCCATTTTCGAAGAGTCCTCGACATGCGGACCTCCACAGAGTTCCTCAGAATAGGTCACGCCGTCATCCCCGACCATCTTGTAGACTTTCACTGTTTCAGGATATTTCTCCCAGAAAGCTCCGAGGACTCCACGAGTTTTCGCATGCTCTTTTAACTCTTCGGTCATCGTGACTTTTATGTGCGACTTGAGGGCAGTGTTCACATAGTCCTCGACGGCTTTGATTTGCTCAGGAGTCATTTTTTCTGGATGTGTAAAATCAAATCGGAGTCGCTCTGGGGTGATATTTGATCCTGCCTGCATCACATGGTGCCCCAGAACTTTTCGGAGACCAGCAAGCATCAGATGACAAGCTGTATGAAGCTGAATCGTGATATCGCTGTGATCCGCAAGTCCACCTTTGAACATACCAGCCGAAGCAGTACGGGAGAGGTCTTGATGCGCTATCATAGAACTTTCAAAATCTGACTGAAAATTTTCTGGAATGCTTCCTCCATTTTCGAGAATTTCTTCTCGAATCATCTCAACTGGGAGACCATATGTCTCAAAGAGACGAAAAGCTTCTTTTCCACCGATCGATTGAAGTTTTGCAAGTTCCCGGAATCCATTTTTAATCGTTTTCTGAAACTTCGCTTCTTCCATACTGATCTCATCGACAATAACTGTCTCATTATTTCTCACAGATTCATACACATCTTGGTAGAGATGGATAAAGTCACGAGACACCTGAGCAAGACAAGCATCTTCGTGCCCCATTTTGTGGGCTTCACGGATAGCTCGACGGATCAGTCGTCGGAGGATATATCCTCGATCAGTATTGCTTGGCCTCACTCCATCAGCAATCATGTGGACAGCGGTTCGGATATGATCAGCAATGATTCGAGCACCTCGTTCACTGTAATTTTTCTCACCAACTATTCGTTTGATATGCTCAAGCGTATTTTCGAAGAGGTCCGTTTCATAGACAGATTTTTTACCATTGATGACTGCGAGGGTACGTTCAAGCCCCATACCTGTATCGACATTTTGGGCTGGGAGAGATTCGAGAGTTCCGTCAGCTTTTTTATTGAATTGCATAAAGACATTGTTCCATATCTCCATCCAGTCTTTTGAGTGTGTTCATTTATTACCCTGTGGTTCGCCTTCCCCGACCCAATAAAAAATCTCAGTATCAGGACCACATGGACCTGTCGGACCAGCAGCCCACCAATTATCCTCTGCGGGGAGATACGCAATACGCTCACGAGGTATACCAATATTCGCCCAGATATCAGCGCTTTCTTCATCACGGGGAGCATTTGAATCACCCTCGAATACTGTCACAGAAAGCATCTTTGGATCGAGCCCCAGCCAATCGAGTGAAGTCAGAAATTCCCAAGAATATTCGATTGATTCTGTTTTGAAATAGTCACCGAGAGACCAGTTCCCAAGCATTTCAAAAAATGTACAGTGCGTATCATCGCCGACATCATCGATATCCCCTGTTCGCACACATTTCTGGACATCAGCGAGACGTTTCCCCATCGGATGTTTTTCGCCCAATAAATACGGAACAAGCGGTTGCATACCGGCCGTATTGAAGAGGACAGAGGCATCATTTTCAGGCACCAACGGCGCAGATGGAATAATGGCGTGGTTTTTTGAACGGAAAAAGTCGAGATACTTCTGACGAAGTTGTGAAGATGAGATTTGCATGAGCTGTACTGTATGATTTTTCGTGATGTTTTCAAGATTTTCCTCACGAGAAGATTGCAATTCTAGGAAAAAACGAGAAACTCTGCGCATGCTCTACACCGTCCATACTGATGGCTGATCGAGGTGAAACCCCTGACCAAGTGGGTGTGCTTTTATCGTGAGTAAGTGAAAAGAAATCATAGAAACTGGGAAGTTCTTCCTAGGCTCAACGACCAACAATCAGGCAGAATACATGGGCGCCATTCTCGGCCTCGAAGCAGCAAGAAATCTCGGTGCCGATGAAGTCCACCTCGTCATGGACAGCGAACTCGTCATCAAGCAACTCCAGTGACTCTACAAGGTCAAGGATGCCGGACTCAAAATACTCAACCAAAAAGCGAAAGCCATCATCGCAGGTTTCAAGAAAATCACCTATTCTGCGGTTTTACGTGAGAAAAACAAACATGCTGATGAGCTCGCAAACCAAGCGATGGATGCACAATTTCCGCTCCATAAAATAGATGAATCTCTACAAGTCTCTCTCTGGTAAACTATGCCCAAACGCTATATCTTCATCTTCATGGTATTTTTTCTCGCTTTCCTCGTGATCCAGTTTATCATGACAGGATACAAAAATTCGCAACGTGCAGAGACGCTTCGTATCCGTGAAAATGAGATCGTACGGGATGAAATCGAAATAGCCCATCTCACCTCAAGGGCTAAATGGGGCGATACGGCAGCTGCCCGTGTCTATCTCAAGAAACTCCACACCGATGTGAAGCTCCCCGGCGAGCGAGTCATCATCATAGTTCCAAAGATTATGTCAGGAGAATATTCTGTAAATACTGCCATCTCTGAAGCAAAACAAGAAGAACGCATCAGTGATGAGCTGACTATTCCTGAAAAGTGGAACAAATTGCTTTTCTGAAGATAAAAAGAAGAATTATTTCGTTTTCTCACGATATCCGAGTGCCTCGGTGATATGTTCCGGTTGGATTTCAGGAACTCCACCCAGATCAGCAATAGTCCGAGCAAGCTTCAGAGTACGATAATACGCACGAGTGGAAAGATCCAATCTTTGAACCGCTTTCTGGAGAAGCTCATTGGCTATGGAATCGAGAGAACAAAAAGTATCGATATCACGATTGGTCATCTCAGCATTGGAAGTTTTCCCAGTATCTTTTAGGCGTGCGAGTTGACGCTCCCGTGCTTGGATTACCTGTTCCCGGAATTCAGAGGAAGTCATCGCAGGAGCAGATTTCGTCGCTATTTCATCGACATTCACTCGTGGCACGTGGATAAAGATATCCATACGATCAAGCAGTGGTCATGAGAGTCGTGAACGGTACCGCTCGATCTGAAATGGCTGACAGGTACACTTTTTCACGGAATCACCCATAAATCCGCACGGACACGGATTCATAGCTCCAACGAGCATAAATCTCGCAGGATAGATACAGCTACTCTGAACACGATTGATGCTGATCACTCCATCTTCAAGAGGTTGACGAAGTGTTTCGAGAACAGTTTGGGGAAATTCGAGCATTTCATCGAGGAAAAGGACTCATTTATGGGCAAGTGAAATCTCTCCTGGTTTCGAATCACGGCCACCTCCGATAATTGAAATCGCTGAAGCAGTGTGATGAATGCGACGAAATGGACGCTCGGTAATAAGAGGATGATCTCTTGTTAATTTCCCAGCGACGGAATAGATCTTGCTCACTTCCACTATTTCCTCGTAGATCATTGGTGGAAGAATGGTTCAAAGTGCTTTTGAGAGCATCGTTTTTCCTGATCATGGTGGTCATTCCATGAGGATATTATGTCCTCCGGCTGCCGCGATGAGGAGGGCTCGCTTCGCATATTGCTGGCCAACTATCTGGCTAAAATCGACGAGTTCGTGAGGATTATGTGTGATGATATCGTCAATAGATGAAGCTGGCTGAATCACGATCGGAAGTGATCCCGAGAGCATCCGGACAAGTTCAGCGATATTTTTCGCAGGGATCACCTCAACTCCTGGAATGAGAGCCGCTTCAACGGCATTTTCCTCAGGCACGATAACTCGTTTGTATCATTTCTCTTTTGCAAAAATCACCGTCGGAAGGACGGCTTGAACAGAGCGCACGGCTCCATCAAGGGCGAGCTCACCGACCACAAGCGTTTCATTGAGGAGATTTTGATCGATTTTGCATTCTTCGAGAAGTATTCCGAGTGCTATAGGAAGATCGAAACTCGGACCAGTTTTCTTGATATCCGCCGGGGCAAGATTCACAGTAATTTTTGTACGTGGAAATGGAAGGTCAGAATTTTTGATGGCAGAGCGCACACGCTCACGACTTTCTTGGATCGCAGTATCCGGAAGGCCTACAATGATAAAAGCTGGCATCCCGTTGTGGATATCCACTTCGACTTCCACAAGCTGTCCATCGAGTCCAGAGACAACGACGGAATATACTTTTGCAATCATAAGATGATTCTATGCTTTCTCTCACAATTGCAAAATTTCTGGATCGGTGATCCAGGAAGGGAATTTCATAATGCTAAAATGAGGAGATCTAAGTGTAGAGGAAAAAGCAGAGAGATATCTACCGAGTTTCATCGGTCTCAACGCTCAATACTTTTTGAGTTGTTCCCGTCTCTTTTGAGTCATAGAAAAATCATGGGAAACAGAAAAATCTGGTGAAAATTGAGAGAGTAATAAATATTCGAGGACTCCTCAGATTCATTTTCATAAAAGTTGATTTTTACCAGTTTCATACCAAGAACGTTTTCATACATCGATTCCAAAAGGGTACATTCTGTGTACATGTACATCCGAAACAGATCGATTTTCTTCGAATTCTATAGGTCAACCCAGAAATCATGTTGGTAATTCTTTTGGAAAATGCTTCAAAGAAAGAACAGCAATTGCTCTCTTACTCATCGTACGTGATAATTTCGTGCTATAATTCCGATAAACAGAACCTCGCAATTCACTTTCCGTATGAGCATGAACTTCAAAAAACATACCTATTTAAGCAGTTAAAACAACTTCATCATCTTCGATACTCACTCACCGAAGAACAGTTTTTGCTTCATCTATATTTCCGAGATCTTTCTTATTTGATACGAGCGATTGACCTGCTGAGAAAATAATCATTCTCTGTGGTTTTTCCAGGCTTCATCACATTTCAAGTGCGGCTTCTTCGAGAAGCATGAGATTAGCTCAGAGAGCAATAATTTCCTCCATTTCTTTAGTACTTGAGGGGGTCAATTTATCAAATAGAGGAATTACATTTTTTCATGTATAGCGCTGGATAAGTTTTGCAAATTGCTCAAAAAGTGGGACTTCAAACTCATGATAGACACAATTTTCATCTTTTCAGAGAGTTCTCTTGGTGCGTCCTTCGATAGCTCATTCGACGAGATCTCGAGCCTCGATTTTCATACCAAGTCTTTTTTCAATGATGGTTCTCGAACCTTCGGACAATCGATCAAATCCTGGGATTTCATAAGCATTTCCTGTGACTCGATCTTGTCTCAAATGACCTACCTCATGATGGATAGTTTTACCATCTTCCCTATCTTTTCGTAAGAGATTAAAAAGGTTATAGAAAACTGTATCAGAAATTCCGGGCTTAACATACGCCATAACTCACGGAGGAGCCACGACGAATTCAACTCTTTTTCAATATGTATCTGCAATTGATTGAACTTTCCTCGCTCATTCACTAATATTGTTATTAGTTGTTTCAAAGTAATCAGCTATCTCATTTGCACTTCTTCATCGTCACAAGAAATTCCTTCTTTCAGAACGAGTCATTAAACTTTTATTATCTACACCTGTTTCTTCAAAAAATGTATCTGAAAAGTTCACCATAAGTAAGAATTACTTCTTACCTTACGAGTATAGGAATTTTTCTATTTTGACAAGTGAAAATTGTATTTTATCGACTAAATCCACCCGAGCATGTAGATAGCTCCGAAAATGATAAAAACAATAGCGACGAGTTTAAGCGCAGTAACCGTTCATCCGATACCGAAAAATTTCTCAGCCCACACCCATGATCCGACAAATTCATACGTCGGACGAATATACTTGAGCATAACAACTCCAAGCGCTATCACGAGTAAACCAATAAGAAAATGCATAAAATAAAAAATTAGAAACTTTTATAACCGATGCCCCGTACAGTGAGGATAACATCATCACCGACCTTATGCCGGATATTTTTGATATGAGTATCTATCGTCCTATCATAGAGAAAATTCGCATATCACATAATTTCGTGCATGAGGTCATCACGAGGGACGACTTTTCCTTCTCGAGAAATGATATATTTCAGAATCTGAAATTCCGATTTCGTGAGAAGAGCTTCACGGTTTCATCGAACTACTTTTAGCTCTGACTCTATAAGTCTCAAATCGCGATAAATCAAACCTTCTTTTCCAGCCTGGGAAGTACCTCGACGTAGGACAGCCTTGATACGCATGACAACTTCCTTTGGACTGAATGGTTTTCCAATATAATCATCAGCTTCGAATTCAAACGACGTGCTAATATTGGCCTGGTCATCTCTCGCTGAGAGCATGAGTATAGGGACACTTGATTCAGCGCGGAGAGCTCGAAGGAGCGAAAGCCCATCCTGTCCAGGGAGATTGATATCAAGAATTATTGCATCAGGCTGAATCTTTCGAAAAGCTTCCAGCGCCTCATCACCACGCATGCATGTATGGACATCAAACTCCGATTCCTGCAGATAGAGAACGAGCGAGTCAACTATTCACTGATCATCATCGATGAGGAGAATAGATGTTTTTTTCGACGACATAGGAATAGTATATCAAAAGTGATGGAAGTACAAGATTCTTCTTTTTTCAGGAAGTTACTCTGGAATTTCCCAAATCGATCATATAATGACGCAATAACTCTACCCTATGTGCTGAATCGTCGCTACTATTGGCAAAAATAATCCCGAACCTCTCCTCTATCAGGGGCTCAAAAATCTAGAATACAGGGGATATGATTCTGCGGGTTTCGTCACTCTCGATACAAATAAAAATATTCGTCTTATCCGAGAAATAGGAGAAGTGAATCATCTCTTGCAATATATCGATCAAGACTCTTCTGCTTGTCTTGGCATCGGTCACACTCGCTGGGCAACCCACGGTGGAGTGACGAAAGAAAATACCCATCCTCATCACTCGATGAAAAAAGAAGTCTACCTCGTCCACAATGGTATTATCGAGAACTACAAAATCCTTGCTGAAAAACTCCAAAAAGCAGGTTATACATTTTATGGTCAGACTGATAGCGAAGTCCTAGCAAATCTCATCGAATACTGCCTCGAAAGTACAAAGGATCTAAAAAAAGCAATCCTTCTTGCGCTCTCTCAAGTAACAGGAACATATGGTCTCGCGATCGCTTCACCCTCTGATCCGACTCGACTCTATGCAGTCCGTCGTGGTTCTCCTCTCATGATGAGCATCATCCCTGGTGGTATCATGGTGGCGAGCGATCCTCATGCATTTCCAGAGTGAGCTCCAACCGTTATCCCGATGGAAGATGGAGAACTCGCAATACTCAACATCGACGGTTCCTACACGCTCGAATCAGTGAGCGGAGATATCATCACTCGTGAAGCCTTAAAGCTGGATATTTTCCAAGATACGAGCGACTCCAGCAAGTACGCACATTCGATGCTCGGAGAGATCATGGAGCAGTGAGAGGTCATCGAAAACACAATCCGTGGTCGTATCAATTTCGAAACCGAGCAAGTGACGCTTGGTGGTATCAGAAATATCATGCCCGAGCTCCTCAGGAAGAAAGAGATCATCATAGTCGCGTGCGGAACGAGCTATTACGCAGGGCTGGTTGGAAAAAATTTCCTCCAAGAGGTAGGAGGCATCGCCTGTCGCGTAGAAATCGCGAGTGAATTTCGATACAGCAAACAATTCTGGAACAAAGACACTGCTCTCCTCGTCATATCTCAGTCAGGTGAAACGGCTGATACACTCGCTGCACTCCGTGAAGCGAAACACAGAGGTATCATGACGATCGGTATCGTGAACGTGCCTGGCTCCACGATTGCCCAAGAAACCGATGCAGGGATATTCACGCATGCAGGAAAAGAGATCGGTGTCGCTTCGACGAAAGCATTTACAGCACAGATCACCGTCCTCCTCATGATGGCAATCGCTCTCGGGGAAAGAAAAGAGCTCGATGTCCTCACGAAATCCCGTATCTTGAAAGCTTTCCGAACAATACCAGACCATATCAGAACTATCCTGGCAGACACGACAAAAATCAAAGAGCTCGCAGAAAAACTTTCCACCTACGATCATTGCTTCTTCCTCGGTCGATACTATCAGGCCCCTATTGCTTGTGAAGGCTCCATCAAACTCAAAGAAATTACCTATATCCACTCTGAGGCCTATCCTGCGGGAGAACTCAAACACGGACCTCTCGCCCTCATCAGTGAGAAATTTCCAAGCATTGTTCTGAACCCTACCGATGCACTCTATGATAAAACTGCTTCAGCGATCCACGAAGTCGAAGCACGAAAGTGACTCGTTTTCACTATCTGAAACGGAGGGGATTCGACTATTTGTATTCCAGAAACGATCGATATCCTCTACCCATTTCTTACCGTTATCCCTTGCCAACTCCTCGCCTATTACACAGCTCTCAAGCTCGGAAGAAATATCGATAAGCCTAGAAACCTCGCAAAGAGCGTGACAGTGGAATAATCCGAAAAACTCCTATAGTATACTCTATGATTTCTCTTCTTATCGGCACGCTCGAACTCATCGATGGTAATGATATAACACTCCTCGCTGGTGGTGTGGGGTATACTGTTACTGTTCAATCAAAAACTATCGGATTAAAAAGTCTCGGAGATACCCTGAAACTCTGGATATACCATCATCAGACAGAATCTGGTTCCCGTTTGATCGGTTTTGACAATATGGATGATAAGAAAATCTTTAGCAAGCTCCTCTCCGTCAATGGTTTGGGACCAAAATGAGCTCTCTCCCTCCTCGAACTCGGACAAAATGAAGTGATGCAGGCTATAGCAAGTGGAGAATCGAAACGCCTCACGCAAGCAAGCGGTATAGGTCCGAAACTTGCCAGCAAGATTATCGTGGAACTGCGCGGATCCCTGGATACCGAAACACTCCAGAGCATCACGAGTAACCAAAAGAAAAGCTATAAAAACTCAAAAATCTATTCTGATATCGATCAATCAATTATCACTTCCCTCGTGGGAATGGGGTATGATCGAAAAACAGTTGAAGCATTGATAGAGCAAATACCAGAAAATCTCATCGGTATCGGAGATAGAACAGTTTGGTGTATCAGAAATCTCCACCATAGGTAGTCTATGAATATAGTACTTTTTACAGCAACCGGTGCCGAGAATCTCGGTGATGAACTTATCACACTCTGTGAAATACAGAGTTTTTTAGCAGCTGATGAAAATACGCGCATTACTCTCTTCTCTCATGATATTGAGCGGACAAGGAGATTCCTCCTCTCGCAGAAACTCTCACTCGAGAATATCATGATCAAAGAATATTTCCCGAATGCCCTGAAAAAAAACACACTTAAAAATATCAGACTTTTCTGGGAAACTGTAAAAATCATAAAAAATACCGACCACGTTTACATCGGTGGTGGTGGACTTTTTTATGGAAAAAACGAAGAATGACATTCCCCTATGAGGCTCTGGTGGATGAGAGCATCACTGGCTAAATTTTTCAAAAAACCACTCACCTATCTCTCGCTTGGCATCAGCGTCAAATCAGAAGATCTGAAAGATGCAGCAAAGATGTTTTTCTCATGAAATACTATTACTTTGAGAGATACTGCAAGTATGGATATTGCGACCGAACTGGGTTATTCAGGAAAAATACTTCCTGATCCCGTCTATAATTATTCACCCGAAATACTAGGCACACCCTCCAAAAGAATTGGAATCGCTCTGAGGAAAGGTTTTTTACCAGATGAAGTGGTGACACAAATGATAAAAAAACTCATGGGCTTGTGATATGAAATCCTGCTCCTCCCCCATTCACTTCACCCAACCAATGAATCATCACATGATGGATACTATCTGCAGAACTTTCTCCTGCCTGGAGTTGAGACGACGCAAAGCATCGAACAAACGCTCGAGGGGTACAAGAAATGTCATATCATCATCGGTATGCGGCTTCATAGTATGATGCTCGCGATAGATCATCATGTGGCTTTTATAGGTATCAGCTATGGAAAAAAAACTACTCAACTCCTCACGGAAATAGGATGGGATTATTCCGACGACACCAAAATAAAAACAGACGATATCGTTGTTGCAATTGAAAAGATAGAATGAGAGTACTCTGCATTAACAGAAAAACTCAAAGCTATACATACAACTCAGAAAAACGCTTACATCAGTGGCTTTAGAGATCTTCTATGAAAGTAACCCTTGAAACTCTCCCTTCTGTACTCTTGGATCTCCATCCTGGGGATAGGATTTTCCTAAAAGGACAACTGGGATCTGGAAAAACCACTTTTGCACAGGCTCTTATTCGACGATTTCTGGAAAATAAAAATATGCAAATACCCTCTCCAACCTATACATATTATCAATCCTATGCAAAGAATCTCTATCATTTTGATCTCTATCGGGTAAAACATCCAGACGAACTCATACGTATTGGTGCAGACGAGATTTTTGATGATCCAGAAACGATCTGCATCATAGAATGGCCCGAGATTTTATGAGAGACAGTTAGGCCTACCAAGACAGTCGAATTCAGAGAAGTGCGAGGATGAAGAGATATCTCAATCACAAGTGTCAAGTAGGTCAGATTGACAAGGGCCTGGAGTTCGGTAGCATCTCCTCACTTAAAAATCCACCTCTATGAAAAAAACAACGCTCATAACTCTTTGTGCCCTTACTGGAGTTATGCTGACTTCGTGTGGTCCATCAAAAAAAGTCGATGTAAACGCACCAATCACACCCGAAACTACTATTGAGAGTAGCGTGCAGGCAGCAAAAGTTTGTGCTCCATTTATCAAATACCTCGAATGTTCTCTCGAAAAAGCAGCTCCAGCTCGGAAAGATATCCACCAAAAAATTCTCGAAGAAACGAAACGAAAAATCGAAACTGATCCTCCTGATCGTATAGCTCAACAATGTGATACATATATCAAAATCCTCAAAAATAATCCAGAAATCGCTTTCAAAAATGGCTGTACTCTCGACGAAACTCCTACTACGACAACAAAGAAATAATGTCAGCGATTCCAGAAAAACATATCCCTGTTTTGTATGGAGAGCTCCTTGATGCTCTCCATTTTTTTAGAACAGGGGAAAATATCGTCGTCGATGCGACACTGGGCCTCGGAGGACACGCCACTGGTTTTATTGAGAAACTGGGAAAGTGAGATATATTTATCGGTCTTGATTGTGACTCTGATAATCTGAGATCAGCAGAAGGCCAGATAAAAAAACATTTCATGGGAAAGAAAGATCTGCCGATAATGTACTTTATCCACAGTAATTTCAGTGAACTCGATCAAGTCTTAGATGACCTTGAGATAAAGACAATAACAGCGCTTTATGCTGATCTCGGGGTCTCGAGTGCCCACTTTGATACCGCAGAACGTGGCTTCTCTTTCCGTTTCGATGGCCCACTGGATATGCGTCTCGATACAAGCAAGTGAGCTACTGCATCGGAACTTATCAACACTCTCCCCTACGAAAAAATCGCAGAAATACTGCGTGTCTACGGAGATGAGTCTCGGGCTGGATTTATCGCAAAAAAAATCATTGAAGCTCGAGAAAAAAAACCTATCACGACAACAAAAGAATTTTCTGACATCATCACAAAAGCGTGGAAAGACTCCCTGCCGAGAGCTTTTCAAGCTCTACGAATAGCCGTCAATGACGAATACAGATCGCTCGAAAAATTACTCGAATCGGCACATAATCGACTTGCGAGAGGTGGAAGTATTTCTATAATTTCATTCCATTCAGGGGAAGATCGTATTGTGAAACAATTTTTCCGAAAAAAATCCGAAGCGATCATCGATCCTATCACAGGGCAAGACAGAACACCAGGAACCCTCCGGATAGTGAATAAAAAACCCATCACTCCATCTCCTCTCGAGGTAGAGAAGAATCCCCGTTCTCGTAGTTCCCTTCTCCGTACGGCAATAAAACAATAATATGAGCAAATACTGACTCGCTTCACATATAAAGACCACATTTCAATCGCTTCGAAAGGAAACACGAGAACATCTCTATATCTCCTTCCATCGTGCCTATATCCTCTCTCTCTTCCTCATCGTGGTTCTGGGGGTTCTCTACGTATGGATGCTCAATGCCAGCGCAAATAGCGGTTACCAGATGACACGTATGGAGAGTGAACGTCGTGAAAAACAGCAAGAAAAACACTTCCTCCGAGCACAAATAGCAAAACAAGAATCTCGTAGCGAACTCGATGAACATGATGATAGGACAGTGAATACGAGACCAGAGAATACAGCCTATATAACTCTCGAACCATAAACCCATGCCTGAAACACTGCAATATCTGATTGATGCTTTTGCAAAGCTTCCCGGCGTCGGTGAAAAAACAGCCATGAAACTCGCCTTTCACATATTGACAAAGAAAAAAGAACTCACGCTCGAACTCTCAGAAAAGCTCATCAATGTCTACAAGAATATAGACGTCTGCCCTATCTGCGGAGCCCTGAAGGATGTCAGCACGGAAAAATGTAGTTATTGCAGCAATGATAAGCGAGAAAAACACATTATTTGTATCGTCGAGGAATATGCAGATCTCCTTGCTATTGAGCAAACCGGTGCCTACAAGTGACAATACCATATCCTCGGCGGTTCGCTCTCTCCTCTTCACGGCAGATGACCGAAGGATCTGAGTTTCAACGAACTTTTTGCGAGATTAAAAGATGTTTCTGAGATCATCATAGCGACGAACCCCAATTTCGAGGGCGAAGCGACAGCACTCTATCTCCGGGAACATATCCCCGGAAATATCCGTCTCACACGGCTCTCTCGTGGTCTCCCAAATGCCGGCTATATCGACTATGTCGACAGTCTGACGCTCATGAACGCGCTGAAGGGAAGACAGGAATACACATAGAAAAAGTAAAAGTAAAAGTAAAAGAGTGGAATTTTGATAAAAATTGCTTTACTAAAGCTGAAAGCATCATATTATCAGTAAATAATCCTTTCTATGCACTGTTTCTATGACTATGCACTTTGTTTATAAGGAATGATAGAAAATGTCTCTCCCTCTCGAAAAACTCTTCTGATCAAATTGTCGAAAAAAACTTCTCGAAAAATTCTTCCTGGAGCATACTTTCAATCCGAAAAAAGACTTCTTTATCAGAGAGCTCTGTCGTGATATAGATGAGCAGATCAATGCCGTCCGTCGCGAACTCGAGAATCTCGAGAAACTCTCTATACTCAAGTCTCGCTGGGAAGATAATACGAAGCATTATTCTCTCAATCTGAACTGTAGTATACTTCCCGATCTCCAGATGATCTTTGGCAAATGTTTTGATGCCATGGGCAAGCTCAATGAGTATTTTCGTGGAAAGCACAATCTCTCACTGCTCGTCGTCGGTGGTGGTCTCGAGGATATGACTCGTGAATCGACGAATAATCTGATCGATATACTCGTCATTGGTGATATCGATAAAGATAATTTCAATCTCTTTCTGACAAAACACTTCTTTGGCCGAAAGATCAAATACGCTGTCATATCAGAAAAGGAATTTACGGAACGTATGAAATTCGGTGATAAACTCATAGGAAGGATCCTCAATCAGCCAGGAAATGTCATACTCAAGGATTCCATGGGTCTCAAAGAGATACAGAAATAATATGAATACGAGTAATTTTTCTTTACCAGGTTGGCCAGGCAGAGTCGGAGTTTACTTAACATCCGGAGGCACACAATTATCTGAATTTCGTCCTGGAGAAGCAGACAGCATAGAAATATCTCCCGGGGAGATGCTTACTCTCCCTGTAGAGACCAGGTATAATCATTTACGATGAAAAGACGAAGAGGGAAATTATTATGGAGATTTAAGTATCTACCACAGCAGAGGACTGTATTCTGTTATTATAGAAGTGACAAACCGAGTGAGTCAGTGTTTACGTTGAGAAAAAAGAAATAATTTTGCACAATAGAAAAACTCCCTATAATTAACTCATAACCTATGACATGACTGTGAACTACATCATAATCGTTTAGAGAACTTTCGACAAAGCTCTCACCTTTCGGTGAGATTTTTTTTACTCGAAGAGCGTGAGCCTGTCGAACGCCTCCATCCGCAATTCATAGTTCTTATTTCTTTAATTCCCTCCTATGAAACTCCAGCCCTACATCATGTTCAACGGCAATGCCCGTGAAGCCATGAATTTTTACAAAGAAGCACTTGGCGCCGAGATCACGTTTATCCAGACTTATGGCGAAGCTCCCGGTGAATATGCGAAATCTCCAGAAACAGCCAATCTCATCATGCATGCAAATGTAAAATGATCTGATTTTGAGCTGATGATCGCGGATTCTTCGCCTGGCCACACGATGACCTTTGGCGATGCAGTAAATATTTCCATCAGCCTGGATTCAGCCGAAAAAGGCAAACAAGTATTTGATGCTCTCTCAGCTGGTGGTAGAGTAACCATGCCTTTTGAGAAGCAATTCTGGGGTGCAAATTTTGGTATGTTCACTGATAAATTTAACGTCAACTGGATGGTCAATGCTGAAAGCAAATAAATTATGAAAAAAAGCTTTCCTTCAAATCTAGATCACGGCATTGCTACTCTTTTGATTGAAGCAAATGTTAACTTAATGGTAGCAGAGTGGATTTACGAAAAAATAACTGATCGTGAAAAGACAGATAAGACCGAATTTTTACGAGTAATGGCAAATAATTCATGTAACTCTTCGCTTTTAATTTTAGGATCAATTCTTGCTCCTCAACCTACAGATATCAACAAAAATGAATTTAGCATCTCAGGCTTAGGCGAAGATCCAATTCTTGAGGATATTCGTAATTTTTACAAAAATAATTCTCTAGAGAATATCAGAAATAAAAGTATAGCCCATAAGGACAGGAACCACCCAGAGCCAGCATGATCACTAAATAGTTTTATTGAAGTTGCTCATATCAAAAGAGTTAGAACATGTCTGGATAAAGCTATTACTTATTTTTCACAAAAATATAATTGGGACTTAACTCAATCATCGTCTTGAACATCAGTACTCAAGTGACTTTCTGAAATTTTAAAATCTCTTTAAATTAATTATGAAAAAATATATACCTCTCTTCATTATAATTTCGCTACTCCTCAGTGCTTGTAACAGTGAAAAGGATTTATTTGAGAAAAAGAAATATTGTTTTGAATTAAAAATTGAATGAATTAGTAATGAACTAATAGCAGAAAAGTTTTACAGCCCTATACGAAATTCCTGCATATACAAGTATGCAGATGGTAGTAAATATCAGAAAATAGTAGACGCACTGACAGGAGAAATTATCGACACAAACCAATTAGACATAGAGAGAAATGAAATCATTGATAAAAAAATCAAACAACTTAAATGAGAATAAATCACACTATGAATGACTCTCCAAAAAATCTCATAAAGACTCAATGAAAGACAAAAGAAGAATTATATGAAATGATGAAAAATGAATTAGAATACCAGTGAGTTCAAGTTAAAGAAAAAGATGAATAACGAATGACTTCATTCGAAAAAAATAATTTACTTTATAAATAAACAATTTATGTCTTCTCCTATTTCTACAAAACGTCACTCACTTTCTCATGTTATGAGCCAGGCAATCGTTGCCACTTTCCCAGATATCACCATCCTTCGTGGTGTCGGTCCTGCTATCGATAACGGTTTTTACCAAGATTATGATTTCGGTGAATTTCAGCTGACAGAAGCACATCTCAAGGACATTGAGAAAAAGATGAAGCATATCCTGAAGCAAAATCAGCTCTTCGTTCAGAGTTTTTTGAATTTAGAAGAAGCTCGTGCAAAATTCGCAGGCGATAAATACAAGCTCGAACTCATCGATGACCTCGCGAAAGAAGGTGAGACAGAATTTGGCGTCTACACAAACACGCTCCAAAATGGTACTGTCACATACGATGATCTCTGTGCTGGTCCTCATGTGGATAAAACTGCTGAACTTGATGAAAATAGTTTTAAACTTGAGAGAATTGCTGGTGCATACTGGAGAGGTGATGAAAAAAATAAGATGCTGACGAGAATCTACGGAGTCGCTTTTGAAAATAAAGAAGAACTCGATGCATATCTCAAACAACAAGAAGAGGCAAAGAAGCGAGACCATAGAATACTTGGTGCAAAATTGAACCTTTTCACTGTCTCCAACCTTGTTGGCTCTGGACTTCCCCTTCTGAAGCCAAATGGTATGATCATCCGCAAGGAAATAGAAGACTACCTCTGGTCACTCCACAAAGACCATGGATACCAACGTGTTTGGACTCCACATATCGCAAAGATGGAACTCTATGAGACATCGGGTCATGCAGCGAAATTTGGCCACGAGCTCTTCCGTGTGAAGGGTGGTCATGGAGAAGATTTCTGTATGAAACCGATGAACTGTCCTCACCATATGCAGATCTTCGCTGATAATCAATGGAGCTACCGTGATATGCCAATTCGATACTTCGAGCCAGCAACCGTCTACCGTGACGAGAAACCCGGACAACTCTCGGGTCTCACACGTGTCCGCGCTATTACTCAGGATGATGGACATCTCTTCCTCCGTGTTGCACAGATCAAGCAAGAAGTAGGAACAATTGTTTCGATCATAAAAGAATTCTATACGACACTTGGTATGGTCGAGGATTATTGGGTTTCTCTCTCAGTCAGCGATCCAGCAACGCCAGACAAATATCTCGGTGGCAAAGAAGTCTGGAATACAGCAGAATTATCACTCGAAGAAGCAGCGAAACAGTTTGATCTTCCGTATAAGAGAATCGAAGGTGAAGCCGCATTCTATGGGCCAAAGCTCGATTTCATGTTCAAAGATGCGATTGGACGGCAATGGCAGCTCGCAACCATCCAACTCGATTTTAATCTTCCAGAAAGATTTGATCTCAGCTACGTGAATGAATCTGGTGAAAAAGAACGCCCTGTCGTCATTCATCGCGCTATCTCAGGAAGCTTAGAGAGATTTATGGGGGTTATGATCGAGCACTTCGCAGGCGTCTTTCCTCTGTGGCTCGCACCTCGTCAGGCAATCATCGTTCCCGTCGGTGAGAAATTCAACGACTATGCCTCAAGCGTATTAAAATTACTCAAAGAAGCAGGCATTCGGGCAGAAATCGACCTCTCTACTGATGGTCTCAACAAGAAAGTCCGCAATGCTGAACAAGCACATATCAACTATATCCTCGTCGTTGGCGAAAAAGAAGAGAAAGAAAAAAGTGTTGCAGTGAGAAATTACAAGACAAAGGAGCAGACAGAAGAAAAAGCTTTAGAATTTATCGCACAAGCTAAAGAAGAGATAACAGAGAAAAAACTCTAATATGCTCGAAAATACCATTCTCGCAGCTGACAATATCATCACTCGATGAGAGTGAATACATCAAGAAATACTTCTCATCAAACGTCTCAATGATCCATATAAAAATCATTGGGCTTTCCCTGCTGGAAAAGTGAATACAGACGAAACTATCAAACAAGGCGCCCTACGGGAACTCCAAGAAGAAACAGGGATCATCTTGGAACATGTAGAATTTTTCTGAATCTACGACAATCCTACACGCGATCCTCGTGGTCGTACTGTTTCCGTGATGTATTCTGCTCGCGTACCTGCTGATATATCTTTTCAAGCCGCTGACGATGGAAAAGAATGTGCATGGTTCCCTATTCGCAACTTACCGAAGATGGCTTTTGATCACGAACAGGTGATTCAAGATTTTATTAAGAAGAGAGGAAAATAAAAAAGCCCAGGAGAGGACTTGTTCCTCTCGTTCGCTTCGCTCACTGCCGGAGACGGCTCGGGACAGATATGCCTACTGGCATATCTTTTTCGCTTCGCTCAACCCTCTATTCAAGTCCTCGCTCACAGGAACATCGAGAAAAATAAAAACCCTCTTTGAGGGTTTTGATTTTTCTGGTGCCCAGGAGAGGACTTGAACCTCCATGCCTTGCGGCGACGGCTTCTAAGGCCGTTGTGTCTGCCATTTCACCACCTGGGCAAGTGTCAAAATAAAAGTAGCAGTAAAAGTAAAAGAAAGGAATTCTTAAATCCATCCTGTTACTGTTACTTGGACTGTTACTCAAAAGCGATTATATCGCTTTCCCTGCTTTCTCAATCTTTTTTGAGAAGAGAGCGAGAGTAGCAAAAATATGGATCAGAAGGAAAGCAAGAAATGCTAAAAATGGTATCGTCATAATCCCAAAATAATCGACATCTATAGCCGCACAAGGATTCGCTGCCGTGCAACCAAATGGGTTTTCTATGCTCAGGCGTCCAACAATAGCCGGCTTTTGGAGAATATAGTGAAACGCTTCGAGGACAATTCACGGGATACTAATAGCATAGATATAGGAAAGTATTGGGCGACTTTTCGTATAAAGAGCTATGAGGGAGAGCGGGACAATCGGGAACATCATGATACGTGCCCACCAACAGAGCTGACAAGGAAAAAACGCATCTGAAGTATCAAACCATGTACCAGTGATGTATTCATAGACTGGATCTCAGAAAGTCGAGAAATACAATGGCGAACACAATGCCAGAATAGCCTGGAGAACCATGCTAGCAACTATCCAATCTCTGCCATATCTATAGGTCTGTCGAAGGGAAAAAATCTGAAAAACTGCATACAGTATCAAGAGAATGATAATAACGATATTTGCATCAATTCCCGAAAAATAACCCACTGCCACGATTCAGAAAAATATAACGGCAAAAAGTCACCAAAAAGAGAGAATTTTTTTCATAGAAAATATTTATATAGAAACATAGTAAGAAAAAGGTCTCGGAAGGCAAAAAAAATGACTTGCGTCTTTATAAAAGGGAAATAAAGTCAAAAACTTGCATTTCTGGTAAAGTTTTTATAATCCCATCATACTTTTCCATTTTTCTATGAAAAAAGATACACATCCACAATACCGACAAGTCTGCTTCAAGGAGTTCTCCACAGGATATACACTCATAGCAGGATCGACTCTCGATGCAAAAGAAACTATCGATGTCGACGGTCAGAGCTACCCTCTCATCTATATCGAAATATCGAGTGCGTCTCACCCTTTCTATACTGGTGAAAAACGCATCCTCCGTACTGGTGCTGTTGACCGATTCAACGCTCGTATGGCAAAGGCAAAAAAGAAGTAATTTCTCGACATACCTCTTGGCCTCCATACACTATGGAGGCTTTTTAATACCTCCTGCATTTTATGAAGCATAGTTCCGACATTATCGATGAGATCATCCTCGCTGTGATAAAAGACGAAACAATTTCAGACAAAACGGCTTTTCAGAAACTCTGTAATAGTCATTATGCTCTCCATAAACTCGCAAAAACGATACCTAATATTGCCTTTGTCGAACGCTATCATGAGATGATCTCTGATGCGAGGATAACACCTTCTCAGAGAGCCGAGAGGATTTTTCGTAAGCGATGAGTGAGAAATCAATCAGGGATTGCTGTCATATCCCTTCTGACGAAGTTTTGGTGATGCCCGGGAAAATGTATCTATTGCCCAAATTTCGCTGGCCTCCCCCGGAGTTACATCCCAGACGAACCGGCTGTCATGCGAGCCCAGATGAACGAATTTGATCCAGTGAAACAGATCTACAATCGTCTCCGAAGCCTCAGGATCACAGGTCACTGCATCGATAAATGCGACGTACGTATTATCGGCGGGACATGGTCGGTCTATCCTGAGTTGTACCAAGAACTCTTTATCAAGTCCATCTACGATGCCCATACGACCTACGCTGAACTAGAGCCCTATATCATCGATACTTCCATGGGGACAGATAGATTTGCTGAATTCAAGATGCGTGAAGGATTTAAGATGCGTGAAAGTGCTACACTCGAGGAAGCGAAAGAGAGAAACATGAAAGCGAAATCTCGTGTCATCGGCATACAGATTGAAACCCGTCCAGACTGGATAACCGTCGACGAAATCAAGCGTCTCAGAAGTTATGATGTGACACGAGTCGAAATCGGGTATCAGACCACGATCAATGAAATCAATGAAAAAAACAAGCGCTGACACGGCAATGCGGAATCGCAAGAAGCAACCAGGATGCTCAAAGATGCAGGGTTCAAGGTGTGTGCCCATATGATGCCAAATCTCCTGGGATCTACCCCAGAACTCGATCGAAAGGCCTTGCAAGAAGTCTTCAATAATCCGCTTTATCGCCCCGATGAACTGAAGATTTATCCCATGATGGTCACAGACAAAAGTGAACTCACGCAAATCTGGAAAAAAGGTGGATTTCAGGCCTATGATGATGAGACGCTCATAGCACTTATGGCAGATCTCCTCGAAATGGTTCCCCCCTATGTCCGGCTGAACCGTGTCTACCGTGATATCCCTGCCCATCAGATCCTCCATGGTTCTCATCTCGCAAATCTTCGCCAAGTTGCCGAAGAACTCCTCGCAAAAAGAGGATGAAAAATCATCGACACAGCTTCCCGGGAAGTAAAAGGAAAATCATTTGATACTGAAAGCATTCGACTCGTGACGAGACAATATGATGCTTCAGGAGGTCAGGATTATCTCCTAACTTTTGAAGAGAAATGATCCTCAAAGGACCACCAAGATTGATACTCTGTCCTCCCGAAAGATGCTCCTGATGATGCAACACTCTACGCTCTTCTCCGTCTCCGTATACCTTCTCAGTATTTTACAGAAGAATCACATTTTCTCTCGTCACTCGAGGATGCTGCGATTATCCGCGAGATCCATACTTTCGGTGAACAACTCGCTCTCTGAGATCGTGCCCTGGATGCTATACAACATCAGTGACTTGGGAAAAAACTCATACAGGAAGCAGAAAAAATTGTCCAAGATAATTATCCAAAAATCAAAAAAATAGCCGTGATTGCCTGAGTCGGCGTACGGCCATATTTCGAGAAATTGTGATACACGCTAGAAGAAGGTTATATGACAAAATGATTGTTCTAACTTAGCGTAAGAGCATCTTTTGGAACTCCTCCCATCGGAGAACTTTCACTCCCAGGGATTCTGCTTTCTCTTTTTTGCTTCCTGCTGATTCACCCGCTATGAGATAGTCGAGATTACCCGAAACAGCAGTCCGAACTTCCCCACCATTGGATTCGATAGTAGCATGAATGTCATCGCGTGAAATAGGAAATGTTCCCGTGACGCAAAATGTCTTACCCACCAGGGATCATCCAGTATTTGTTGCTTTTGGGAAAGTAATTGTGACTCGTGCGAGGAGACGCTCGAGGAGATGTTTATGGGTTTCAAAATATGTACTAATCGTTCCTGCAGTTCCAGGACCAATATCCTTCACCGCTTCAAGAGCTTCTGGAGTCAGGCTAAATTGAAGGAGATTTTCTGTTTTTTCAAAAAGTGCTGCTAGAAGTTTTGCGGTACGTTTCCCAACTCATGGAATCCCGAGAGCACCAAGAAATCGATCGATTGGCAGTATACGTTTTGCTTCAATGGCAGCCATGAGATTTTCGACAGATTTCTCTTTGTATCACTCGATCTGAAGAAGCTCGTCTCGATGGTCACGGAGATCATAAATCGATGCCATATCAGTCACCCATCCGAGCTCTGAGAAAAACTCTATTTGTTTCGGTCAAAAACCATCAATATCCACTCCATGTTTGCTGACAAACCAATAGAGTGCCTGGATCTCTTTTGCCGGACAATGAGGATTACTACAGAGGAGTGCTATTTTTTCACCATCATGGTAGGTATCCGAATCACAGATAGGACACTTCCTTGGCGGATGGATCTTTTTCTCTTGGCCTGTTCGTGCCTCAATGATGGGAGCAATGATTTCTGGGATCACTTCACCAGCACGATGGATAAAAACCTGATCACCGATTCGAAGATCCTTCTTTTCGACTTCATCGTAGTTATGAAGAGTAGCATGTTGAACAGTAACGCCCATAATATTCACCGGCTCGACGTGAGCGACAGGTGTGATGGTACCAGTACGACCAACAGAATGTTCGATTTCTATGATTCGTGTTCGTCCATATTCTGCAGGAAATTTATAGGAAATGGCATAGCGAGGATGATGCGATGTCATACCCAGTATCGGCCAGAGGTGGAGATCATTCACTTTGATAACCAATCCATCAATATCAAAAGGACAAACGGGTTTTTTACCCATCACATGAATCATCTCAATGACAGATTCGATACCCATTTTTTTTTCAAAAAAGAGCTTACCATTTTTCCACTGCTGTGATGTCTGAAATCCCCAAGTTCCCAATCTGCTAATCAGAGCATGATAGCTAGCTTCTTCTTTACCATTTTTATGTATCTCTTCCAGATCAGGAGAACTATACGCAAAAAAGAGGAGATCGCGTGAACGAGTCACGAGCGGATCGAGCTGGCGGAGACTACCACTCGCAGCATTTCGGGGATTCGCGAAGAGTTTTTCTCCATCCTCTAGACGACGCTGATTGAGCTGATCAAAGGCCGAACGCGGCATCACCACTTCTCCTCGTATCTCAATAGTCTCTTTGTGAGGAATATTTTTTGGGATATTAGCGATTTCCATGACATTGAGAGTGATGTCCTCCCCTACGAGTCCGTCACCTCTTGTCAGAGCACGAGTCAATCTCCCATTATCATAGCGTAGCGCTATGCCCAAACCATCAAACTTGTACTCAACCATATACTCGAGAGTACGCTCATTTTCTTCTTTGAGAATACGGCGGATACGGGTTTCAAATTCGCGCAGATCCTCGGCATTATAGGTGTTATCGAGAGACATCATTTGATGAAGATGTGGCGCTTTTGTGAACTGATTTTCCTCAAGTCGAGCTACTTCCTGTGTTGGACTCTGAGTATCATGAGACATATGAAAATGCTCCTCTCCAGCGATCAAGAGAGCGTAGAGCTGATCAAACTCAACATCACTGATAACAGGATGATCAGCATAATACTGAGCACGGTGGTACTGGATAATATCACGAAGTAAGGGGATATCATCTTCTGTAATATTCCCGATATTTTTTTTGAGAAATTGTGTCGTTTCCTTGAGCATAATCGGAAAAAGTATACAACCCTATAACCAAAGTAAAGTAAAATCCATAGACAGAAAACATTTTTCCCTTAGCATATCTCGGAGCTTATTTACCCTTCCTAATTAACTTATGAAAAAACTATTACTTCCGAGCGTACTCGTAACTATGATTCTTTTATCAGGATGTACTCTCCCTTGGCAGACAACAACTCCAGAAACAGAGACAGTGGCTGAGAATGGTACTGATGTACAAGCGGTTAATACGGCACCAACAGTAACAACTATACCAGAAATAAAAGATATCACTCCGAGCGATACTCCAAAAGCTATTGCAGAAGGTGGCGTGTACATGCCCTATACGACGACAGCAGTAGCTCAAGCAAAGTGACAAGTCGTACTTTTCTTCCATGCGAATTGGTGTCCGACCTGTGTCGCGATCAATAAAGATATAGAAACCAATATAAAAACTATTCCAGCAGATCTCACTCTCCTCAGAGTAAACTACGATGATGAAAAAGAACTCAGAGAGCTCTATGGAGTGACCGAACAACATACCTTCGTGCAAGTGGATAATTCAGGCAAGCTCATAAAAAAATGGCGCGGTGGAACGACACTCGCAGAAGTCGTCGGACAAATCCAGAAATAGAAAAAGAAATCCCCATTTGGGGATTTTTTAATACCAGATAGCAGTACTATTTCTTTCTCCAAATTGGAGCAATATTTGAAGACCTGCTTCTTCTGCAAGTCAGATATATTCTTCCTCAGAAAAGGCATGGTAAAAGCGTGTATGAGTTCCAATTTTTATCTCATAATCAGCACTTCCATCAGGGTGGTCAGCTATTTTTGAGCTTTGATATTTTTCCTGCTTAGAGTGGAGAAGATTCCAATTAATCATGAGAATTTTTCCTGTTTTTGAGAGAAGTTTTTTTGCTTGCTGTAAAACAGAGATTCGCTCTGCACGAATCGTGAGATGATGAAAACTCGCAATGAAAAATATCGCATCAAAGAGTCCATATTCCCCGAGTTCTGAAGCGAGACTTCGCATATCCCCTTCTCGCCAATTCATCGAAGGGAAAAATGCTCCTCATGCCATATTGGCTCTCGCCTGATTCAAGAGGACTTTGGAGGTATCAAGTCAGACATACGTCGAAAAAATATTCTTATAAATATCGGCTTGAGAGTGTTCTCTCATATGCTTCAAGAGGCGACCATTTCCACATCCGATATCAGCTATATTCCCAGTAGTCGGAGAAAAATCTCGTAAAAAATCCCCTAAAAGAGCGTCAATTTCAGGCCAATGAAGATCGAGACGACTCTTCCCAAATGTTTCTCAGAAACCATCGTAGCAAACATTACTTTTTTGAACTATGGTGTGATCTTTTTTCATTTCTATTTTTATCATTTCTTTGAGGACGAAGAGATTTATGCGATTGAAAAAGAAGCTCATCCGGGTAGTCTTCGATATTGATAAATTCATCGGCCAGTTCGCGAAGTTCTTTATTCGTTGTACGGCCAAAAGCAAGGACTTCAACGAGACACCCCTGTGACTGCTGGAGATAATTGACGACTGGAACATAATCCCCATCGCCAGATACGAGAATAATAGAATCGACCTTGCTTCCGAGACGAATGGCATCCATAGCGATTCCCACATCCCAATCTGCTTTTTTTGATCCATCGACGAAGGTCTGGATAGGTTTTATCTTGATCTCAAAACCACTTTCATGAACGGCCTCGATAAAGACTTTATTGGTTTCTTCAGCAGTATCGACCACATAAGCAATCGCTCGGGTAAGCTTTCGTCCTTGCAGGATAAGCTGAAGAATATTCTTGAAATTCACACGAGAGTGGTAGAGATTCTTCGCAGAATAATAGAGGTTTTGCACATCGACGAGGACGGCAACACGTTGTTCGGGATTTCGTATAATCATAGAGTCATTGTACAAGTCTTTCTCAAAATGCCTTTTAGAAATATTGACAATAAATTATTTTGATTATTATAATATTATGGTCAATCAAGGAAATAAAATTCTCTGTATCGAAGACAATCAAAACTACGTAGAAATCGTTACAGAAGAAGCCGGAACAATGGGGGTAGATGTTGCAATTGATGCCTATTCAGCTGCAAAATTTTTGATTACAGAAAAAAGAAACTATGCCTGTATAGTGCTCGACGCACAATTTCCTACGGCCCCCATGGATGTCGTAGTAAAAGACGATAAACAAGATCTTATTTACCAAGAATTAATGGCAATATTTGAAGAACTAAAACTACAAAATAAATCAGATCCATTACGATGAGTTGTCTTAGTTCATTTTTTGATTCGCAGAAAAATGAATCTATCTGATATACTTTGGATACTCAATTCCAACGCTTTCAATAGTGAGTTATGAACAGTTCTTGAAAAACATTGAGTGAGAAAGTCACAAATAAAAGCAGCTCAAGACAAATATGATTCCATAGGTTTCAAAAGTATCTTTGACAATTTAAGGTCTAAGTAATCGCTACTACTGGCTTATAGCTCTTCCGATGTATCGCACAGACTCCTAGTTTTTTAAGCATTTTCTGATGAGTTTTTGTGCCATATCCTTTGTGCCGTGCAAAGAGGCATATCAGGGAAATGTCTTTTCAAATTCTATCATGAGCTTATCACGAGTGACTTTTGCGAGAATAGAGGCCGCCATGATTTGTGGAATTTTTGAATCTCCACGAATGATATATTCTGGTGTTATATCTCAAATATCAAAAATATAATTATCCCGACCATCGATGAAGAGTCTACTGTTCTCGAGTTTAAGTTTCTTATCAAGAACTTGCAGTAGAGCTTGCTCCATAGCCAGCCGGTTCGCTTCGCGGATACCGACAGCATCAATCATATCGTTACTGATGACTCCTACGCCGTATGTCAATTTTCCTGTTTCTGCAAGTGAGAGAATCTCAGCGTAAGTTTCCTCTCGATTGAGTGGATTCATCTTTTTCGAGTCACGAAGCATATTTTTGATAGGATTTTTACCACTCCAGAGAACACAAGCAGCAACAACTGGACCGGCCCATGCTCCCCTCCCAGCTTCATCGACGCCAAGGACAAAATGGCTTGGTTTGATTCTTTTGGGAGAAAAAGAAGGTTTTTTTGCGCTTTTATGTTGATTTTTCCTCATTAGAGAAGAGAATACTCAGGTGACACAAAATGCCAACTATTTCGCCGATTATACAGCCTATGTAGAAAAATACAGGGAGTATGAGAAGCGTGATCCGGATGATATATTTCAAGAGCTCGTTACCCAGTGTGACTACATCTCCGGTGAAGGAAAAGACCTCATAAAAGCATCCTATAAAATGGCAAAACATGGACACGAGTGACAATTGAGAAAATCTGGAGCACCCTACATCACCCATCCTCTGACAGTTGCTTGCATGATGCTCCCCTACCGCCCATGCCCCATGCTCCTCTCGGCAACACTTCTCCATGATATTCTCGAGGATACCGAAGAAACATACGAGAGCATAGCTGCTATACACCCTGACATCGCCAATATCGTCGAATGAGCCACAAAAATACGAGGCGCATCGAGGGATGATCCAACAGGATTTTCTTCTGAACAAGCGCGATTTGAAACCATTCGAAAAATCCTCGTTGCATCACAAAAGGACATCCGTATCCTCTTCCTCAAGATCTTTGATCGATCACACAATATGATCACAATAGATGCTATGTGACCAGAAGGGAAAAGACGTATGGCAGAAGAAACTCAGCATGTCTATATCCCTCTTGCAAAGCGCTCCGGGCTCCGAGAGATGTACCACTTCCTCCACGGACTTACGGCAGAAATCCTGGAACCAGAAAAATGGGAAACCATGAAGACATTTGTGACTAATAAACATGAATCTATGGTGGAAAGTGCAAAAAAAATCCACACATATCTGCACAAGCAAGATTGGTCACGCCCTATTCTGCACTATGATACAGATTTTGTTTCCCCTTTCTCCATAGAACTCACCAAAACCTATCAAGAAGAATCTTGGTATGCGATACAGATTGTCGTTCGAGAACCAAGCGATTGCTATGCAGTATTACATGATATAGGAGCGAGACAAGACGAAAATTTCCTGCAGGTAGGCCGAGTCAGTGATCTCATCAATCATCCACGTCTTTCAGGATATACTGGACTTCATACAGAAGCTGTTTTTATGGGTACAACTCGTATGAAAATCCGTATTATAGATGAAAAAACCTATGAAAAAGTGCTCGAATATGAAACATTTGATGAGCTCGGAAATACATATGGTCCAGTACTTTTCCGGGATTTTGACCTCATAAATGAAGCAACTTCTTCAAATTCCGAAGAATTCATGAAAAGTGTGACAGAGCATGTACTGGCACGCAAGATTCCCCTTCATTCAAAGAGTCGCCCTCTCTTTTATATGCCGATAAAATCGACTGTGCTCGATGCAGCCATCTATCTCGATCCAGCAAATTTCTATCGTATAGAGTCAGTCTACAGGAATCTCGAAAAAACACCATTTCACACAGTGCTCGAAAACGATGACATCATCACTTTTACTCTCTCGGAAGGAGCTAATCTCTCGGAAAAATGGATAGAATCAGCCCATTCAGGTATAGCGCGTTGGAGAATAAAATCGTATCTCAGTAAAATAGCATAAATCATGCCTGCAAAAAAAAACCTTCTTCTTTTCCGCGGCGAAAATAGAGAAATGCTTCGTTCAACTCTTCAAAAATGGAGAGAGAGATTTGTAGAGAAACACGGCGACATGAATCTTCTCGAAGTCAGAGATGATATGATTTTTGACGGTATCCTCGGAGACTGTCTGACGCCAGGATTCATGGGAAGCACGCGTATGGTCATATTTCATGAAAAGCTCAAAAAAACTGAAAAAGAACAAGAAAAAATCGAAGATCAAAAAAAAGCATCTGAGATTATTGATATAAATGATGTTTTCAACAATAAAAATGATAATAAAACACCTATCGATGCAGATACTATTTGGATAGAGACAATGGGGAGAATACCGGAAACCAATTTCATACTCTTCGTGGGCAACAAAAAACCCATCACTGAGCTCGAGAAATGGCTCGAAAAAAATGCAACCATACATGAATTTCCTAATTTATCGGTTCGAGACATGATCGCATATATAGAGACACATTTGCGAATACCCTATGAACAAGCAGAAAAAATGGTTGATCGGCTCGGGAATAATTATGATTTTGTGGTACAAGAGACGAAGAAACTCTCTCTCGCCTATCAGCCAAAATGGAGCGATGACGAACTGAAGAGCATCCTACCGGATTACCGTGATGAAAATGCATTTAATATGCTCGATCCACTCTGGAATAGAGACCACAAAAGCATGATAAAGATCTGGACGCGTCTCATGGAGACAGCCGATCATGAACTCACCATGGCCATGATGATCACGATGATCAGAAAGATTCTCATATCAACGATATTTCCGCGTATTAGCAATCTCCCTATTACTCCCGGACAGAGAAATACCGGGAAACGGCTTTTACCTCATAAGCAAACTCTCCGAAAACTCTACGATGATATCGTAGCAGTTGATATTGCAGAAAAAAGAGGAGAATTACCTCATAAAACCAATGCTTTTCTGATGGCACTCTTAAGTTTTTGTTAAAACCATGAAACTCTCTATAGAAACATGAAAAGAGAACACGATTCTCCGAACTGTATCAGGGCCAGCAAAACTCCCTGAACTGCATAAGTACCGTGTCCTCGGGGAAGCGATGCTCGCCTATATCAAAGACCCAAAACATAAGGGTATCGGCCTGGCAGCGCCTCAAGTAGGAGTTAACAAGAGGATAGTCGTGGTAGGACTGCCAAAAAATCGTGATGATGAGACCTATCCTATCATCCTCATGGTCAATCCTGAAATTAAGGTTCAATGAAAGGAATCTGATATCGATGAAGAGGGTTGTCTGAGCCTTCCTGGCCTCGTTGGTAAGGTGGAAAGGTCAAAATCTGTAGAGGTCGAATGGAGAGATATAAAAGGCAAAAAAATGCGGAAAAATATCACAGGATATGGTGCAAGAGTCATCCAGCATGAGATAGATCACTTGGATGGCATCCTGATTTGTGATAAATTCTTGAAATAATTAAAAAACAATGTTATAGTGTGTCAAGAGTATGTCTACTGACCCCTACATTATTGATACGCTAGAGCTCGAGAACAGGAAACTACGTGAAAAACTGGCTATTGCGGAGCAATGGATAGGGAGGGAACTGTCTGCGATGCACTTCCGGAAAATGAAGGAAAACACCATGAAGACGACAAAACACGGACTTATAGAATCAGAGAAAGAAATAGAGGAACGTATGAGAAAATATTTCGGAACATCGTATCAAGTGCTCAATCCCGAAAATCGTGAATTACTCAGAGATTCTGAAGTAAATTTTTCCTACCTTATCCGCCAAAAAGAGCTGGATGGAATCATGGTCACAAATATCTATCAAAAAATACTCGAAAACATATTTGAAGAACATATCACGTCACATTTTCGGAAGCTCCATAAAAAAAGTCGCCTGCATCCTCGAAAAAATGATCTCCTCGAAAAAACACTCTACAAAGTCATAAAAAATGATTTCCAGCTCTCCATAGGCAAGATTTATCTTATCTTCAAGCGTGGATTTGAGGAAAATCCTGGTGATCTGGTGGAGCTATTTCGCACATCAGCAGAAAAAGAACCACTCTATGCGGCTCTCAGTCATGGAGATTTCTGGGATTACTTCACGGATATCATAGAAACAGGAGCCTTCGGAGAAAAACGTCATGCAGGGAAAATCACACTCAAGGATGCACGGCTCCTGCGGGAAAAAATCACAGGAAATTTTGAGAAAGAAGGGTTTCTCAAAATACTGCTTAAACATCTGTCGTAAAAAGACTACTCTTTTACAGATGGTTCTGTAAGAATAGATGCTGTATTATTTGGAAGATTAGTATGAATCTCACTTCAAAAATGACGAATACCGTGAATTTGATTATTTTTATCGACAGTAATAACAAGTATAGAACCATCTGGCAATATCTTCATTCCAGGGTGTTGTTGAGTAGCGCCAGTTTCTCTAGATAGATCGAGGAGTTTTTTCTCGGTTTCTTTCTGCCATTTTTCGTTTTTTATATTTGTACCTTCTTGGGTTCTAGATAAAGCGATAGAAACTCACGTTGAAAAGGTAATAATCATTGCACCAACAGAGAATCTAATAAGGGCTTTTTTAGGTTCATTTTTGACAAAATTCACCAAACTTGATAAAGCTTTCATATATAAAAAAATTCATATTATTAACCTAAGTTAATTGAGCTTTAGAATAATGTCAAATAATAATTAAGAAATCATGCCTATTATTCTCGGTATAGATCCTGGAACGACCGATGTGGGTTTCGCAGTTATCCATTTGGAGAAAAATACGCGTACTATCCTCACGTATGGCGTCATACATACGACTCCAAAGATACCCCAGAGCCAGAAATTATTGGAAATAATGCAAGACCTAAAAGCAGTGATACATGAGCATGGCGTCACCCATGCTGCTATCGAGAAGCTCTACTTCGCTACCAATGTGAAAACAGGAATGGATGTAGCTCAGAGCCGTTGAGTGATCATGGCTATACTCGCAGAACGTGGGATACCAATCCTTGAATACACTCCCCTTCAGGTAAAAAAGGCGCTCTGTGGGAATGGGAAAGCAGCGAAAAAACAGATAGGACGAGCCGTACAACTCCTCTTCAAACTAGAAGAAGTGCCAAAACCCGATGACGCAGCCGATGCACTGGGTATTGCCTATGTAGCTTCTCTCCAATATACTCTCCTCTAATATGCTCATCGATACACACTCACATCTCTATCTCTGAGAACTCCAGAATCATATTCCCGAGGCAATCGAACATTTGAGGGAAAATGATTTTTCTCATACTATCCAGATAGGCACCTGCGTCGAAACATCACGGGTATGTATCGATCTCGCTCATACCTATGATATAGTTCGAGCGACTGTCGGCATACACCCTTGTGAAGCCCAAGACATACCGGTAGAGGAAATACCCAAACAAATTGCGGAACTCGAAGAGATGATCCAAAAAGAGAAAAAATATATCGTAGGATTCGGGGAGATAGGTTTTGATCACTATCATCTCTCCTCTGACACTGAAGAAGCAAAAATACAGAAATCCAGGCAAATAGAATGGTTTCACGCTCAAGCCGATTTGGCTAAAAAATATGATCTCCCTGTCGTCATCCACACACGTAATTGCTGTGAAGTGACCCTGGATGAACTTCGAAGATCTGGCTTACAGAAATTTGTCGTCCACTGTTTCAGTGAAGACTGGGATTTTGTAGAAAAGATATTTCAGATTTCTCCGGAGACAAGAATCAGCTTCACCGGAATACTCACCTACCCAAAATCAATCTCTATACAAGACGTCGCAAAAAAAGCCCCTCTCAATCGTATCATGCTAGAAACCGATGCTCCATTCCTCATACCAGAAGCCCTCAAAAATACTGTCACCTACAGCGAACCATGCCATACGAGATATATCTTTGAGCATCTCTGTACCCTCAGAGATGAATCAAAGGAAAAAATAGAACAAGAAATCTGGAATAATTCAGTATACTTTTTCCACCTCTAAATCTATGTACACAAAAGTTTTTGTTTCTCTGATGATATTACTCTTAGTTTTGGGTATACTCTCAGGATGTATACTCTACTTTGGCCTCGATCCCAGTTATCATCCAACCATTTCGATTATTATGATGGGAATATCATTTGTCCTCACCGTTGGATCGCTCCTTGGACTAGTCTTATTGTTAGGGAAAAAAATTGCGACACGAGGCTTCCTCTATCCTATAGCGGCATTTCGGTCTTTTCGGCATGGGATACTCGTAGCCCTCTTCATAGCAAGTAGTTATATTTTTTACCGTTATCATGTCCTGTCTTTATTAACCTGATTTTTACTATTCTGTATAATTTTTCTCCTGGAAATCATATTGACGAAAATAGAAGATTCGTAGACTATATTTTATGCATACTGTCCATATACACCGACTCGGTGATACGACATCACCACTCACATTAGGATCTGCCATACAGAAAGACGATAATATGAGTTTTGTCTGTGTGTGTCATACAAAAAATAATACCCTGACAAATACCATTCACAGGATGTGCACCAATCACATGGTCGAAGTAAGCCCAACCGGTGAAAATGCTCCCCAGATTTTCACAGAAATACTAGAAATAATCAATCACAGCCTCAACACACTCTATCTCGAACATAAAAAATCTGAAGTATCTCTCTTCCTCGGTCTTTTAATAGATAATTATCTTCACTTCTCAATGTTTGGGAAGGAATTAACAGGTATTATCGTATCAGATAAGAATATAGAAGACATCCTGAATGATATGGACACAGGAGAGGGTCATTTCGTCTACGATTCACACGGGGATATCCGAGATAATGAAACACTCTATATATTTTCCCCAAAGACTGATACTCATGTTATCTGAAATGAATGCAAAACCCTCGGGCATCTCTCCCTTGCGGAACGATCTGAGCTCCTCGCTGAGCGTCTCAAGCGTTCCTATGTCGATGATGGTATTATCATGAGTATCGGATCAGGCGACATCCCAATAAAAAAAGAGAATTGGAATCCTGAGAAAATGAGCCTCAAATGACATCGAGATATTCTTTTACAAAATGTCACAAAAGTAGGGAATAAGAGTATCAAAAAAATACAAGATTCTTTCGTAAATCTCTCACGAGAGAGTCAGAATTGGGTGATCATTTCTGGGATTTTCGTCAGCGTGATACTTCTCTACTTGATCATCACCTCTATCATCAACTCCCAGTACACCATATTCGTTCCTCAGAAATATCGTGATATGCTCGCAGAAGCACGAGTCAATCTCGATGATGCTACACGTATGGTTGATCAACCAGAAAATTTCTGACCTGCCATAGGACGTGTCCGTGATATCATAGAGACAGTGAAAGCAGCTGATGTCCTCAAGGTCGATGTAGCGCAACTCGAGAATGATATATCAGTACTGGAAAGAGCAGTCAACAAGGTCACTTCTCTCAAAACTGAAGATTATTTAGGAGTTTATAACTTCACAAAAACTGTTGATTCAGTTCCATTTTCCATCCTCTCTCACGATACACAGCTTTCTTTTGTCACAAGCGACAGTATCATAGGACCTTTCGTACCAGGCGAATCACCGAAAGAATACCCGATACCAAACGGCGAGAAATATACATTCTCTGATACTGATAGTGAATGACGGATATATCTGGGAACTGATAAAGATAAAATATATATATTTGATAAATGAGTCTACAGTACCCAAAATATCCAGCAAGTTGGAGGATGGGACAAGGCACTCGATATTAGTATCTATAACTCTAACATCTACCTGCTCTGAGCTGACAGACGACAAATCTATAAACACCGTCGCCAATCAGAAAATACCTATTCAGGAAGGAGTTTTGTTATCTCAGATAATCAAACAAAAGCCATCA
>CAZWBM010000004.1:0-119589 GCA_964632405.1 uncultured Candidatus Peribacteria bacterium | reverse complement strand
CCTCTGAAAAATTCTTCAATCCACGCTCCTCCGCCTGATTCTCTCCACCCGCCTCCTGTTGGCCAGCTGTGCGGATCGCCGCCGTATCCCGTGTATCCTTCGCACCAGACGACACTCGTATCAGTTGAGCATGAGTTATATTTCGTGCAGGGGAGAGGACCGATTTGGACCGCTTCGGTGGATTCGCTACATTCATTGACCTTGAGACGGGTATCTCTGGCACTGACCCCAGAAGCATACGAAGAGAGAGGATCATCGACATTCTGGAAGAAGAGTGTCGTTGCCGGTCCTGTACACGTTCCAACATAGGGACCAGATCCGACTACGGCCATCGAGTTGATCATCTCTCCTCGGAGACAGCCGATTTTCTGTGTAAACCATCCACCGAGCGAATGACCGACGAGGAATACCTGATCACGATTGATGCAATAATTATTCGATATTTGTTGAATCAGCGCATCAAAGAAAGTGACACTTTCTTTTTCACTCCATGAAAATGAGCTTCCACTTGGGCTCGGGATTCAGGCAGGGTAGGCGATGATAAAGTCATTTTGTCATCTATCCAGGCCCATATATCCCTGTACACGATCCTTGTCATTGGTTCGACCATGTGATGCGACGATCAGGGAATATTCTTTTGAGTTTGAATACCCGTTTGGTATGGAGAGATTATATTTCCTCTCTTTCCCGGCTATCATAATCGTATTTTCTCAGGATATGAGCGATCCTTGTGTCTGACATCCTGTACTTTTATAAGAAAGGGGAGATCTCGATCGGCTATATTCCTGGAGCCGGATGATGAGCTCAGCAGATTTACCACGAGAAATCTTTGTACCGAGAGTATAGCCGTGAGTTGCCATGATATGGTTTTCGTCAGCGAATTTCTGGAGTGCTTCGTACCATTTTGTCGGACTTGTCGTATCTACTGCGAGTGCAAATACTTTGTTTCCGAATGCCAATGCTTCGAGCGTGGTGACCGGTGCATTGGGTTTAAATTTTCCATCATCGAAACCATTGGCTATTCAGAGCGTGTGAGCAGCGCAGATGTATCGATGATACCACATTGCAGGATCGACATCGGGGAAGCATTTCTCCGTCGGAGTCTCAGGAAGTGTCATATTATTCGACCTGAGGAGTATCGTCAGGATTTCAGCGCGTGTAATATTGTTCTCTGTTCCATAGCGACCATCGCCATACCCTTGTGTGAGTCATTGGGTCTGGAGGTTCAGGATAGCATCCCTGTACCATGAATATTCTATGTCGATGAAGTCGGCATAGGTCGATGAGAAAGATACGATACAGAGACATCCGGCGAGGAGCCGTTTGAAGTGGTTCATACGTTGTATGGTATATACTTCTGGGGACTGCACAAGGCATGAATGTGAAAACTCTGTGAGGAATGACTAGACTTTTTTTGTGACCAATAATTATTACTTTTTTTTCTTTTTGGTAAAAATCTTTGAGGAAACCATTGATGGTTTTTTTATTTTCTTTTCGATTTTTTTCACCCGTAAGAGTATTTCATCTTGCTCTTTTTCTTCTTCCTCGACATCATCGACCAGTTGAGAGATTTTTTTCTCGCTACGAAGTGCTCTGATAAATCCGCTCGTCAGTATACCTGTTGGAAGTGCGACAAGACCGATACCCAACATCGCTAAAACCATACCCAATATCCTTCCGGAGAATGTAATGGGGTATATATCACCATACCCTATGGTTGTAAGTGTTATGACAGACCACCATATACCATCAAAAATATTTTGGACCTGTCAGTTCCTACCGTGTTCTAGAGCATAAAAGAGTATACCAGAAATGAGAATACACTGAACAGAGAGGATAAAAATCACCATCATCTCAAACCATATTTCCCGAGACATGTCGCGCAAGAGTCGAAGTACTCGTGATGACCGATAAAAATGAAAGAGATTCAAAATACTCGTGAATCGGAGTACTCGGAGTATCACCGTATCTGCATCATGGAGATTATGAGTCCATATCATGGCAAAGAGGGGAGCGATGACGATTATATCAATGATGGTGAGAGGATGTATGAGAAAGAGCAGTGTCGATTTGAGTGGAGAATTTCCAGTATATATTTGTGAAGCATACCAGAGTCGGTAGAAAAATTCTGCCAAGAATGCTGCGAGGATAGCAATATGTATAGAGAGAAAAAGATTCTTTAATTCTGGTGTCATGATGCTCTCGACTGACTCGATGATAGTTAGGGTGATGCTGAGGATGACAAGTACGACCATCAGGAGATTGATGGTCATGTTGAGTTTCTCTTCCGATTTGAGTTCGCTGGGAAACATAGATTTTTCCTATTGTATAGTATTTTCCCTCTTGCCCTAGAGTTTAGAGTGGAAAAATGATGAAATATTTCCTGAATGACATTTATCTCATTTTCACAAACTCAGTTTCTTGTCAGAATTTTCGTAATTCGTAACCGCCCTTTTCGAGCGTTTTATCCGTGAGGAGGATAACGTTTGGAATTCAGAGGATATCGGCATCGCCCATCTTCATGCCAAATCAGACATCACGATCATCGATGAGTACTTCTTTGTCTTCTTTTTCGAGCTCTTGTGAAAGTTTCTTTGCTTCCTCCAGATGATCACCATGCAGGATGATGAGCGTATTATAGGGGGCGATGTTTTCTGGCCACTTGAGTCATTTCTCGCTGGCATAAATCTCGGCGATGACACCCATCAATCTGGAAACACCTATTCCATAGCATCCCATAACTGGAGTCACTGTTTTGCCGTCCTCTGTATTTAGCGCGAGATCAAATGGTGCTGAGAATTTCGTGCCAAGTTTGAAAATATTTCCTATTTCTGACGCACGGAATGTTTCATAAACTTTTCCAGATGGAGTGAGGTCTCCTGGTTTTGCTTCCTTGATATCGTAGAATTTTTTTGGTTTCTCGATATCCCTTTCCCAGTTCAGGTTCTTGATGTGGAGTCCTGTTTTATTGCCTCCTGACTCAAAATTGGTCATCGACTCCAGTCCGTCATCACAGTATATTTCGATTTCTTTTGGGAGATTATAGAGCCCTGCATAACCGACTTCTGCTCCTGTGTGTTCCATGATTTCTTCCGCTGTCGCCATCCGCAGAGTAGTGGCCTCACAGGCATCCTGGAGTTTGATGAGATTCAGATCGTAGTCTCCACGGAGAACGGCCGCAATCATCTTTTTCCCATTCATGAGGAGGAGAGTTTTTGTCGTCTCTTCGGGTTCAAGATCCAGGAGCTTACAGAGCTCATTGACCCCGATGACTCACTTTTCAGTATGTTTTTCGAGAGGCTTTTCTTTTTCTGAGTATTTGAAAGGAGATACCTGAGAGAGTGCTATTTCTTTGTTGTAACAAATACCATTTTCAGGATCTCGGAATATGAGGTCTTCACCGACTTCGAGCTCGAGCTGGAATTCATGCGAGTATTTCGAAAATGCCCCACCACTCGCATAGACATAATGTGTTTTCTCTCCTATTCCGAGACGCTGGAAAATACGTCGATATACATCTTGGACTCTTTCATAATAGGTATCGAGCTCTTCTTGTGTCGCATGAAAAGAATAGGCATCCTTCATGAAAAATTCTCTGCCTCGTAGAAGACCTGATTTAGCACGTTTTTCATTACGGAACTTTGTCTGAAATTGGTAGACACAGACTGGCAGCTGTTTGTAGCTGCGAGTGAATTCCTGCATAAGCGGTGTTATGACTTCTTCGTGCGTGGGATTGAGAGCATATTCGCGATTGTTTGCTGCGGGGAGTTTGAAGAGGACATCAATTGTATCCCAGCGTCCGGTTTTTTCCCATGATTCGCGCGAAGAGATGCTGGAAAGCCAGACTTCTTGTCCTCCAAGAGCATCCATTTCTTCCCGTATGATTTGCTCGATATTCCTGAGTACCTTGAGCCCGAGAGGGAGATAATTGTAGACGCCAGCCATTTCTTGTCGGATATATCCTGCTTGTGTGAGGAGTCCTGTGGCACGATTTTCAGACCCTGTCGGTATAGTCTTTTGTGTCTGAAAGGAAGATTTTGATCGAAAATACATAATAGGTGCATTATAGACAAGTTGGTCTTTTCGGGAAGAGTTTTTTATGAATAGCAGTCATTCTCTGCTTGCAATCTATTTTTCTTCGTCTATACTTCAGCCATATTATTCCCTCAATTTCTTTTTATGAAAAAGCTTTTCCTCACTCTTGGACTCCTCTCTTTTCTCGGTGGGGGATATTATTTGCATCAAAACTATACTTTTGTGCAACTCTCGAGCGAGCAGCTGGCACAGGTAGGATCGACCGCACTTGAGTCTTCTGTACTCGATACCAGTGATGGTGAAAATTCGACGCACCACTCGGATGTCCTCTTACGTGTGGGATCTTTCGCTATCGTAAAGAGCTCCTCAGCACTTATCGACACTGAGGAGAAATAGGAGAAAACTTAGGAGAGTGCAATGATTGAACCTGATTCTATTTTTGATTCATGCATTCTGGGGGGATTTCATAAGAATTCACGTACTTCCTCTTCCCATCTTTTGAGTGCTATGATAGCGTTCTGGTGAGCGGATCTCTGATCGAGACAACGGATAGTCCTCTCTTCGGGCATTTCGAATTTTTTTGGCTCGTAAAAATATGTACCATAGTCCGTATGGTCGACGATCTGGCATCCTGTTCCACCCTTTGATGCTCATTTTCCTGCTGCATGAACGAGGTTATGCAGATAATGCACAGTGATATGCTTACGAGCATCGGCCACGATTTCGTCTATGCTGTAGCGTAGGTAGTAGGGTATTTTCTGAAATCTCATATACTTACTTTAGACGAGGATTCTACAACTAATCAATAAAAAGCAAGAAAAAATAAAACTTCCTTGTTTTTGGTTGCCAAAAATATACTTATCCATACTCTAGCCTACATTCGTTCCTTTATCTCTTTATTCTATGTATCATATTATCTGACACAAAAATCCTGACACTGATTCTGTTCTCTCAGCACTCGTCGCGAAAGAGTATTTCCTTGCTATGGGCCAAGAAGCAGAAGCCTACAGACTTGGTGAGCTCAATAAAGAAACTGAATATGTGCTCAAAACTATTGGCGTGGAACCACCAAAAATGATTTCAACACTCGAGGCTGGATCTGACGTAGTTCTCGTCGATCATAATGTTGTCACTCAAGCTATCGATGGTCTCGGAACACTCAAAGTGAAGTGCATCATCGATCATCATATAGTAGAAAATCTCTCTACAACTGAACCGATCCAACTCCGATTCGATCCTGTGTGTTCCACATGTTCGATTCTTTTCCTGATGTTTGCTGAGCAGGACCTCGAAATCTCTGATTCAGTTGCAAAGATGATCCTGGCGGGCATACTCTCAGATTCGCTCGCATTCCGTTCTCCGACGACAACAGAAGAAGATCGTGAAATAGCAGAATATCTCGCTGAAGATCTCGGCATCACTGACATCCAGGCATATGCAAAAGCTATGTTTGATGCAAAGTCTGATCTCGGCGATATGCCGATCAGGAAAATTCTTGAGCTCGATTACAAAACATATACCTGAGGGACAAAGAAATTTGGGTATGGTATCATGGAGACAACCAATCCAGGGTATGCCCTGAGTCGTAAAAATGAAATCATCTCTGATATGCGTCTTCTCAAGGAAGAAACAGGTCTCGATGGTATATTCTTCTCGGTGGTCGACATCATCGGTGAAAAAAATATAACTTTTGTTGCTGGTGATCTCGAAAAAGATGCAATCAAGTCTGCTTTTGGTGTCGATACTACAGATTTTACTGCTGATTTGGCGAGGAGACTCAGCCGAAAAAAAGAACTCGAACCACAGGTAAGAGCTTATTTTGAGAAGCTTTAGTTTCAGAAAACTGCCTCTAGTTTCCCAACTATTTCGTCCCGAAGCGCGAGTAGCTTCGTTCCAAATTCTTCCTGAACTGCACCCATTTTCTGGCCAGTCGGAGAAATTGACTGTATTCATCCGTGGTTGTATTCATCATTGTAACCCCTTGTTGCCTGAAAATCCGATGAAGTGAGAGCCCCGGTATTTCCATATATTTTATACCTATAATCATCCAGCTCGTCTTCATTTATTTGTTTTCGTAGAAAGAGCAACCTCAGAGCTATACAGAATTTTGCTCTTATTATTCGTGGGTGACCACAGCCAAAATTGATTCATAAAAATGGACATTCAGTAAAAGGCCTTAGTCCATCGGCTCTTTCATGATCAAATCTACATATTTCTAATACAAGTGCCCGAAAACCAACCATAAACTGACTCACAGTTTTTTTGAGTTCAACTTTAATGAGGACTTCTTCATCTGTCTTTACCAAGAGTCATGTCACTAATCCACCATCAAGAATCTTTTCCCAATCGAGTACATCCGATAATGTAGTATCTTTTGAAATCATAAAAATTATGCTGCTAATTTTTCTAGAATTTCTTTCTTAAGTCTTGCCATATTTGTTCCTAATTCTGCCTGTTTTTTTAGGAATTTTCATTCTGTTCTTCATTGCAATAATGGGCCTATAAATATTTGCCCAGATCTACGAATAGTGCCATAGCTTATCCATTCGCCTAGCTCTTCATCATATCCTTGAAATGCTTCTTTATCTGCTCTGTCATGAAGAGGTGCAGCATCTTCCAGTCTGGCGAGATAACTTACCCTTTCATGTGGGGTAATTGTGCCTTTTTCCGTCCCAATAGCTATTGCAATCAGGAATTTTCGTAAGACTGTTCTAATATGTCCACAAGACATATTATTCGGCCTAAGAGGGCATTTTGTGAATCATTTTTCTCCACTTTTTTCATGCTTAAAACAACAAAGCTCTACGCGTAATCCTGTAAACATTTGTATAAAATCTTTCACCGTCATTGATTCGAGAGCTTGAGCTTCTTTGGTCTCAATTTCTGTATCTTTTTTAAAAGTGACAAAATCAAACCCATCGAGCGTGAGAGTTCAAGTAATATTTCCTATTATCTTTTCATCTATTTGGAGCATGGAATTATTATAATTGAATTATCACTATGTCAATTTATCTAAAAGAACTTGAAAATTAGAGGAATATACTAGAATACTGCCATATGAAACCGGCTAAAGAACAATTTGAACTACTAACATTTTATCACTTTGTGGATATCCCAGAAAGTGAGCTTGAGGCAGTTGTGACTGAACATCTCTCGTTTTGTCATGATATTGGACTCAAGGGCCGTATCTATATCGGTACCGAAGGAATCAGCTCTACTGTGAGTGGGAATCTGGGCCAATGCCGCGCCTATCGTCTCTTTCTCTCATCTTCGAAGTACTTCAAAAACATCGCTGATATCGATACCAAAGCAACGTTGGTTTCGGGCCATCAGTTTGAGAAAATGATCGTGAAAATAAAAGAGGAGATTGTCGTTCTCGGTGCAAAAGTTACCGAAGATGAAGTGAAAAAATACAAAAAAGAATTCACTCCACAGGAATTCAAGAAAATTATTGATGAAGGGAAGACCGACGATTATTTGATCCTCGATATGCGCAATGACTACGAGTATCGTCTCGGACATTTCAAGGGGGCTATCCCAGCGGGGACAGTCAATTTCCGTGAAGTACCGCAGCTTCTTGAGCGCTATCGTGCAAAGGCAAACGGAAAGAAAATTATCTGGTATTGTACCGGTGGTATCCGATGTGAAAAAGCCGCTGTCCTCGCAAATAAAGCTGGACTCCAGGATGTCTATGCGATCGAGGGGGGAGTGGTGAAGTATGTGAATACGTTCAATGATGGAAATTGGCTCGGGAATCTCTATACTTTTGATGATCGAGTGAGTACATTTGTCGGTGATAAAAACACACATGTTACTATAGGATCCTGTCTCCATACGGATATGCCGACTGATAATTGTGATAATTGTCGCTATACTGCGTGCAATGCTCGTCTTATCGTGGATGCAGATGAACATAAGAAACACATGGGTTTTTGTTCTAGCGATTGTTTCGAGAATGCTCTGAGAACTTTACTTATTAAAGATGTCGATTGGGATACGATCAAAATGGAAGGGAAGAATACGACCTATAAAGGTCTTCGTTCACTTATAAAAGCATGAAAGATATCGTCTCAGGATGTGCAGAAAATTGTCTCAGAGCATCTCAAGAAAAAAATCGGAAAAACGACTTTCCGTCATAAGGAAAGTCAGAAGGAGGGTGTGGTACAGATGGATTAGTTTATGCCTTTGCGAGGTATTCTGCTATCGTGGTCGACCATGTTCCGCCAGCATCGATGATTTTTGCCTTCTTCAGGAGTGTTTTGGATTTCTCTTTGTATCCAGCGTCATACGCGAGGATGCCTCATTGCACGAGAGCGATGAGATGATTTTCATTTCGAGAAAGGATGTTGTCGACGATTGTTTGGGCTTCAGTGGAGTTATTGGTAATGCGTAGGTACCATGCTTGGAGGCCTAGTATATTCTCAGAATCACTGAATTTCGCTCTTCCGATGGTGATCCATTCTCCAGCATTTCTTGTTTCTCCATGTACCAGAGCCAGATAGATCGCATTTGTTGCATCAGCTTCAGTCACGTCCGGTTCGAGCATCAGATATCCGAGAACCTGGAACATATTTTTTGGCAGATCGAGGACATAATAGTTGTATGCGAGTTTTCTCTCTACCACTATTTTTGGTTTGTAACCACCGAGCACTGCTTTGTTGAAATAAATATTTGAGGTTTCATAATCTCTCTTTTCGAAGTGGAGGAGTCAGAGGATGAAATCCACTTCTGCATCTTTTGGTTCGAGTTTTTTATATTTACCGAGTATTCACTGAGCTCGTTCATTTTGATTGATCATAAATGATCCAAATCCGACGATTTTGAGTATAGGACGATAGTCTGGCTTACGTCGAAGGACATTTTCTCCTATTCGAATAGCGGTTGTGTAGTCTTGATTTTTATACAATGCTCCGATCAGAAGTGCTTCTTTGTAGCTCGGATCCTTATTGCCCAGGGCTTCGTAGTTCTTGAGCGCATTCTTGAGGTCACGGATAGGAGCATAGTCATTCTTATATGCCCGAATCGCACTTTCACAGTTGATAAATTCATGCTCACATGTCCAGGAAACTTGATATGCCTGACGGATGTAGTCGGGGAGATCCATATTTGCGAGTGCAGTCGTGAATTCTTCATCAGCAGTATATCTGAGAGCATGGAGAAATTCTTCCTTTTCTGAGAGGTAGAGATCATTCGTGAATTTTTTGTAGAGATCGGAGCTCCTCTGGAAATTTTTCGCACGGAAGGCGATATGAGCGAGTTTTTTCTCTACTTCCTCTGATTTTGAGAGGCGGAGTATACGTTCATAGAGATCCTCAGCTTCACTGTATTCATTGTTATTTGCGAGATATTCAGCTCGCTTCATCAGTATTGATGCCCGTTCTTTTTTTTCATCTGCGAGAAGAGCATCATCAATGGTGCTTTCGTGATTAACTTTTTCGCTTCCTACGAGAGGACTTGTCGGAGCTGTGATTGTAAGAGTTCACTCATCTACCACGATGGGGTCTAGGGGGAGGGGAGTATCTTTTTTCCATGAAAAATACTGCCCTATATCACATCCGGATAAGAGAAATGTCGTACAAAAAAGCAGAGAAGAGGTTATGAGAAATCGTCGCAACATCGAACGTATAGTATATTTTTTCTTCTTAGGCACAAATTTTTAGCCCTTGTGGTTTTCTGGAGAACAATTAGAGGTCGTCGATTTTGATTGATTCGGAGCGGGGAACTTTTGCAAGACTAGTCCCAAACTGAACACCAAATTGGACTCAGTTATGAAGCAGGGCTTTCCCTGCGATTTTAGCTATTTTAGCTCCTCTTGCAGATATTGCTAATCCCTGAACCGGCACTCATACTGTTGCTCATATACCTGTCAGGGTAGCAGCTGTTGAGGCAATATCGATTGCTAAACCACCAATACACCATGCTGTACTCCAGAGACCATCTCAGATATTTCCACGTGAAAACCTTCCGTACGCGTCTTTACCATCCATAAATGATCCTGTAAACGGCGCTACCCTGAGCGTTAGATCTACTGCAGTTGCACCTCCACTTCCGAGATTTCTCTCTAGTGCATTTTTATAGTTTTGATCATAGAGGAGATAGAGGACATTTTTCATATCCTGATGACTCATGTAGTCCAGTGTGAGTTTTCCATCCTTTTTGTGAATAAACATAAACGCCTTCACGCCTTGCTCTCGGATATCATTTGGGATAATTTCTTCACCAGTTTCTTCGTTTGTGAATTGTTTATTCCAGAATCACTCCATCATTCATTTATTGGCACGAATGAGAGATTTGATGGCATCTACTCTCAGCATATGACCATCTGCCGCTTCCTGTACGATCTTCTCTCTTTCAGTACTCGAGATATTTTGTACCCACTCTGGATCGAGGAATTTCGTGATAGACTCGGTGTACTGCGTCTCTATCATCTCGATTCTCTTATTGAATTCTTCGGGTGTTTCACAGTTTTCGCTGCCCTTCTCTTTTTGCTCAGCAGCAGATTGTACATTGTTTTTTTTGAATCAGAAATACTTCTCGTCATCTTCATTTGTTGATTCTCACGTACTGCGATTTTCATGCGAATCACCGTGTATGTATTCTGCTACTTTTTCTATACCAAAACCGGCTCCAACTGTGGCTGCAAGTATTCAGAGAACTTTGGCGCTTCCACGAAGGCCCTTGATTGATCTCAGATGGGATTCACCGAGTCTAATCCTTGGTTTCCTGCCATGGAGGAGCTCATGCATAGCATCGCGAATTTCATTGAGAGAGATACTTTTTATATGGTAATCCTCAAACATCTGAATATATGCTTTATTTTTTATATCATAAATAGATTTGAGGTTCGTATCGCCTGGATGAAGCTCCATTTGTTTTTTTGCCTTGAGGAGTTCTTTTTCTATTTTTGTTTTTTCTGCATTGAGTGCTTTCCAATCTTTCTCTGCTTCATCAAGGGCATCTTGTGCCGCTTTTTTCCCTTCGGGAGTATTGATGTCCATGTGTTCATGATGTGCCGCTCTTAGATCGCGAGTGTTATGCAGGGCTTTGTTGACTAAATCAGGATCTTTTTTGATAGCTTCTTGAAGTAACCTTTGCGCCTCTTTTCGTTCAGCTTCAAGAGAGAATTTTATTTTACCATAATGCATATCTAATTTCTTTAAAAGACCGTCCAGATCGTCTATTCTTACCTGGTTGTCTATATCAGTAATTCATAACATATCGCGTACATCATCAAACTCAGGATGTCTGAGTTCTTCTCTTATTTTGTGCATGAGGTCATCAATTCTATGAGAAGTTTTGTTTCCAAAGTTCAACTCTATCTTCACAGCCCTTAGTCGACTACTTATATGTCGTATTTCACCGAGACATTCAATATGTTTTCAGAAATTTTTGATCGTCTCATATCCTCATCTATCAACCAAGAATCTTCAGATTTTTCTCTGTACTCTTGATATACCTGAATCACGAATCTGTATGGTTGGATCACGTAAAATACCAACCAAATCTCCCGCTTTGCATCTGTTCCATATTACTTGAGATCCTTTCATGCCCTTAGCTGTCCATCGTACAGGAGATCATAGCGTATCACATACAACTGTTTTGAGCAGTCCTTTGGCGTATCAATATTGTTTTATATTTCGTTTTATTTTTCTGCTTTGAATAAACAAAACTGGTACCAAGACTCCACCCATTTCTACGAGTGCCTCACTCTGAAATACATCATCTCACCCCGGGAGCATATCAATCAGAAATTCTATTCACTTCCCACCTATTCTTGCAACATTTCAGAAATAATCTTCGATGATTACTTCACCCACAAGACCTGTGACGATACCTCCTGTAGCCATAAATTTCTCTAGAATTGTCTTTGCTTCATCTGCATCTTTCAAGCCATCTTTTACTATTCTTACCATATCACTAAAGATTTCTTTTGAATTCTCGATACCTTCTCCTGCAGCGTCACGTAGGAAGCCAGATATTCATTTTTTGGTGAGATAATCTGGTTCAAATCCGAGAGCTATTTCTGCGCGTTTTTCAACTGATATGAGTGGATTGATACAGAGATTGTAAGGCGCCCCCCCTGCATTTGCGTCTCGCCACTGGATTGTTTCACTACCCTTATTATCACCAGCAGGAAAAATCTCAATTCCAGTACCTTCACTTGCTTCCATGAGACGACGAATATTCTCCTCTGTGAGCATATCGTTCTTTTTCACTTTCTCGAGCAGGTCTACTATTACTCATTTTTTCCCGTCTTTTGAAAGGAGGACTGAATCATTTTCACTATGTCCGAGTTTAGTTTTTAAGAAAAAGAGGCCATTTTCGTCGGCTCTTGTAATTTTTTCTCTATCACGTCTGATGAGAAATTCTGAGGCTCACTCGTAGAGTACTTCCTCTATTTTCTCGAGGGTCCATGTGCTGATTTCGGCTGTGAATTCGCCCATTTTTGAAAGTGATTCCTTGATCTGAGGGCTGTCTATGTTTCCTCATAGATCCTTGAATTGTTGCTCGATCTCTGGAAATGTTAGGAGATCCTCTATTTTTTCTACGAGATCCTCTGGTCACATATCACGAGGAACTTTTACTTTGTTGGCGAGGAGATGTCCACTATAACCAATGGTTCCAGCAAGCAAGGCAGTGGAACCTAGATGTGAAACTACATTTTGTATTACCCATATACCGATACCTCAAGATTTTGTAGCCATACCGGCAAATGTCCCAAGGAGTCATGGCTTGATCACCCCAGCAGCTCATAGAACATTTTCAAATTTATTTTTATCAGCCGCATAGAGCTCGCTCAGACGATCACCAAATTTTTTCATTTTTTCGACAGATTCGCTCCAAAATGGGTGATCTTTGAGAGGTACCATATTTTCGTCTTCTTCGGATGCTTCATCGAATTTCATGACTTCATCTTCATTTTGTGCCGACATGAGTTTTTCTGTAGCTTGCTCAGCATCTGATCACATATCTGTCATTTTTGCTGCTTTTTTGAGCCACTCTTTTTGTTCTTGTATATCTTCTGGCATTTTCCCTATTTTTGCTATAACGTCTGGATTTTCACTTGTTTCAATAAGTTTCCCGATACCAAAACATGTCAGTCCAGAAAAGCCAAGGAGCTTCAGTGCACGACTTTTCGCACATCGTATGAAAAAGTTTTTTCAATCCGAAGGATTCCCCAGTTTATCACGGAGTCATTTTGGCATTGCTTTTAAGAGACCGTGTATTGCTCCTGATCAGAGGAGTGTTTTACTGAAGGTATCTAGGAGAGATCAGGATTTTTCTGTTTTTTCTAAAGTTTTCTCTTTTCTTTCTTCTCCTTTTCCTGCTATTTCTCCTGCCTTTTTCTTTGCTTCTTCCACGACCTTTTCTGCTTTTTCTTTGGTCATTGAAGTGAGAGCATCACGGCCGTATTTAAATCCGAGAGTGGCCCAGAGTGTGTACCAGGCGAACTTCACGGGAGTCCAGATGTTTGACCAGATCTCGGAAATAGAGTTTCCGAGTTTTGTGAAATTCTCCTTTATCTTCTGGAGAGGGGAGAGTGCTCCGTTAATTGCTCACTGTGCCTTACCTGTCACTTCTTCTATAGCTTTCTTCACCTCACCCGTCTTGTTTTGGAGTTCTCCCATGATTCCTCCTGTTTTCTCCTTTGCTTCTCTGGTGACTTCTTTCCGAGATTTAATTTTTTCTTTCAGGAGTGTTTGTACTTCCTCGAAAGGAGGGAGGTTTTCATTTGTGATGAGCGTTTTCCATTCCTTTTCGGTAAATTCTATCACACCCTTTTTGTCACCATCTTTGATTGCTTCATCGATAGTCTTTTGGAATTCAGTCAGACGTTCCTGGTTTTTGGCTTCTTTTGTGAGCTGTTCACGCAGGTGTATCAGACTGGTAAAGCTCTTTATCTCTTGCGGTTTTTCGAGGGTTGATGTGGTCATAGAAGAGAGAAGGTGATTATCCCTCTCAAACTACCATATTCTTGACCCGAAAGCAAATATTTACCACACTTTTTCTCTTGTTTATGCTGGGGGGAGGGGAGGTGGCTGATTTCAGTCATTTTCAGATTTTTTTGGCTTTCTCTTTCCCCACCATTTCGATCATCCATGGACTGCAGCAAGTACTATTCAGTGTCCCATTCCAGTTCCTATAGGCGGTATCGCCATTACCGCTCCTATAGTGGCTAAAATGGCATAGATTGCCAAGAATACGGTTTGCCAATGATGCCACCATGCATGGCTTCATGCTGGTACGCTATCCATGTTTTTTTCTGCTTTTTTGAGGTCCTCGAGGAGCTTTGTGTGTTCTTTTGGAAGCGTTTCCACTATCCATGCTCTTGCCTCGGAAGTTACATGACCGTCAGAACCCATGAATGTATCTGGTTTACCTGGGATGCCTTCTGGCATATTTTTCTCAAATCCCTCTAAAAGCGCCTGTAATTCTGCATTTGTTTCTTTTATTTTTTGCTGGAGTTCTGCTGTGTGTTTCAATAAGTCTGTATTACTTCTTTTTGTACGGGATAGCTCCTCTTCAGGACTTAGAGGTTTGCCGTAAGTATCTGCTGCACTCCCAGCCAAAAGTAGACCTAAAACCGCAGTTTGTGCTATTTTCTTGACCTTATTGAGGGATCATAGCCCTTGAGATGTCTGGTAATTCGAAGCATGTCATTTTTCTCGAGAGTTCATTATTAGCGAAAGATAGAGTATATTTCTGTGGAACCATCCTTGGTTTTGATCACTAGAGCAGGAGTTTCATTTACTCATCATTCTAGATAAATTCCGATACTATCTGATTCGACCATAGTTGATATCATTGCTTTTCCATCTTTAAAAGAGACATTTTCATTTAATTTTCCTTCTGAATCTTTTGGTATCAAAGGTGTGTTTCGAGGCGTACCTCCTACTTCACTGAGACGGATTTCTTTTAATGCTAGATCAGGATTACTCTGGATAAATCGAATAATTTTATTCCTTTCTGCTACTTTTGGCACGAGTCTTACGAGTTCCTTATTGAACCCGACGAATTCCGTTTCATCAAGGGTTAGGGGTATCTCTGGGGGGATCTTATTCGTAGAGGATAGAGTGGTTTCTTTTGAGTTGGAAGGAGCGGGGATTTTTTCTGGAGCAAGGGAAGGATCACTCGGTGGACTGAGTGGTTCAAGAGAGCCATAAGAGGATGTTGGTATTTTTAGTGGCTGGGCAGGGCCGGAACTTCTTCACGGAATATCGAGTCATTGTGGTAAGCCAGAGCTGTTTCATACTACCTTAAGTGGTTCAGGAGTCCTTGATGGACCTCTCGGAGGAGTTGGCGGAAGAGGTTTTCCTGAATTTCTTTCTGGTATAATGAGAGGTTCCGGTTTACTGGAAGGACTTTTCGGCGTATTCAATGCCTGGGTAGGGCCAGAGTTTTTTTGGGGGATATTGAGTGAACTAGGAGCTCCTGATGGACCTCTCGGAGGAGTTGGTGCTCCAGGAATACCTGAACTTCCTCTTGGTACAGTCAGGCGATCTGGGCTGCCCGAGGGTTTTGGTGGGAGGGGAAGGATTGTGGGCCTAGAAGGATTCCTATTTTTTCTCTTATCATCGGGAGCTCTTCATGGGAAAGCTCGTCTCTCTGGGGCAGCATCATCAGGTGCTCTTCCTGTACTGTCTCGTTTTTTTTCTCTCATAGCTTCATCAGGTGCTCGTCCGCTAGGATGATTTTTCTTGATCCTCACGGCTTCATCAGGAGCCCTTCAGGTGTCTTCTCATGTGTCTGTTGTAGAATCATTTTTTGTTTCCTCATCTAATCTCTTTTTGACAGGAGGAGGAACAGGTATAGGTGCAGCCGGTAATTCTGCCTGTATAAATTCAGCAGATACCCATCATGTTTTTGTACTGTTTGGATCCCTTAAGTCTCATCCTGAGACTTCCACGGGATACCACCAGTGATCCCCCTCTTTATCGGTAGCATGACATGGTCTTCCGGTTATTTTGATATTTGCACCTTCCTTGACAGCATTTACTTCCTCAGTTTTTCCTGGATTTGCCCGGAGTCTCAAGGGGTAGCCACTTTTCCAACCAATTTTATCCCCATCTTTTCTCGGTAATACCGTGAGAGCTGATCTTCCTGCCCAGAGCATCTCATCAAGCAAATGAACGGATTGAAGGGTTCACGAGCGGATTTTATCAGCCAAGGCTTTTTCAGCATATTGCTGATGTTCGCGGCTGATATTTGGGACCTCTTTTGACATAAAAAAGATGAGAAGTGTTACCTCCTCATCTTACGTCATATTTTCTTTGATTGCAAGTATTAATACCCTGCCAATGCCCCCAATATATCCCCTACATTAGCTTCATCTGCTAACTGAGGCTTACTACCATCTTGAGAAATCATTACAGCACCAATTCCCCCTCTCCGTTGCAATGTATAGATTGTTTTGTCACCATTGGTTCCATTTTGAGCAGAGAATGTAATAGTTTTTGTCCCAACTACTCCATCTAGATCCTCATCGGCTCTTATCTCAAGCATATCCGCCGGATTTTTTTCCGTTACTTCGAGCGTGTTCTCACTTCGTGTTAATTTTTGAAAATATCTTGCATCCTTCCGTATATCTTCCCAGAGAGTATCAAATGTTGCCTCTAGGTTTCCTGGTGTGGTATCTTTTTCAATCAAGGATGCTAGGAGAGTTTTTTTATTCGGGTTCTCTTGTTCTTTTTCTGGAAGTCCGGGCTTCATCGCTCCACCAACGGCAAGAGTGGCAAGTACTAATCCAGATATTGCCAACCTGACCTTATTCGTTCATTTTATGAAATATTTTGCCTTGAAAGCTGCTATTTTTTTGTTTAATTCAGTTTTATCAGCAGGAGTCATGTGCTCATGTGCAGCGAGTTTCTCGAGGTGTCTCACGAAAGATTTTAACTCAACCGCATCATTTTCTGTGCTTCAATTAACGATGTTATCGGCATGTGCCAAGATACTTGCGATATCTGAACGTACGAGCGCATTGGTAGATGCATTGTTGGATATAGTCGTCAAAGTCTGTTTGACCTGATCAAACTCTGCTTCACCTGTACGGGGATATACTTTCATGTGGAGTGCTTTCATAGAGATTTTAATTAAAAGATTATTTGTTATGTATACTACTTCTGTAATCTAGGCAGTTCTCCTAAGTACCTGATGAGCTCGTCTTTACCAATAGTTCTAGGTCATACACGTTTTCCTGTTTTAGTATCGTTCTTATACATTTGTATGGCTCCATCTTCTCCGTATTGGCGAAATTCGTTGAACCCAATGAAATCAATAGGGCCAGTTACCCCTTCTTTTTTCATTTTATCTACGGTATTTTGGTCATATGGAAATTCCCAAGTAAATAGTATCACTCTTTCTTTACCTTCTGAGTGTGCATCAAATTCGTAGTGACCTATTTGAGAATTTTTTTGTGTTTTTCCATCTTTATTTTTTACTCTTTTTTTATTTTGATCATCGTGTCACTGGAATTTTACACCAGGACCCCATTTACGATCAGTAAATCATGCATCATCTGTTATATATCTCCATAAGCTATCAAATGCTTGTGCATCAGCAGAGAGTCCTACAGGGCTATTTCTATGTCTTGCTCGTGCAGCATTTATAAGGAATTCTCTCTTAAGAGCTTCCATCCCATCATTGTATATGTTGGTTTTGCCAGTTGGTACAATGCCATTGTTTCAGAGATGTTTTGCTGCATTTCCTGGTACATTGAGGTGTTTCGGTGGAGTATTGCCGAGCGCATCTGAGACTTTATCTCTTACGCTAGGTTCCATAACGCCATACACAAGACCACCTCACAAGATCATGGTTCAAATTCTATTGAACCATTTTCTTCAACTGTTTGGTTGGGAATGTGTATTAGTAGGTGCAGGAGAAGTCATAAGTAATATTATACTATCGTATTATATACTGATATTTTATAATGTCAAATAATATTTACGACTTTAGGAGGTCACGGAGTGTCATAGTATCAGGAGCAGCTCAGAAATCAGTACTTTCAACATAGTGTCTTATTGTTGTTTCTGCACTGGCACTTGCTTTCACTGTAAGGGGATCGTTGATTAATTTCTCAACGGAAGAGGCACTCCTCCAAGCTTTATCTCCAGCCACTGATGGACCAAAGTACTTCTTGAGATCACCAATACTCACGTTACCCCATTCGCTCATTTTTGGTGCCATGACTTTTAGCATCTCAGTCTGGTGGGTGTTTTGGTTAAAACCCCCATTTTTAAATCCGACCCAGTCAGGGAGTGTATTCCACCATTTATCTTGGTCATCTATATGTTTTATCATCGATCCAAGAGTCAGTTTGTCTTTATCTGCCTTGAGGTAGTCATCTTGTATTGAGGGTTGTGATTTGTCTTTTTGAGAGATTTCAGTTTGTCTTTCCCATGCATGGCTCACCAGTGCGAGAAGATGTTTTTTTTCATTGTCATCCAGTTTTCATATTGTTGTCCGTATTTTTCGTAGCAATTGCTTGTTTTTATCGTATGAGTCAAATTGAGACTGTTCGTTTGGCAGGTTTGCATCTTCATAGAGAGCATAGAGGAGAGCTCCTGCTGGGTATGTGGTGATCTGAGGACCTACATCTTCTTTCATAAGCAGCATCGACCATTCTTTAGGTCCTGCAATACGTGTCTGAAGCTTTTTTATTCAGTTCTGTGTATCTCCCCATAATTCTTTTATTTTCTCTGTTATTCTGGCTGGAGGGTTATCATTTGCTCTGTCTTTATTGATTGGTTGACTGGTCCCATTGATCATTTCTGGTCCCCCCAGGGCTTGCCATGCCTTATCTCCCATACTATATGTCATATATCCTCCTATGAGGAGTGCAAGAGCGCCAAATATTTTGCTTACCGCTCCATCCTTATCAAAGAAAAGTTTCTTGATTCCTAGTATCAGAATGCCTATTCCGATAGCTCCGGCTCAGAAAAGCTCTATAGACTTACGAATAGGATTTTTTGCAAATTCCTGATCGTGTTCCTCTTGGCTTTTTTCCTTGAATCTTGCACGAGATTCTTCTACATATTTTTTTTGATCGTCTTGTATTTTTATGAGATTGCGATCATTTTTACGGTCTCTCCAGGCGAGGAGAAAACTTTTCTGACCGGGGTGGAGATTGGATTTCTGTATTTCCTCTTTTGTGAGAGGTCTATTGGGATCTTCCTGTATCTCTTTCTCTAGTTTTTCCCTGTATTTCATGAGGTTTCCTCCTGATTTTTCGCTGTGATAAGCTAAGGCACCTAAGTATGTCGCTATTTTTGGAGTGTTATCATTTTTTCGCAGCATATGACCTCTATCGACCCCGAACTCGAGCTTATTGAGTTGCGCCTGGAGTCACTCCATCTGAGCAGTTCTCTCTGGTGTTTTGTTATCGTGTAGTATCGGTTGGTAGTTCTCATCTATTTCGATATAGAAATCGCAATTTATGATATGTGCTTGCAGGAGAAGTCCATAGAGGAAATCTATCCCGTGAGGATTGATTTTATCTTTCTCGATCCCTTCCAGTTTTATCTGTCCTTTTTCCTTTGCTATTTGTGCTTCTATAAGCGTTACATCATCACTGAATGCCTGAGCATTTCCGACATTATCATCGAGAATTTTCTCTTGTTGATGGACGAGTTTAAAGAGATCATCTCGAGTCCATTTGGAATTCTTGAGCTGCTCTTCTTTCCGCGCTGTTTCGATCTCAATTTTCTTTTTTGCAAGGGCTTTCTGCATCTGAGCTTCTTGTAGCTTTTGCGCTTTCTCACTGACTTTACCTGATGGTGAGTGAGCTATAATCGGTTCTTTGTATCAGATTTTGTAGAGATGATTCATACAATATTATTTTAGTGTCACCCGTGTCATCCACTATCTTCTTTTTTGTTGTGAGGCCACCATTTTCTCCACTTCAGGAAGCGGTTAGTCATGGAAGCGGCAAATGTAAGGGTCATGGCCGGCACTATAGCTGAAGAAAGTGCTACAGAACCAAGGGCTAGACTACCGCCGTAGAGTGCTCATCCTACGATACCGGATGTTACACCTGCTCCGACAGTGTTTCCACCGAGGGAACGGAGGGGCTTCGGTATCAGATTTTTCGTTCCGATAAATGCTCGTCCGATGAGTCCGTGACCAAAGATTTTTTCGACAGACCGGTCGTAGAAGGTTCCTTCTGCTTTAGCGTGGCTATGTCCATGATCCTCTGTATGAGCAGCGTCTTTTGGCTCAGCTCATTCAGCTTTTGCTTCATTTATTTTTTCTTTAGCGCTTTCGGGATGATTGATTTTCTCCTGTATTTTCTCATAGAGGCCTTTTTGTGTTATGGCAGAAACAACTTCTTTGCCGTGTTCTCAGACAGGCACTTCTGCAAAATATGTTCTCTTTCAAAGCTTCAATCTGTTCGACCAAATATAGTGTTTGTTACCTTTGATTATGTATTCTTGTCTTTTTCATGCCTTTTCTCCATCGGTTTTCTTGATAAGTTCTAATAATCGGAATCTATCTGTGTCATGATGGTCATTGTAGAGATGGATATTCTCGGCTAAGAACCTCGCAAGGTCTTTTGGAGATTTCCTAAATTCATTTGTATTTTCTACTTCAGTGTGATTTGGGTAGGTTGCTACATATCCACCATTGGTACCTCATGCCGCAGGAATATATCTGACTGAGAATTGTTTGCCTCCTATTTTATAATATCCAATCTTGGCTGGGTTTTTATTAATCGCTTCACATATCTCAATTATCTTATTTTCATCGAGTTCATTAGCCATATCAACAGTGAGAGATTTTTCGGATTTGGCTTCTTTTTTTTCTGAAAGAGTTGATATATGAGCAACTACTTGCCCTATACTTGGTTCAGAAATTGTGCTGGTTTTTCCATCTTTCTTTTGATACTGAACAACCCACTGATTAGCAGTAGTATTATATCTGACAAAAAACCATTTCTTGTCAAAGCTGTATGCCGATCCAGATGTGGGCTTTTTCTTTGCTTGTTCACAAGCCGCATAGAGCTGTGGAATGGAAAGTTCTTCATTAATTTCTGGAGCTCACATTGTTCAAGTTGGAGCTCATGGAATAGTTGTTAGAGGATTTGTTGGATTAGTACTTGCACTATTTGTATTTTCGTTTCTCTTCTCTTCTCTACGTTTTGCCCTTAAACATATAGCAGCAGTCTGATTCAGACTATTGATATTTATTTTTCTTCATAAATAAAGCTCCTCACACATATCTATAATATCAGTTTCTCTCGGAGCCCCACCAACTTTATATGTAAATTTAGTTTTATCACTTGAGATACCAAATTCTGTTACTCAGGATGCATATTCTGCTGGAGTTAAATAGGTTTCAATGAGTTTATGAGCTATGTGCGCAGGAGCAGCAGGAAGAGGAGCAGCAACAGGTGCAGGTAATGTAGTATTTGCCTGTGTGATGATATCATTAAGATGTCTGAAATTAAAGTGTGCAGCTATAGGTGTAGTAGAAGCTAAAGCGAGGTCTTCAGCGGCATCTAAAATTGATTGAACCTTTGCCCTCGTTTTTAGAGTTTTATCCAGATATTCTCAAATATTGCTGAAATTTTCTTTCACTCTTCATCGATCATAGAGCTGAACTGCTCAGCTCACATCATCAATTACTATACCGGCTCAGGTGGTATGTTCATAGCTATTTTGATCAATAACATCCTGTAGATTTTCTGGATTGGCTGATGTAGTGGCTGTAGAAGTCATAAATTCTTATTCCTTACTATCTTACCCCACTTTTTCGCTCAAATCAAAAAATCCCCTCATATATTGAGAGGGGAAGGGTATTGACAAATAAATTAATCTATTTTTATATTTCTTAATTTCCCAGCGAAATGCTCTGGTTCTATAGAAATCCATATATTATTGAGGTTCTTTTTCGCATCATCAAGACCACGAATAATATCATTTGCTTCTCAGTAGGGGATAACCCTACATCATTTAGTGACCAGGGCTGCTAGATTTCATTTTTCATGCCGTAGAACTTTTCAATCGCTAAACCTACCACTCCGCTTTAGTTCGCCATTTTCATAGTACATTTCTCTATATTCGGGGTTCCATTCATTTCAGATAGTTTGGTAGAGTTTTCCATCAAAATATACTAAATTATTTTCGTTTGGTGTCAGTGGAGGAAGTTCCGGTTCAGTTTCTTTTTGCCCCTGACTTTTTAGTATGTCGTTTTGAGCTTCGACTATCCTTTTAGCTCTTTGCGCCGAAGAAACAGCATCTTCTGCAGTTATTTCTTTATTATTAAACTTCATTAGTTCTTCCGTAAGGTCTGTTTTGGTAGTGTGAGTATGATCAGTATCAGTGAGCATATTTTGTTTACTTGCTAACTTTTTTTGGAGTTCGTTGAGTGTTTTCGTTGCGACATCTAAATTCGCTTTATTTGCGGGAGTTGGTGATTTGGAGTTTACTTCCGTGGCCTTATCTATATCTCCTTGAGCTATCTTTATCTGGCTTTCTAGGTCTTTTATGGCATCTTCTGTTTCTTTTTTGAGAGCTTCAACCTCTTTTTTTGATATATCGACGAATTCTTTTACTTTCAACGAAGCTTCTTCAACTTTTTTTTGCGCTTTTTGTTTTGTTTCATTTTCCTCTGTTTGTTCGTCGAGTTGAGCTTTCGCTTCTTTGAGATTTGTATCTGCCTCCTTTGCATCTGTGATTTTCTGTATTTCTTCTGCTCTTTTTTCTGCGTCGGTGAGGGTGGGAGCTTCTACTGGAACTGGTGGAAGCGTATCTTCACTATAGTCCGGATCAAGTTCGGTATTTTTGCTAGAATCCAAGAGTTTATCAAGTCTCTCTACAGGTTTGTAGTCCACAGTAACTGTATTATTTATTTCATGAGCCATGACTTCAATACCTCGGTAGATACGATGATATTTCTTGTATTTTTCCTCCTTGGCATGTTTTCCGAGCAGTGCTGCTTCCACGTTTTCTAGTACGCTTAAGTCTAGGTCTCCATGATCACTCAAAATCTTACGAAATTCTCTCTCGGTGATATCGTCGAGTCGTATAATGGAAGAAATCGGTGATTCTTTTATCGATAGGAGGACATTCATGGCTTTCTGCGTGTATTCCATCTGTTTCTCTGATTTGTATCCCATGGATCTCATCTTCAACCAATTTGCGATAAATCATAGCCCCATTTTATCGAGCATATTCATGATAAAACTCTCGAGCATGTTTGGTTTGTTTTTGCTGACGTAATCATTCGGTATTGGAGGAATATCAGCACTGATATTGAGTTCTCAGAGAGTTTTTTCGATAACTGCGGAAGGTGTGTTAGGAGTTTCTGGAGGAGTAGTTGCTGTTGCATTGAGTTTTCGTTCGATGTCATCCTTGAAATCGTCGATACGTCCACGTATTTCTTTTTCCAATCAGAGCTTACGTTTTAGCTTATCTGGTTCGATATCCCCTGTATTATCCTTTTCGTCATCGCTATCTTGTTTTTCTCCGAGTATAGCTGATCTCAGAGATACTATTGATAACGTGACATCACCGATATTTTTTTGTTTTTCTGCATCAGTTTTCTTGCTCAGCTCATCAAAAGCGAGGAGATATTCTTTTTTGAAATCCTCCTTTTCTTTACCTTCGAGATCCGGCATATTTTCGAGATAAGCGAGAACTTGAGCCTTTTTATCACCGAGATCCTGAATGCTCTTCATTTCTGGAGCTTCTAGGTATGGTGCTGGAGAGGGCGCCTTAGCTGGTGTATTATTCATAAAATTGTGCTATCCTCCTGAGATTACTCTATTTTCTTATGTGTTGCAAAGAAAACCCCCCGCCAAGGCGGGAGGAGTGTGTAGACAATTATTTATTTTAGTTCCTGTACTAATTATTCCTTTGATTTCCAAGGTTCAGGTACCCTGAACAGTTTCCCTGTATAAGGACATTTTACTTCCTGTCCCGGGCTGAGTCCTGTTACATCAACGAGCTGGAATTTTCCTGCGTACGGACTATTGACGAGGCCAGGTCGACCTTCTAGGGCTGTTCCAAAAGGGATTTCTGGAGCTTCCTTTTTTTCAACTTTAGGAGTTGTTTCAGGTTTTTTTCGTCCAGCGTCAAAAGGATTTCCACTCATTGGTCTCTCTTCAGGCGATGATGTAAGTCCTTCTCCCATTGGTCGGTTTGGTTTTTCTTCAGGTTTCGTTTCAGGAGTGGGTTGCACTATATCCATCGGCACGGTAAAATCTTTACCTGTATATGGATCTCGTGCTGTACTTCCTGGTTGTATACCTCGTACATCGACTATTTGTGGTGGCGTAAATGGTGTACGGACATATCCTGGCATAGCTTCTACCTTTGTTCCAGTAGGTAATAAATCTTTTTCTATTCTTGGCGGCATTCGGCGGGGTATAAAAATTGGTTTAGGACCTTCTGGAATTGGAGCATTGACTCTTTCTGTGAGATACTTCTCAGCGATGTATCCGGTCTTTTTCGTGCCATCACGATAGGTGACCTCGACCATCTTCCACGTTAATCCGCTTCCTTCTGGAGCATTGTCTCCTTCACTGGAATTGGTCATGAGGTGTATATGGTCGACCTTTTTGTTATCCAGTATATCGATCGTGTCTGCTCTGGTATGAAATCCTGTTCTGAGACGGATATCTTCCCCATTGAGCACATATGATTTTGAGGTATCGAGCTTATTGTCCCGGAGATTGATATCGCCGTATTCTTGCTTGAATTTTCCTCCTAATTTATCGGAGAGAGCAATCCAGCCTTCTGTGCCATCTGCGAGGGTAACATGGGTATAGTCTCGAGGACCATCCACGGTCGTTTCGACATTTCCATTTGCATCGAGGAGAGGTATGACGATATCTCCAGGTTGGAGCATGATCGCTTTTTTGTTATCAGATGTGCGGAGATATTCCGATGCTTTGCTCGGGCCGCTTCGTACGATGAGATTCCGTGCATTGATACGGATTTTCTGAGATGCATCATAATCTTCCTTAAATCAAGCAACAACCCCTTCCTCAGCTTTGGCCGAATCAGTAGCACCTTCCAATGATGTTTTTTCACTTGTTTTACTCTTCTTTTGTTTTTCCAGCGTTTTCTTTTCTCCTTCCTTGAGTCCGAGCTTTCGCGCAGCTGCTTTCTCAGCATCTATCAATGGTTGCAGAGCGCTTACTTTTTTCTCGAATTCAGCTTTCGCTGCTTTGAGGTTTTTCTCGAGTCCTGGCTTTTTTGATTCTGCAGCAACTTTCTTTTTATTGACAGTATCCTTGAATTTCTCTCTATCGCTATCAAGTGAAGTGAACAATTTCTCTGCTTCTTCTATAGCTTCAATCTCTGCCACTGCTCCAACGCCTATTCCACTGGAATAATGTATGGACTCTGCAAAGTCTATTGTGTCCATTGCTCCTAAGTCAGTCAGTGTTTTTACCTGTCCGAGAGGTTCAATGTACTTTTTGAGTTGATCTTTGAGCTCTAACTGAGGAAATCTATTAGTGTCCAGAGTATTCATGAGAGCGTCGACTCTTATGATATATACATCAGCAGTTGTTTCATTTATGAGTCACGCACTATTATCATCCTGGATTTCTTTTAGCATTTGATATGTTTCTATTGCTTTTGTCTGGTCTTTTATGGCATTGTTTTTGAGAGCACTCAATTCTTTTTTGATAGCGGTCGTATCGAGTCCAGCGTCTGCCATTTTTTGGACTTCCTTCCATGCGTTTATGGCTCCGGTATTTCTTCCAAGATTTTGGTTTGCTTTTTCGAGAGCCTGGTATTCAGGGGTCTTTGTGAGAGATTTGAGTGTGTCTGCCACTCCAGCGGATGCCATATCTAGCTCTCATCGAAGTGTTTTGACTTTCACTTTTGCTACTTTAATCTCTCATTCCAGTTTTATGATCTCTCCTGTCAGTCTCTTCGCTCATTCACTGTTTGTATCAGCTATCTGGACGTAGAGATCCCTTATCATGGAGAGACGAACGTAAGGCATGATATCATCCATATCCTGAATGGTGATTTTTTCTCCTCTTTGCGTGCGCATCTTGAGATAGGCTTGTTCGAATTCAGCGATTTTTGCATCAATATTTTTTGCTACCGTGTCTTTTATACGTTCTTGGACAACTTTAGGTACCGTTTTAGGTACCATACGCGTATACATGCTGATATTAGTATCGAGTTCACTCATGATCTCATCTCTCATTTTTTGCTTATAATCAAGAGCGTTTTCGCTGTGAATCTCAGAAGGGGAGACAGTACGTGGCATATAAATATTGATTAAAAATAAATATGATAAACTCAATTTAGCATATATTTTTCCGGAAAGCAAATTTCCAGTGTATGTCTTTTTTTGGATTGATAAAAGTCGGATCTCCTGTACAATTCTTGCGTGCTAAAAACTCTTGATACAGATATCATTGTCCAGGATATTATCACTCACTATAAAGAATATGGGAAAGAGGATAGCGCCATCATCCAAAAGGCCTACGAATACGCCAAAAAATCACACGAAGGACATGCCAGGAAATCATGAGAACCCTATCTCATACATCCTGTGTCGGCTACCCAAGAACTCATGGTTATTGAGCCTGATATCACGACTATCGCGGCAACACTTGTCCATGATACCATCTCAGATGGAGTGGGGACACTGGACGAAATAGAAAAACTCTTCTGACCAGAAGTGCGTCGTATTGTCGAAGCATTGGATAAGATCGGCCTTGTGAAATACCAAGGGAATGAAGCTACTATTGAGCGACTCCAGAGAACACTTCTCGCTATGGCGCAGGATGTAAGGAGCATCTTCGTCAAATTCGCTGATCGCATCCATAATCTCCGGACGCTCCAATATCACGGGAGTCCTGAAACAGCCAAAAGGATCGCTGATGAGTCTCTCTCTGTCTATGCTCCGATTGCTGCACGGTTAGGACTTTATGCTTTCAAGGAAGCAATGGAAACGCTTTCTCTTCGTCAGCTCGACCTCGACTGATATCTCCACGTCATGGGGGAGCTCGCTCACTACACTCTCGAGCAGGAGAAATTTCTTATCCAATCAGTCGAGGAAATCAGAAAAATCCTTCCAGAAAAATACCAAGATGCTGTCTCCTACCGCGTCAAACAACCCTATTCAATTTATCGAAAACTGAAGCAAAATGGCGTCAAAAGCATACGTGATATCTATGATGTTTTTGCCATCCGGATAATCGTTGACGATCTCTCTGATTGTTATAGCGTTTTGGGTCTTATCCACGGCCATCTCACACCGCTCTCTGAAAGGTTCAAGGATTTCATTGCTGTACCAAAACCGAATGGTTATCAGAGTCTCCATACCACCGTTCTGGGTTTTGACGGATACAAGCAGCCGGTCGAGATTCAGATCCGCACGAAAACGATGGATCAGGATGCTGAGCAGGGAACAGCGAGCCATATCCTCTACAAGATCCACGGTGACGCTATGCAGAGAGAAGATGGTTACAAGGATCTCGTACAGATGACCATGGATACGCTTATGGAGCAGCAATGATCGCTCTTCGGGCAAAAAATCTCATTCCCGACATTGTTTGTTTTCTCTCCCAAAGGTGATGTGTTTGAGCTCCCACAAAAATCGACCCCTGTTGATTTTGCGTATGCCATCCATACGAATATCGGATACCATGTGGTCTGAGCCCGTGTAAACGGTAAAATGACCACTCTCGATTCGCTGTTGCATGATGGCGATGTCGTCGAAATCATTACGAGCCCTCAGTCCCATCCGGTAGAGCAATGGCTCGATTTCGTAGCTTCGTCGAAAGCCAAATCCCAGATAGGTGTCGAGGTAAAGCGCCTCTCAGGGGATAGAGCTCGTATCATCGAAAAAGGGAAAAAGATGCTTTTTGAAACCTTCAGTTCTGCTGGAATAAAACTGGATGATGACCTCTCCAATTTTTCCAAATATTATGGAAGCGTTTTGGATGAGAAAAGAAAGGAGGAGCTCTATTATCATCTCGGTCAGGGCATGAGGAAATCCTCGAGTTTTCTCCCTCGGCATGAGAAAGAAAAAAAATCCCCGAAGAAACATATCCGACCTGATCCTATCCATCTGATCATCTGAGGAGAAAAGTGAATTCCTCACCAGATGGCACAGTGCTGTGAGCCTCACTATCCTGATTCTCTTGTTGCTGTGTTGCGTACTGGAGGTAAGTGTATGATACATGCTGCTCTTTGTAGTAGTCTGGATCGTGTGAACCCGCGTCGACTTTTATCAGCTTATTGGCAAACTGGTGAAAAAGGGAAAGTGGTGTCATTTTCTCTTTTATTTCATGATGTTCCGGGACTTCTGAGTCGAGTCACGAGAGTTTTCTATGAAATGGGTGTCAATATCGTCGATCTCTCGGTAAAAGCCCAAACTGATGGTACATGCCGTATACAAGTGCATCTCGAGATACCTCTCGATGATCCTTCTTTTTTGGATCGCCTCCTCGTGAGAATCCATCTCCATATCCCTGAATTTCTCACGCGAGAGGATGATTTTTTTGACAAGGACAAATAATCTATACAATTCGAGTACTTATTTATCAGTCCTATCAGATTATTATGGTTCGTTTTTACGCTACAAAGAAAGAAGGGGAATCAAGCGACAAGATGCTTGTCCGATTCAAGAAACTCCTCTATGGTTCACGACTTATCACGAATCTCCGTGCTACTCGCTACAATTTCAAAAATCCTACAAAGCGAAAAGTCCGTGAAAAGGCTATCGTTTGTTCCAAATATCGAGAGCTCTCAGACGAGCTATCATAGTCTCAGCTTAGAACTTCCAAATCCCAACATATCTGTTGGGATTTTTCTTGTCTAGCCGAGAAACTTCTCTATACTTCTCCTATATTAACCATATTACATGCTTCTCTTCTGAATCACTTGTCTCATTCTGGGCGTAGCAATACTCTTCAATCCTGTGCTCCTGAGTTTTCTCGTTGGTTTGGCACTCCTGATCCTGGGATCTTGGATAATACTAGGGTGGTACAAGGTCAACAAAGTCCTCGAGAAAACCTATTCAGTCTGAAAATACCACATCGTCTTCCAGAAGAAGTGAGAACCTAAGAAATAAATCATGCACATATTTTTTGCTTTTATTGCAGCAGGTTCAGGATTGTTTCTTTGGATGTATATCATTTCATACATGATGTATCGGGGAGTGAGTGCTGCTTTCATAGAAAAGGCTCGTCTCGGTGTTCTCCGCGGTATTTACGTGGCGGGAGTGTTTGTGGTTTTTCAGTATGTACCAGGATTAGCTGAGTATATCTCTCGTGACTGGGTTTTGTTTCCGTCTATTTTTTTCATCATCTCTCTTCCGTTTTCTTGGCAACGTATGGGTGCATCAGCACTTTTTCCTCTGACACTTTCTCTGGTTGCCTGGTTCTTGCTCTCATTTGCGAGCGATACATTTATCGGATTCCTTTGGTCACCATTCCATGAAGAAATAGGGAAATGGTACCAATCTATAACTCTCAGCTACCCAGCCGTTCTCAGCCCTTTTGTCAGTATCGGTTTTGCTTTTCTGGAGAATTTCCGTTATTACAGCTATGATCTCACTCTGACACAGATTCTTGGGCGTACTCTTTTCTCTCTCCCTCTTCATATTTTTGTTGGACTTTTCGCATTTTGGGTATTTTTTTCTGCCCCATCACGCACATTAGGTATCTTGGTTGGTCTCACCTTGTCTATCTCTCTGCATATGCTCTATAATTGGTCTCTCAATATCTCTCTCGTTCTTCCTCTCTCGATAATTATTATAGGGTATATGTTCTATGGTTGGTCACTTGAAAATGAGTGGTGGAAGAAATCCCTATAAAGAACAATTGCCAGTACTAAGTAGTAGGTATTAGGATAAAGACCGTCTTAATACTGAACACAAATAGCCAGTCTAAATACTTTCCCTTTATACTTTTTTGAGAGCATCGATCTCACCTTGTATTCGAGATATTTCAGTTACATCAGCATTTGCCGTATCGGTTGGGAGCCAACGGTTGTAGAGATCAGCTGCGATAGCTTCACGTGTTTTATCTCCGAGCACACCAGCAAAAGAAGACGAGAGTGAGTCTATCACTTTTAACTCAAGCTGGTATTTCGCGAGTGCCGCCTTGGTTATCTCACCGAAAATAGCTGTATCTTTGCGATCGAAATATCCTACCTGTTTGAGGATTTTCTGGAGTGTTCGAATTTCTGGATGGACTTGCCCGAGCTTAACTGCGGGGATCTTTTTCATCGTATTTACGAATTCTTGCTTCTTTTTATCATGAGCGGTATTCAGTCTCTCCTTGGCTGCTTCGAGATCAGACTCGAGCTCGGCTATTTGTTCTTTGCGGGCTACATAGGATTTGTATGATTCCTCGAGCGTGCTTTTGGTCACAGGACCATAATATCCTGATCCTGGATCATCTTCACCAGTAACGATTTTCTTCTCCAGCTGAAATGCATAGAGTGCATCTACGAGGCGTTTGTTAAAGATCCCATCGACGTCGTATTTGAAATACCCGAGATCCTTCAGTTTTGTCTGGAGATCACGGACGCTTACTTCAGCGCTATCTGGACTTGTGGTCGTTGTATTGCTGTTGGAATCAGTAGTTGTATTGGTATTGTTTTCAGGAGTAGCGGTCGTGTTTACGACTGCAACATTGCTTGTCTTATTGAGCTCACCAGAGAGGAGCGCTTTGAGCATGGCTCGAGTTTTCGGACCATAGGTTCCAGCTCCATCATCAGTTCTCTCTTTTACGATCCCGTTTGCTTGTTGGAAACGGAAAATAGCATCTGTAAGAGCTTCATTATAAGTTCCGTTGATGGCTCCTGTATAAGCATTCACACGAGTGAGGAGCTTCTGCACTGTCTTTATGTTCTCGATATCACTTCCTGTTCCAATCGGCATCGTGAAAGGGTCAAAAGCTGTTTTTGTCCCAGAAGCCAGAGGCACGGTCTCGCTATTTGGATTTTTACAATCACTGGATATCCCATCAAAAGACGTCGTGTCGGGGAGAGTGAGATCGTTATCAAACTCTACGTAGACTGTCTGTACTCAGAAATTGATCGCTCGGCAGAGGCCTTCTTGCCCTTTCCCCATATAGATATCGAGACGTGGGAGCTTCGAAGCCGAGTGTATTGCCCCGCCACGATCAAGTATTGTCCCGTGAAAATCGAGACTATAAGGAGCACCCTTGATATTGATAGACTGTTTTATATGGACACGTGTATTAAATGGCTTCTCCCGAGGAGCTGCTACGACCCCGATACGGACTGCTTGTCCAGAAGCAGTGGTTTTTCCTTCACCATTCATTTTTATCTCATCTTCGTAGCTTCCATGGAGATAAAATTCCTGTCATTCTATTGGTGAATAGTAGGCAGAGATGAGGTAATAGGTTCCCTCAGCATGTGTTGCTATGGGTATCAATTGTGAAACGATGGCAAGAAGTGCCAAGAGGCTAGAAATACGGCGCATAAAGAGAAAAATTATGCCTATATTGTATTCCCTCAGGTGATATGGCAACCTGAATGTTATTGACATGGAAAACCCTTTCTGGAATGGCTTTTTTAGTTGAAAAGAACCTTTCTTTTTCTACACTTTTGTTATGACATGATTTAATTACCGTTCTCGGGGAAATGTCGGCGAAGACTTGGCGGTGTCTTACCTAGAGACACACTGATATGAGATTATCGAACGCAATGCCACTTTTCTCGGAGGAGAACTCGACATCGTCTGTAAAAAAGATGGTATCTGGAGGTTTGTCGAGGTGAAATACAGAGAAAGTACCATTTTTGGTTATCCCGAGGATTCTATGACTCCTAGGAAAATCAAAACTCTTCTGCGAGCCATCGAGATGTATTGTACCAAAAAAGATATTGACTACTCGCTCACGAGGATGGATTTCCTGGGTATCCTCCGATCCCCGGAAGGGGACTATGAGTACCGGTTGGTGGAGGATGTGAATTAGAGCAAAAGCTTTTCTAGTTCTTGACAGTATCAAAAAAATATATACTGTACATATACTTTCACACTTGTAACCTCCTAAATTATGCCTACTCCTTCTGGCCCAGCTCTTGATTGGCACACGCTTCCATCTTTTGAAGATAGGACTCAACCTGCCGTATTGGATGAGAAAACACAACATCAAGTAGAAGGCTGGCTCCAGTCTACTATGGTGACAAAAAGTCTAATTAATAAACTCTTAAAAACTCCTCGAATTCTTGCTGTTCTTTTTGATTGGCGACGCTTGGATCCAATTCTATCAGCAATTGATCTCGCTAATGAAAAACTGCTCTGCACTCATCATCATGCCTCTGAACAACTCTCTGGAAAACTTTCAAATATTTTAACTGAGAGAGGTTTTCCGGCTACTGATCCCCATGCAACTATCGTTGCCCTACAGATGTATGAAGAAGAAATGGAAACAGGTGAACCAGTCGGTGCTATACAGAAAAAAGTCAGAGGTGCTATTCGATGGATTTTCGCTGGTCGAGATTTTCTGACCGAAAGAGGATGATTACGAGACCGTTTTGCTGCTGCCAAATCTTCGCATGATTATGAAAAGGAAGATCTCTATGCTGCAGAAAAAGTTCATCATGTGGATAGAGCTATGAAGGGGCCTAACGCTCGTCTATACGAGCATTATTTGGGGTTTAAAAAAGACGAATACTCTCTAAAAAAAGGAGGGCAATATGAGAGAGTTTTCCGCACCATGAGCGATATACGTCGCCTCCTTCGAGAATATGATGTACATGATGTCGATCTTTTTGGTCTCATGTATCACCTGCATGATAAGCACGAAGAATACACGACTGGGATTACGACTCCTGAAGTTGGAGGCGCTACAGGATTTATTGGAAAAATAAAGCAAAAAGTAAACAGGATTTTGGATGTTGATGCGTGAGACCTATGGACAGAAATCAAGAAACGTCGAAATGCAAAGCGCACGAAGTAAATTGTGATTTAGTCCCGCAGAGTACCCGAGGATGCTATGGAGATTTTTTCTATAGCTCTTGCACTCGTATAAATTCCTCTAACATAGGAGTGAGACTAAACTCCCTTTTATGAAACTCTTCCTCGATACTGCAGACATCAAACTCATCCAGCACTATGCCGATCTCGGCATCGTCGATGGTATCACGACCAATCCTTCGATCATCGCCAAAGAGGGTGTCGATCTGGAATCCCGAATCCGTGAAATCGCTGAACTCATCCCAGGACCAGTCAGCTGTGAGGTAACAACTTTGACGGCTCCTGAAATGATTGAACAGGGGAGAAAATTTGCTTCCTGGGGTGAAAATATCTACGTGAAGCTGCCTATCATCCCAGAAGGGCTCAAAGCACTCAAAGTCCTCGCTGAAGAGGGTATTCCAACAAACATGACTCTTTGCTTCTCTGTAACCCAAGCATGGACAGTCGCGAAACTTGGGGCGACACTTGTGAGCCCCTTTATCGGCCGTCTCGATGATATCGGTGAAGATGGAGTGAAGCTTGTTGAAGATATCGTGAATCTCTATCGTCTTCATGGCTATGAAACAGCGGTACTCGCTGCTAGTATTCGTTCGGTCGACCATATCCGCAGGTGTGCTCTCGTCGGTGCTGATATCGTCACGCTTCCTCCGAAACTCGTCGATGAGATGCTTCATCATGATCTCACCGATAAATGACTCGCGAAATTTATGGAGGATTTTAGAAATAGTCAAAAATAATATGACGACATTTTCTCATACATCCGATCCTGTTGAACTTGCTAAAATAGCTCATCAGCTTCGTCTCGATGTCCTCGAGATGCTCCGGCTTGCTGGCTCTGGGCATATCGGAGGACCTTTTGGTATGGCGGATATATTTGCTGCGCTCTATTTCTCATTCTTGAAGACGACTCCAGAAAATCCTCTTGATCCTGAGCGGGATTATTGCCTTCTCTCAAATGGTCATATCTGTCCGATTTATTATGCCGCTCTCGCTCGACGAGGATTTTTCCCAGTTGAGGAAATACAAAAACTTCGCAAGATAGATTCTCTTCTTCAAGGACATCCGAAGCTCTGAATCCCTGGAGTCGAGAATTCGTCTGGTCCGCTTGGTCACTGACTTTCTCAAGCAGTTGGTATAGCTCTTGCACTCAGGATGGATGGCCGGAAAAATCGTGTCGTGTGTTGTATGTCCGATGGGGAACATCAGGAAGGGCAGACATGGGAAGCTGTCATGTCGGCACATAAATGGAGTCTCGGAAATCTCATTGCCATCATGGACTATAATGGTCTTCAGATCGAATGAAAAACAGTTGAGATCATGCCGCTTGGGAATCTGGTTGATAAATACCACGCCTTTGGTTGGGAGGTTCGAGAGATAGATGGGCATGATTTCACCCAAATTCTCGAAGTGCTTCAGTGGGCTGATACAAATGAAAAACCAACAATGATTGTTGCTCGTACTATACTCGGAAAATGAGTATCATTTATGGAAAATAATTGGGCGTATCATGACTGGGCGGGGAAGCCTGGAGATGCGGAAAAAGCTCTTGTAGAACTTTCTGTTTAAAACGCGGAAAAACTTTGCATCTCTGCGTCACTGCGATTTTTCTACTCAGTCACTTACAAACCAGTAAGCTCCTTCGGTCGAAAAATCTAGTTCCTTGACCTGCTCGTTTTTGTGCGTTTATCAAATTTCTTTGCTTGTTAAAAGCTTTAAACCTCTTAAACTTGGCGTGTATGATCCCACCTGGAGAAAAAATCGTTGAAACCAAGAAATGTCGCCTCTCGGGCAAAGAGTTTTTTGTGACTGATAAAGATTTGGAGTTTTATGATAAGATCTCTCCAGTATTTGCGTGACAGAAGTATCCGATTCCGAGTCCGACATTGTGTCCAGAGGAGAGGATGCGGAGGAGATTAGTTTGGAGAAATGAAAGAGGACTTTCCTTTTCTTCGATTGAAAAAGAGCTTTCCATGTTCAAAGGGGAATCTTGATACATTTCCTACCAGCCAAAAAAATATTGGTCTGATGATTGGACGCCTTTTGATTACGTGAGTGATTTTGATTTTTCTAAAAGTGCATTTTCTCAATTTTGTGCTCTCGATAAAAAAGTGCCAAAACTTGCTCGATCCGTTGTGAATGAGGAGAATTGTAATTATATAAATCAAGCTGGTCACATGAAGGATTGTTACCTTGTTTTTAACTGAGAATATTCAGAGAAATGTTATTTTTGAACTGACCTTGTTCATGCGAAATATTGTCTTGATTTTTTATGAGTCAACGCTTGTGAATTTTGTTATGAAATAGTTGATTGCATTCGATGTAATAATCTCTTTTTTTCTCAAAATTGCATGGATTGTCGCGATGCGTATTTTCTTTATTCCTGTTTTGATTGCCATCATTGTTTTTGATGTATTAATCTTGCAAAAAAAGAGTATTGTTTCTTTAACGAACAGCTCTCACAAGGTGAATATCAGAGAAGACTGTGAGAATTTTCTATTGAGCATCATCTCAAAGCGATACAAGAAAAAAAGAGGAAATTCTTTAGTACCCAGTTTTTCCGAGAACATCAAAATCAGAAATCAGAAAATATTTTTGGGAATAAAATTTTTGAGTCTCAAAATGTTTTTAATTCTTACTATATTTCAGGAAGTCGAGATATCCATTATTGTGAGGGGCTATACATATCAAATCATGATTTTTATGATGTGAGCTCATTTTGACTCAATAGTTCTTTTTGTTTTGAGTCTACAACAGTAGGTTTTTGAGCTAATAATTTGTCTTTTTGTGTTGAGTGCTGGGACGATATAGGAGATCTTTTGTATTGTCTCTATTGCAATAAATGAATCAAAAATTGTTTCCTTTGCACCGGCCTCAAACAAAGGGCAGAACATTGCATTATGAATAAGCCATATTCAATTCAAGAATATGAAATCTTGTGTTGAAAAATCATAGACCATATGAGATCGACAGGGGAATGGTGAGAATTCTTCCCCCATGAATTTTCTCCTTTTGGATACAATGAAACAGTCGCCCAGGAATATTTCCCCATGACAGAAGCTGAAGTGAAAGCAAAGTGATGGAACTGGTACGATGAACCACCCAAAACCTTTGAAGGTGCTACGATAACTCCTCTCGCTATTTCTCAATACGATGAGAAGCAAGTAGGCTATGACACAGCCCAGAAGAACATTGATGTCCTCCTGAGCTGAGTGATGCAGTGTGAAGTAACCAAGAAACCATTCAAGATCATCAAACAAGAACTTGTCTTCTATATAGAGCACCAACTCCCTATCCCAACAAAACATCCAGACCAGAGGCACAAGGAGAGGATGGCACTCCGAAATCCTCGCGAACTTCATGAAAGGAATTGTTCGGAGTGTAGGAAAGCTATTACCACGACTTATTCACCAAGTCGACCAGAGAAGGTTGTTTGCGAAAACTGCTACAGAAAGCTGGTATTTTAGCGCCCCAGAAAAGTCTATATTTCTCCTCTGTTCAAGATAAAAAATTACGTAGAATATCTACTCAGATCTATATGAAAAAAATCTCACTTCTCTTTCTCTTTTTCGTCATATCTGGAGCATATGCCTACACACCTTCAGCAAACTTTGTATCTTTTGCAGAGCGTCTTTCTGGGCAACTTGATAGAATCGTGCTTGGTATGGAATCTGGAGCGAAGAGTGAATTCATCAGTTCCGTTTGAGAGAGATTGATCACGCTTCAAAATACTCTCATTGGGAAAACTGACCAGAAATCTCTCGATCGGAATTATCTCCTCGAATATCTCAGAAGGCATATCGCTGGAGTAGGTTCTTTTGAAAAAACTGATATCATCTATGATGACCTGGCTTCCATTATCTGGACTCATGCAGTGAAAGGATTTGATATCCTCTACGCACCATATGAGACATCAAGTGTACAAAATAGAGATCCTCTGAAGAAATATTCTACACTTATCAATGGAGGGTATTTCAATCGCGTCGATGGTTCTCTTTATCAAGCTGGACTTCTGGCTCTCGATGGAGACAGATATACGCCACCGGTTTTTGATGATTCACAGATTACGCATTTTGCCTGTATAGATTCAGAATGAAGGATTGATTTTATCGCAAATCCCGATTATAGAGAAGACTATATAGAGACCTGCCATGCTCTCTTTCAAGCAGGTCCGATTATTTATTCTAAACAAGGTTCCACTCTTGAAGAAAATTATATGACAGGCACCTATCTCGGGCGTGCACACAAGAGAACTCTTATGGTTGTATTTGAGAGAGGAGAGCAGCAAGATGTCTGGTTCCTCACGATCAATGATGAAGTGACATTTACTGAGGTAGCAAATATTGTTCTCCGAGAAAATAGATTTATCGGCACCTACGATAACCTCATTATTTTTAACCTTGATGGAGGAAGCTCGCTCGCTCATATCAATCATCTCTACCCTGAACTCAATATTGGCAGAACGAAAATTCTGCCTATAGTGTTTGGGATAAAATAATATGAATCTTTTTCCACTTCCCGGAGAAACAGTTGTAGAAACAAAGACGTGTCTCTTGTCTGGTGAGAAATTCGTGGTTACGGATAGAGACATGCTTCTCTACGATCAGATGTCGCCGATATTTGGTGGCAAAAAATATGCGATTCCAACTCCCACGCTCGCACCGATTACACGCATGCAGCGTCGTATGGCATTCCGTAATGAGCGTTATCTCTATGAGAAGAAATCATGTCTTACTGGTAATACTATTGTCACCATGTATCATCCTGATGATGATCGAAAAGTGTGTGAACCAAAGCTCTGGCATAGTGATACTTGGTCTGCTTTTGAATATGGTAGGAAAGTTGACTTCAATCGGCCAATACTCCCACAGATAGGGGAGCTGTGGCATGACGTCCCTATGATGGCACTCTATCATACCGATAATGTCGAAAATTGTGAATATACGAACTGGTTCTGAGGGAAAAATGGAGGCAAGAATTGTTATCTATGTTTCAACGGTTCTGGAGATGAGGATTGCATGTTTATGAAAGGAGTAATCAATTCGAAGAATTGTCTCGAGATGTATTTCGGTACCAAAGATGAGCATTGTTATGAGTGCGTAAATTGCAATGAGTGATACGGCGTTTTCCATTCTCAGGACTGTACGAATTGCCGGGATTGCTCCTTTTGTTCATCGTGCATAGGTTGCCAGAATTGTTTTGGCTGCATGAATCTCTCGGGCCAACAATACTGCATCTTCAATGAGAAATTTGAGAAATCTACCTACGAAACAAAATTGAAAGAACTTCGAATCACCTATGAAAACTATCCGATTATTCTCGCTCGTGTGCAGAAATTTCACCATGCTCATCCAGTTCGATGTCATCATAATGTGAACGCTGAGAATTCGATCGGGGATTACCTCGTCGACTGTAAAAATGTCCTGGGTTTTGAAGTCTTTGGCTGTGAGAATGTGAAATATGTGGGTTCTTCGAAACTAGCAAAAGATAGCCTCGATATGAATGGCTATGGGTATTATTCTGATCATATGCTGGAGTCTCTCGGTTCTGGAAATGGTGCCCGGATGTTCTTTACAGCATCGTGTGATATCTGTTCAGATATTTTTTATTCCGCATGGTGCCAGAGCTCCAATCATCTCTTTGGATGTGTGGGTGTACGGCATAACCAATATGGGGTATTCAATACTTCAGTCAGCCAACAAGAGTACGAAGAACTTGTGCCGCGCGTAATCGATCATATGCGATCAACCGGAGAATGGGGGGAGTTCTTCCATCCGAGAATCTCTCCATTTGGATACAACGAAACGATTGGTGCCGATGATCAACCACTAGACCGAGCGACAGTCAAAAAATATGGATGGAATTGGTATGATATACCAAAAAAAGAGCGTCAGTGAGACTACATCACTCCTCTTGATACGGCCGAATATAATCCTGACCCTTCGATAAACTCAGGACTTTCAAAAGATATTGTATGAAAAAATATTGATACACTTCTGGCAGGTATCATCCAGTGCGAGAAAACAGGAGAACCATTCCGCATCCTCAAAGAAGAACTCCGCTTCTATATCACCCATGACTTGCCTATTCCACGGAAGCATCCACAGGTTCGATATAATGACCGATTAACATTTATTAATAGGAAACAGCTCAAGCCAGCCAAGTGCGCTGAGTGTGGAACCGATATCCAGACGACCTATAACGCGTCTGAGAGAAAAGTCCTCTGTGAAAATTGTTACAGAAAAATGGTGTATTAAACTAAAAAAGAAGAGAGTGCTCCGTCATTCTGGGCGAGTGAGGCTTTAAGCCGTACGAGACCCGGAATCCAGGATAACTACTACGCGCAGCGACCTTGTATATACAAATAGTAAAGGACTTATATAATTCACCTGGATTCCGGATCGCAGATTTTCCTGCTACGCAATGAAAATCTTTGTCCGGAATGACGGATAGGATTTTTGTCATATTTTTAATTGCGGAGTATGATTCCTCCTGGAGAAAAAATCGTTGAGACAAAGAAATGTCGACTTTCAGGCAAAGAATTTTCTATTAGTGATAGGGATCTCGAATTTTATGATAGAGTCTCTCCCGTATTTTCTGGTAAGAAATATAGTATTCCGACACCGACATTATCTCCGGATGAACGACTCAGAAGACGTATGATGTTCCGTAATGAGATAACCCTCTACAAGCGCACATGTGATTTCACAGGAGGTTCAATTATCTCCCTCTACAACCCGTCGCACACCGGTCCGGTCTATAATGTAAAAACCTGGTGGGGTGACGGGTGGAATCCGCTCGATTATGGAATTCAGTTTGATTTCTCCAAGACATTTTTCGAGCAATTCAAGCAACTATCTCTTCGTGTCCCACATCCTGCTGCAGTGAATGATACGGGACTTGCGAGTGAGAATTGCGAATATACCAATGATTGCTGGTACGCGAAGGATTGTTATCTCGTGAGTTGTGCATGGAGAATGCGTGAATGCTATTATTGCCATCAAACGCTTTCTGACATGGATAACTGCATCGATTGTGAGTGACCTATGACAGAATCCCAGCACTGCCACGAATGTATCGTGGGATCGAAACTCTCTCACTGTTTTTTTCTCAGGAATTGTCACAACTGCAGCGATTGTACTTTTGGTATCAATCTGATCGGTTGTAGGAATTGCTATGGCTGTAATAATCTCGCCAATAAAGAATATTATTTTTTCAATAAACTTCTCTCAAAAGAAGGATATTTCGACGCTGTCAGAAATATATCTTTTCTCGAATGAAAAAAGAGATTTGAGGCGACCTTGTCAGATATTTTTTATAAAGAAAATTGCAATATAAATTGTGAGAATTGCATGGGTGAATACTTGTTTCAATCGAAAGACTGTTTTGAGTGTTTTGAGGCTTACAAGATGAGAGATTGTAAATATTATCAGATAGGGGATACCTGAATGAACTGCCATGATGTCCTCATCTCATGACTCTGCCAATGGAACTATGAAAATCTTACTTGTGATGAGGGAGGTATGACGTGTTTTTCTGTTTATTCATCGAAATGCCGGGATACTTATTATTCCGAACTTTGTCATAGCTCGGAGAATATTTTCTGATGTGTGGCGCTTCGTCGACACCAGAAAAATGGAGTATTTAATATCCTCTATAGCCAACAAGAATATGATGCTCTTGTTCCAAAAATAATAGATCATATGAAGTCGACGGGGGAATGGGGAGAGTTCTTTCCACATCAGTTGAGTCCTTATGCATATAATGAAACTATCGCTCAAGAGTATTTTCCTCTCAATCCTGAAATTTCTCGGAAACAAGAGTGGTGATGGTATGAAGATGATTCTCTGCGATCGACGCCTACTCCTGTTTCTCCTCTTCCTATAGAGCAGTATGATGAAAAACTTGTCGGATATGAAATTGCCCAGAAAAATATCGATAACCTGCTTTCATGAATGATAGAATGTTCTTATACTCAAAAACTGTATAAGATTTTACCAAAAGAACTCGCCTTTTATATCGAACATCATATTCCTATTCCCACGGCGCATCCATCCGTGCGACGCCGTGAGAGGATGAAAAAAAAGAATTGAAGGACTCTTTACCACAGATGATGTGCGCAATGCTCGAGAGATATGGTGACCACTTACTCACCAGAGAGATCTGAAAAAGTTCTCTGCGAGGTGTGCTATCGGCAGCTTGTATATTAGCTCAATACTCCTATCATTTTGTTATGATACCACCTGGAGAAAAAATCGTTGAAACCAAGAAATGTCGCATCAGTGGACAGGAGTTTTTTGTGACCGGTAAAGACCTCGAATTCTATGATAAAGTTTCTCCTGTTTTTGGAGAAAAAAAATATTCAATTCCGACCCCTACTCTTTCTCCGGATGAGAGAATGAGACAGATCATGTGTTTTATTAACCAGAGATATCTCTACAAGATAAAATCGTGTTTTTCAAACCAAGAAATAGTGAGTAATTTCTGACTTCATTGTCCTTTTCCAGTTTGCAGTGTCCAAGAATGGTATGGAGATGGCTGGAACCCACAAGAATATGGTAAAAATTTTACGTCTGAGAATACATTTTTTTCACAGTTCCAGGATTTCATTTCTCATGTCCCGCACTGGGCTCTCAGTCAATGAAGCAACAATGAAAATAGTGAATATACAAATCACGGACAAGGGAATAAGTCATGCTATTTACTCCTCACAGGGAGCAATAATACTCATGTTTATTATGCTACATTTGTTTACCACAGTACCAATTGTGTAGATTGCGAATATGTCAAAGAGAGTGAATTATGTTTTGAGAGCACAGATATTCAGAAGAGTTATGGGTTATTTTGGTGTAGAGATTGTTCCAATTGCACGAATTCTTATTTCCTCAGCAACTGCACTTCGTGCCAAGATTGTTTTGGATGTTGTAATCTTGTTTGAAAGAGATTTCATATTTTTAACCAAGAGGTAAGTGAAGAAAAATATAAGGAGTTTGTTAGTTCATATCTCACATCTTCTCCAAAAGATACAATAAAAATTAAAAAGGATGTAGCATCGCTTTGGCAGAAATCTGTACAACCATCTCTCCATGGTTTCTCAAATGAAGATGTGTTGGGAGATTATATTTATAATTCATCGCATGTTTGGAGATGATTTGAGATCAAGAATGCAGAGAATATCAAAAACTGTGTATCCTTGGATGGTACAAGTTCTACGTATGATTGTATCATGTCTCGTAATTCAGAATGGAATTACTATTCTTCGCTTGTATCTCATAGGGCTTCCTATGTTGCTTTTGGAACTGCCGTAATGGGAGAGGGCTCCCGTGTGTACTATTCGGATAGCTGTGTTGGTATTTCTGATTGCTTTGCCTGTTCCGGTCTTCACTCCCATGAACATCACTGCATTATGAATAAGCCTTATTCAGTACAAGAATATGAGGAACTTGCCGGGAAGATCATAGATCATATGAGGAGTACTGGAGAGTGGTGAGAATTCTTCCCGCATGAACTTTCTCCCTTTTGATATAATGAAACAGTAGCCCAGGAATACTTCCCGATGACAGGATCTGAAGTAAAGGCAAAAGGATGGAACTGGCATACCGAAGAATCAAAAATGCCTCCGTTAAATATTTATACACCTCTCCCAATTTCCCAGTATGACGAAAAACTTGTCGGCTATGAAACAGCACAGAAAAATATAGATGATCTTCTGTCTTCTCTCATCGTCTGTGAAGTCACGAGTAAACCTTTCAAGATCATCAAGCAAGAACTCGTCTTCTACATAGAGCACCATCTTCCAATACCAACCAAACATCCAGATCAGAGACATACAGAGCGCATGGTTCTCAGGAATCCACGTACTTTTTTTGAGAGGACTTGCGCGGAATGCCAAAATCCTATAATTACGACTTACGCTCCTGAAAGGCCTGAACGGGTATTGTGTGAAAATTGCTACAGAAAAATCGTTTATTAAATTCTTATGCTTCTCCCAAATTGGTCCGATGAATCTGCTCTGACAAAAAAATCCATCCGTGCAGGATGGGGTGAGGGGATCGTCCAGCTCGCTCGAAAAAATCCACATGTCGTTGTCCTCAATGCTGACCTCCCAGGATCACTCAAGCTCGAAGGATTTATCCATGAGTTTCCTGAACGGTATTTCCAGGTTGGTGTCGCGGAGCAGAATATGGCCGGTATAGCTACGGGTATGGCCCATGCAGGAAAAATCCCATTTATCACTTCATTTGCGGCGTTTAATCCAGCGCTCAATTTTTCGCAAATTCGCTTGGCTGCTATGTCTCATCTCCCACTGAAAGTTGTGGGTAGCCATTATGGTCTCAACGTCGGTCCAGATGGTGCGAGTGCTCAGATGGAGTCCGATCTGGCTATGATGCGCGCTCTTCCTCTGGTCCGAGTTTTTTCTCCGGCTGATTACAACCAAGCTATACAGATCGTTGCCGCGATGGGTGATTCACCTACGACAGACTATATCCGTGTGACCCGTGCTGATTTTCCAGTCTTTCTCGATCCCGGCATTCCTCTCGTAATCGGCAAAGCTCAGAAACTGCTCGGAGGAAACGATGTGACAATTATTGCCACAGGATCTATGGTATACGAATCTCTGCAAGTTGCCCAGCCACTCATAGCAGCAGGGAAGAGTGTCGATTTCCTCAATATACATAGCATCAAACCGATTGATCACGCAAGTATTATCGCTTCTGCCCAGAAGACAGGAAAGGTCGTCGTTATCGAAGAACATAATATTGAGTGAGGTCTCGGTGATGCTGTTGCTTCAGTACTCTCTGAGAGTCATCCGACACGGCTCCTCAAAATCGGTATCGAGGATACATTTGGTGAATCAGGCACCCACCGTGAACTCTGGAAAAAGTATGGTCTCGATAGGGCAGTTATGCTCCCGAGAATAGTCTCATGGATGGGATAGTTTCACTCATTTTTCCGGCTTCATCCTTCGTAGTATTTTAGAATTCAATTTTTCATTTACTACGGAGAACGGGTTGCATTTTACTCCTTCTTCTTATTATTGTTCTATGCTTCGAACGATTGCCTACATAATTTTTTTGTGTACCGGTATTTTTGCTTTCTTTTTGATCGTGCTCTTTTTTCGTTCCCAGAATGGCATAACAAATGCCCCTGTGTGATCCAAAAGTCCGCCGATCATCAGTGCGAGTGTCAATGATAAAGTCCTCTCAAAAGTCGAGAAGGCTTATGATTTCCGTACTTCTTCGCAAAAGGATGTTTTTGGTGCTTTTATTTTTACTTTCCCAGTCGATATCACTGTCGCAGATCGGATCAGGATGTATGTTTTTGAGAACGATTATGCCCTTATCCGACGAAACCTCCTCCTCCTGGATTCCATGTATACTTTCCAGGATACCACTGATTTTTTTGGCAAGACGATGTTTCTCAATGATAAAACTGGCGATGGACAAATAGTTAGATTTATCACGGAGATCGATGGCCATGCAGTTGGTTTTGAGGTCCTCCGCGATGAATACAATGACCTCAAGAGTTTGCTTTTACAATAATTTTTTCTATACTGCACCTATAATTATCTCTTCCTTTCACCTATGGCAAAGAAACATCAGTTGACCCACGAAGGTCTCGAAAAACTCCGTCAAGAACTCGACGAACTCCGTAATGTATCCCGTCTCGAAATAGCAGAAAAGCTCAAAGTCGCTATTGCGTATGGAGATCTCTCAGAAAATTCAGAATATCAATCAGCTCGTGATGAACAGGCTGCTTTTGAGCTTCGTATCTCTGAAATCGAGGATATCCTCGAAAACTATGAGATCCTCGATGTCGATAAAAAAGCGAAGAAAAACAATGTCGTCACTATCTGAAGCAAGTTCACCCTCAAGATGGGAAGTGAAAAAGGCGCTGCAGTAAAAGAATTTACTCTCGTCGGTAGTACGGAAGCAGACATCCTCGAAAATCGCATCTCGAATGAATCACCCCTTGGTCAGGCCGTTATCGGCAAATCAGAAGGGGAGACAGCAGAAGGTGTCGCTCGTGCAGGAAAATTCTCTTACAAAATCCTCGAAATTGCCTAAATGGAGTACTTCTTCGCCCAACATCTCATCCTCATCCCGCTCATTGCTTATATTGTGGCAACGCTCCTGAAGGGATTCTTTTTGTGGCGAAAAAATTCATTCCATCTCCAGGCAATGCTCTCCACAGGAGGTATGCCGAGCGGTCACTCAGCGCTCGTTGCGAGTCTCGCAACGGGTATTGGTATCAAATATGGTCCACTCCATGATCTCTTTGTTCTCGCACTTGTTTTCGCTGCTATCGTCATCTATGATGCTATGAATATCCGTTACCAATCAGGACTTCATGCTCACGCACTTAACGCTATCAAAGGAGAAAAAAAACTCAATGAATCTCTCGGTCATCTCCCCTCAGAAACCCTTGTCGGCAGCATCATAGGTGTTTTTGTCGCTGCACTTTTGATGCAGGTATAGTTAGTTTTAGCTCAGAAAAATCCTCCTATTAAATGGGATATTTTTTGAATTCCTTGTAATTTTTGTTCATTTCCTCGATGAGGAGATTTCCAAATTCTGTCAAAGCTGGATCAATGTCCGATCATTTCATAGCATAACTTGCGTTGAATTCCAGATGTTTAGGAAAATACTGTCCATTTCGGTACTGTATCACCTGAAGTAATGCTTCGAGCTTATCGAGTGATTTCACTACTTTTGCTTCGTAGCTTGATTGCAGATCGTATTCGAGCCAGAGGTCATAGAACTCTTTTGATACATCTTCTGGCAAGCCAGAAAATAATTGTTTTGCTGCTTCCTTTTCTCATACATGCTTTTCGTGTGCTTTTTCTCGGTCAAATGCATACGTCGTTTCTCCGGTTCCATCTTCACCAATAGGGCTTCCATCGCCAGTGATGATTTCCGGGAGATCATGGACGAGGACAAGCTTGAGTGCCTTTTCGAGATCGAGCTTTTGTGCGAGTTTCCCTGAAAACATCAGCACGAGCATACCGAGACGCCAGCTATGATCAGCGACCGACTCATATCTTGGCAGCTCCGGATAATCTCTCCAGAATGGTTGCCCTTTGAATCTCTCAAGTTTCTTGAGCTTTTCCAGTTCGGACGCAAAGTTGAAGAATTGTTTCAATGCCAGGATATCCATATGGTCTTATTTTCCTTATTCTCGGAACCTTTGCAATTTATTTGAGTATCTTCTCGATCTCACTCCATACTTTTTCTCGAGATTGTTCCCCATCGATCGTATGAAACTCTACTCCGTCAGCTTTCCAGCTCTCGAGAAGGGGGATGATGTCCGTGCGATACCATGCAAATCGCTTGTGGATCTTCTCTACATCCTGGTCATCGATGCGGATAATGAGTTTATTGCCTGTTGTAGGATTTAGACCACCCTCGAAATCAGCTCCGAATATCTCTTTTGTGACGGGATCCATCTTTCGTCCTTGAACTCTTCGCAATGCCTCTTCTTCTGAGAGCGTAATATGGATGACGATATAATCTGTCGTAATAGCATCGAAGAATTTCCTTTGAGCAATATTTCGGACAGCGCCATCGATCAGGATATGGTCGTCCGGATGAGCATCGAAGAATTCTTGAATGAGGTCAAATATGATAGGGTCAGGGGTCATCTTGCCGTGAGGAATCGTATCAGCGACATCCCTGTAATGCTTATGGCTGGGGTTTTCGAGGACGGAACGAAGGATTGCTCCTGTTTCGAGCGAGATATAGCCAAAATTTCTACAGATTAGAGCCGCTTGTGTGCCTTTCCCAGAGCCTTGGATGCCCATGAGCATGATGTGTTTTTTCTTGGTCATAGTATGAAAACAGGAGGGAGTATAGGAATCCAGGGACTTTTGGCAAGTGCGAATATGATTCAGAAGGCAAAAACTCCTTATTTCGGGAAATAAAAACTTGCGAGATTTCAAAAATCCATACAATACTGCCATCCTCATCCAAAAATTATGATTGCAGTTATAGAAACAGGTGGTAAGCAGTACATCGTCAAAGAGGGCGATATCATCACCGTAGACAGGCTCGATGAAGCCAAAGATACCCATACTTTTACTCCTCTTCTCGTTGCTAGTGATAAAACAGGCACAAAGATCGGAGCACCTCTTCTTGATGGTGCAAAAGTCGAGTGCAAAGTCTCAGAGCATACGCGAGGCGACAAGGTCCGTGTCTTCAAAATGAAATCAAAAAAGCATTACCACAGAACGGCTGGTTTCCGTGCTGCGCAGACAAAACTCGAGGTGACCTCGATCAGCGCATAGTTTGTCCTTAATACCTTTGCTTGTTTCCAAAACTTCTCTCAAAGTATCTTCGCGACCGCCGTGCTCTCCGACGAGCACGCATGAAAAGAATCAGGACTTCTAACTCTCTTCTCATCTTCAGTTTTGTTGTCCTCCTCCCAATCTATCCAGTATTTGGTGCAGTTCTCTATGATGGTACACGTCGAGGTGGAGTCGGGGAAACAATCGATGAGAACTCTATCATCGCTGAATATACTGATATTACCGATGCCGAATTTATCGCTCCAGAAACACCGACAGATACCGGAGGACGTACGACTATCGAGAATTATACAGTCCAAAATGGTGATACATTGAGTGGTGTAGCCGAGAGGTTCCATATATCAGCCAATACCATTCGCTGGGCGAATAATCTCTCTTCCAATACACTCCGTGTTAATCAGAAACTGATTATCCCACCAGGAGATGGCATCATCTATACGACGAAAAAAGGTGATACACTGGACGCTATCGCTCTCAAATACAAGACAACGAGCGAGAAAATACGTGTTTCCAATCTACTCGGAGAAATTCTCCCGACAGGAACAACGATATTCCTCCCTGATGCACAACAACCAGCCATCACGATCAGCACTCCTTCGACTACATCTGGTACAACTGGTGGTACTTTTAGTCTCAAGGTCATCAATCCAAAGTGAGCAGGATTTGTTCCAGGCCACTGTACATACTTTGTTGCCCAATACTGGCCAGTGAAATGGCGTGGACATGCGAGATATTGGTTCAAGAATGCGAATGCTGCTGGATTTAAAACTGGCCAAACAGCTATTCCTGGCGCAATTGTCGTCTGGTATGGACCAGGATATAATCTCGCTTATGGACACGTCGGTATTGTTATGAGCGTTGATACAAAAGCAGGCACTATGGTTGTAAAAGACATGAATTATGCTGGCCTCTGGAAAGTCACCACGCGTGTCGAAAAGCTCAAAAATAAATACATTGTCGGTTTTATCTATAACGAAAAGAAATAAATGTGACATAAGTTTTCTACTCGTTTACGTCGTCAAAAACAGTTTCGACAGAAAACTCTCAGTAATTTCGCCCTCTTTCTCGTCGTCCTTGTCCCTATTTATCCAGCATTTGGTTCTTATATGCAGGGCTATACAGGAGTAGTTGTTCGAGGAGAGTATGATCGCTCGACTATATTGGACTCGTATGACTGGGAAACAGGAGAAGTCACTTCTGATATGCAAGAACTCGTTGATACTACACCACAAACAACGCTTATTGCTCCGGAGCCAGCCCCTCTACCAGAACCAACCGCTGTTCCTACTCGTGAACCTGAGCCTATAAAAGACCCCAAACGTGCACTCTATGTCACCCATACAGTTATTCGTGGTGACACCCTCGGGACCATTGCTCAAAAATACGATATCCCTATCACTACACTCCGAGCTATGAATCAGCTCGGAACTTCTGATATCCTCTCAATCAATCAAAAAATTACGATTCCCCGCATTAATGGTGTCCAATATGTAGTCCAGAAAGGGGATACTCTCTCTGTCATAGCGCAAAAATATGGTGTGAAAGACGTAAATACTATTGCTGTTGCAAATGACATGAGTCCGAAATCAACTCTTACTGTAGGGAATAAACTTCTCCTCCCAAATCCGACTAAAGATCCCACGAAGAAACCGCCTGTCCAAGTTGCTACGACACAATCTGAGAAAAAACCTGTTCCTGCAAAAAATACTCCTGCCCCCACTCTCAAAACAGCAGTCAAAGTAGCCGTAAAAGATCCACCAGTTATTACGTATGGCGGTTATTCACTTTCCCTCAAAATCAATAAAGGATGTCGCAATTTTGTCTGGTGAAACTGTACTTGTTTTGTCGCAAAATATAAAAATGTTACTTGGCGATGAAATGCCAAGGACTGGATCAAAAATGCAAAAAAGCAATGAGTCGCAACGGGTAATGATCCAAAACCGGGAGCAATCATCGTCTATCATGGACCTTGATTTCCGCCTGCATATGGTCATGTCGGTATAGTCATGGAGGTGAATAATGACGACATGATCATCAAGGATATGAACTATCGAGCACTCAATGAAGTTACGACAAGAAGGGAGACTTTCAACAATCCAGCTATCATCGGATATATTTACGTAGATTAGAGCTTTTTTGCAAGCCCTAAGGACCTGAGAATTCTTTTATTCTCAAAGGAAAATCAATACAATAAGTCGAGATATTTTTCCTTCGTGATTTCTTTCCAAAAAATCATAGCATGGTTTCTGATTGGGCTTCTTTGTTTTGAAGTCACTTTTCGTGTTCCTCTTCTACTTCCTGATGCTCGTGCTCTCGAGGCTTCGGACCACGAAGATATCGTTTCTCTCTTGGTGGAAGAAGATATTTTCCGAAAAATGTCCTCTGATATTGATACGTATGCACGTCGCATCCAGACAAAACTTCCTCACACCCGAACGGTTATTCTCACCTATGCGCGTGATGCCCATCCATACCTGATTGCTTCTGCTAACGAGCGTCTCTATTTTTCTGGTCTTCCTGATCATGGTACAAAAACACAGAAGCTCGTTTGAACCATTCTCATTGGTCATGTTCCGCTTCCTGTCGTCCACAAGGATGGCCGTGATTTTCTCTCCATGTATCCATATACTGATTTTCAGGAACCGCATTTTTTCTGGGATTGGGAAACATCACGCTTCGAGTATCTGGGGCAAAATCAAGATGACCCACGTCCAGATATCTGGCATTCTGTTATCGATCCAAATACGGGAAATATCGATACTGATGTTTCAAAGATTCATGATTTTTTTGCACGCGTGTACGAATTTGACGCAAAACAATGACGCTATGCGGATGTAGGAGTTGATCCTCAAGTCCTCTACATGGACAGTATGAATGAATCCCGTGCAGCGAGTAAATGACTCTTATCTGTCTATGAGCAGATTTTTGTACCACAACAAGAGCATACTCTCTACCATAGATTTACTCGAGAGTTTGCACAATACCTCTATGGTTCATTTCTTACTCTGATGACATCAGAGGGTACCGCAACGATATCCTCATTTCCAAATTGGAAAGCTGATGCAAACTCGACTACTTCCTTTTTGAATAAGGCGAGTGACATTTCCACTAAAATTTTTGGTGAAGAGCTCGTTACACCATTCCTCAAGGTCATCAACGAAAAATATCTCAGCGATATCAATCGCTGGGTTCACAATACTGGTCGATACTATAATGGTTATTCTGATGTCCGTGTTGATACCATTCCTGAGCTTATCACTACAAAAGATTCTCTTGCCTGACAGATCATCAAGGAAAGTAATGATGTCCTGGAAAAAATGATTGATAGCTATGTCGATAGCAATCTCGCTCTCGATATTCCTATACTCCTCCATCGACCAACTCAAAAGACCATTACTGAGAGAGATGTCGTGGATGGTCGAGCTCGCCAGGTGAGCCGTACATATAACTTCATGTATGATAATTATTTTTATGGAACAAAAGCGAGCGCGATAACTTCTGCCTCACAATGTAGCCTCATCCGTGGATCTACTTTCGGAGGTAGGAGTACAACAGTCGAAACGAACCATGGTTATAACATAGTTGGTGCCGAAGGTGATGCTCAGCTTATCAAAAATGATACAAGTGCTGGCATACAGTGTAACCCACTTACCCAGTCATATTGGTGAGGAAATAGTCCCATGAATGCGAGTTACACGAATGGAGAAATGGTATTGAATAGTCATCGCTATGATGATTTTTCTCTTCCGGTGCTCGACCTCGCTGCCGGTAAGCGTGCCTCTGGAACCAATAGTCCTCTTGATTGTCTGCGCAACGATTTGGTGCTTGAGCCCTATAAACATAAGGGTCTCGAAAATCGACATTATTTTTGGCCAACTGAGACGGCAGGCGAGAGGTATTTCTGTATTACACCTCTTCAAAGTCTCACACCCAATCCATTTCGCCTTGATCCTACTCCTGAAACAAGTGAAAATATTCTTACCTCTCTTGTCTCGTGTGCAGGTGGTACCGGAAATATGACTCTCCTCAATCGTGATGGTTCAACCCTCGCTCTCTGTCAGGCAAACGTTCCACCAGGGAGTACCTATAAACGTATATCTTCTCTCGTCAAGCATGGTGATCCTGAAACTCTGGTGTATGGTCAGCAACTTCAGGGAAATTCAACACCCAATCTCCCCATCGATGAAGAGCGCTATCTCCTCTACCTCAATAGAAGTGGCTGACAATCACGGATAAACTATCCAAACCTTTTTGATATCACTATAGACATCAATGATACGGATGATATTATTGTTTCGAAGATACGATCTACTCTCAGCTCTGCACAATCCAATCTCGTTCCAGTGGCTGCTTTTTCAGCAAATAACCCCTGGAATAGACTCATACAGCCTGCTACGAATACAGTCAATCTCGCTGATACAATTCTTGCTAATCCTGACATCAGAGCTGGCCTCATAGATGCGCTTCGCTGGAAACAACTCGATGTCGAGATGAAATATGCAAGTGTCCTCAAAACAGCTCTCGTTTCCACAACTACGAATGACAAACTCATACTTCCTGATAAGAAAGATCTCTATGAGATCAGCTACCTCGGAGGTCAGGGTGATGCGAGAAATTTCGTTTTCGGTTTCTCACCTGAAGAAAAAAGTGATCTCCCAGATTGGTTTACTGATATCCAGGCCATGCAGGGCGAAGATGTAGCCACACTTGGCACTTCCTGAGTTGCTTCTTTATGAGATTTGACGAGCACGGGATATGTATCTTCTGATACAAACCCTGAATACTTCTTGAGTTCCGAGGAAATATCGGAACTCCTCGGTGATACGTCATCTTCAGAAACTTCGGAATCAGATACAATGAGCGATGCAGATTCTTCATCGGAATGTGGAGATCCTAATGGGGTCGATATATGGGAATGGCTCTCAGCTATTCAGTGCTGGTTGAGTAATCTCATGAAGACAGACTGGTTTACTCCAGATATCGATGATCTGGATTTTCCTGAGCTTCCATCTTTCAGTGTGAGTTTGGATGGGGAAGTAGTATGGTCTACGAAAGAACTCATGGACGCGGAGCAAACCGATGCGAATGATAATGATGTTATTGATTATGTGGAAGAAAATGCGGATGATCTCACACTCACGAATACTCTTTCCACGACTGTAATTGAGCCAAACCAGACAGTACGTATTGATACAGCTCTCGAAAATAGCACCTATCGTATCAATGATGACAGTACGCATATAGAGCTCGTGGTAACTCGTATCGATGATTTGGACGAGAAGAAGAGTTATTCTTCCCGTGACGCTGATTGGGAGGGGATACAGGATCGTTACTTGAGTGTTTCTGGATCCAACACGCTCAAAGACGGTCATGCAGTTTGGATCTTCACTTCCAAGAATAATCATCGTGCTCGTGTTACTTTTGAGACGCGGATTTATTCGTGAAGCAATATCCTTATCCAGTCTGAGAAAGGTATGATCTTGATCGGTCCTACTACTCTTGGTGTGACTGTTCTAGCATCATCTGGATCGACTACTTCAGAGACCGTTACAGCAGGTGATACCAATGGTCTCAATATCCTGCTCTCAGGTCTGGATAGTACTCTCCATACTGCTGACATCACTATTCGTGATTATGTCACGGGTCAGCAAATATGATTCTATAAGTCAGTTCCTATCACTGATGGGAAAATCCATCTTGGAGCTCCGACTATTGATACTGTTATCAAACGTGCTGGCCGATACACTCTGACTCTTGTCGCTGGTGATTATTCTGGGAAAACCAACTTTACCATTGCGGCAGATCTACCTCATCATATTGATGTGGGTCTGGATCCGCTTCTCATCAAGGACGTCCCAGAAACAATGACGCTCATGCTCAAGGATACCTGGTGAAATACTATCAATACGCAAGACTGGGATGTCCGAGTCGAGACCTCTGCAAATATCATCCTGACACCTCTCTCCACTAAGGCGAGTCGACTCGTAACAGGGAAAATATGATCTCCACTGACCCTCACACCACTCGAATCAGGGAGTACAACTTTCACTATCACACTCTCCAAAGATACCCAAAAAATTACGACTACATTTTCGAGACCAGTACTCCTAGATGCTCATATAACTCTCGATATACCTAATCGTACCACTCTGGAAGTAGGTCAAGAAGTTCCGATAAATTTCTCTATCCAGAGACAGGATGGTACTATCATTTCTGACTGGAACATGTCTGTCAAAATCGGTATCCGTGGTGGTAATGCTCAATTGAGAGATAATACACTTACTTTTGCTGGAGGTCGAGCAAGTACTACCCTGAAAACTGGTACACGAACGGGGAGTGTGAGTATCTATCTCCAAGAAGCAGGTCTCGGGAAAATAGTCGGCGAGAGTTTCACGATTCTTCCATGAACTCCTACCACTCTCACCCTTGAAAGCCCAGAAGTTCTCTATGCAAAAAATGGTGCTCGCGATGTTGTGGAATCCCGTATATATGATGCTTATGGTAATCTTACAACACTTCATGGTTATGTTCTCCGAATTACTGCTGATAAGACCTCACTCCTACTACCCCTCACGAGTCCTCGAGAGATTTCCACTGGAATTTTTCAAACAGATATCGTGAGCACGGGATACCCTGGTCGTATACTCTTCCATGGTTGGCTCGAAAAAGATGGCAAAAAATCATCAATTGCTACTCTAGAAAATGTCTCACAAATAAATGCTCTTCCTGTTATCACCAGTGAAGAGGCTTCCTCAAATTCTTGGAAAAATCTCACGCAAGTACTTCTCGGTGCTTCTTTTGGTCAGACACCAATACAGGGCTATTTTGCTGGATCTGTCCTTTTTGCTCCGTCTACAAAAACTCTCGCTCTCTCGACTCTCGTCGATACTCCGGAGAGTCCTCTTTTGACGATCACCCCCTCTGGAAATATTATTACCGGCACAGCACAATATGGTACTGGAGTTGAGGTAAAAATAGAATCGTATGAAAATAATATCCTGACACTCCTCGTCTATGATACTCGACTCGGTAGCATTGCCCGGGTTCATTATCCTCTTATGTCTGATCCTCGTAGCATGACCCCTTGTACTACTTCGTGTGATCGTGATACGATGTATTTCATACCGGGGAATAGTGATACCACATACCAAAATGGTGGCGTCTATCGTGGTAATCAAAAGCTTTTCTCACTTGCTGAAATATTTACTTTCCCAAATCTCTCTTTTGCTTTTATTCACCAAACATGAGATAACCTACAATTTTCTGTGAGCTATAATGGTCAGCCCCTGGGAACTCTTTCGCTTCGATGGAAATCTCGAGTACCCGCAGAAATAGGCAGTGCCAATACCTCGGGGACCTATACCCTAGAAGCGCTGCAGTCTCCTCTTCTCACAAAACTTGCTTGGAGTAGCATGAGTTCCTATGAGACACCGAGTCTCGTCTTGTATAATCCTCTTTATACATCGAGTTATCTCGGAGGAGCGCATACCAGTTGATGGTCTGCATATCCAGACGACTCGGGTCTCGGATGGACAGGTGATAATACTTCTCTTCTCCAATTTGCTGCATGACAAGAATGGTCGAGCTCGATCCGTAATCATGCCGATTATCTCACTATCAATCTCGGAGATCCAGTCATCAATCTCCCGAATTACCGAGTGAATAGTGTTACTTGACTGGATCAAACTCTTGGAGAACCAGTCTACATCGGTGGTACAGATATCAATGATTTCACTTTCCGAGATACGAATAGTGACGGCAAGAAAGATCTCATTACCTATCATCCTGAGGGGACAGTATGAATGGCTCTTTCTCGTGGGGATGGTGCGATGATTGATATTGGTGATCTCCTCTCCGTCAGTGCTGCCCAAGAAGATATGGTTCGTGCAGGTGATTTCATAGGCGATGGATATGCTGATGTCGTCTATGTGGATAGTGATGGTGTATTACACCAAGTCACTCATGATATCGGAGGGCCTATCGAGAAACCAATGAAATATGATATAACACCTCTCCTTGGAAGGATACAACAACTAGAAGTTTTTGATATGGACCATGATGGTATCGATGATATCATCGTCATGGATGATATAGGGAGTCTCTATATTTTCTATGGTCATACGAGTGGAGTTTTTCGAACTCAGCTTATCGAAAACGTCTATGATTTTATACTCTCAGATGAAGCTAAAACATCGTACTTCACTGGCGCAGTTCGTTATACTGGAACAGGATTTGTTGACCCAGATAATATACGAAAAGCCTCAACACTAGAATTGCAGTCAAAGCAAGATCAAGTGAATAGCGTCCTCTTTACACAGATTCGAATCGCCCGTGCTAGTACCTCAACTCAGACCTCTACTGAAACTCTGGGTACCACAGTCACCAATAGTCTCGATGTCGATCAAAATGGATTCTTGCGCATGTATGATGGAAATGCTACAACACTCTCAAACTCGTTACAATTCGGGTATGATACACTTCAGACAGACTCGGCCAGCTCGATTACTGTTTCTTCTGGAAGTAACACGGAATATGACTCCTTTGATCTTCTCCGAGCTCCATTTATTATTCCAGGAAATCTTCTCATCACCAAACAGTATAGTTCGCTCGAAGAATCAGGACAAGTACTCAGCTGATCTCCGATAGAAGTCCAGATCACTCTCAAAAATACTTCTACGAAAAATATCAGCAATATTCTTCTCTTAGAAAAATTTGCTGACTACCTCTCTGTATCTGATTTGGAATATACTCTTGTACGTGGCACAAACAAAGAAACGCGAAAATTCATAATTGATTCCAATCAGAGCAATGCCGGTATTGCTGATCTGAGAGATATTACCCTTACTCCATGATCCTCTCTTGCGATCACTTATAATGGTACGCTTCGATCTTTTTCTTTTGGTCGTTTTGATGTTGGTTACCTGGAAGATAAGGATGACCCGACAAGTACATCAGTTATCCCAAAAGATAAGATTCGTACGATTAATCCTACTGCAGCAAAATTAGACAGCATCCCAGAGAATGACTTTTATAACCACGATGTTTATGGTGATATACGGTTTAATCCAAATGAAACCTGTGGAGGTCCAGTTCTTCTCTGGCGTTCTCATAATAGCTATGATCGTACCTATCATAAAACTGTTATTGTCCGTGAAGTGGCTGATCCTGATGAAAGTGCTACAGAGTTAAGCCAAGATCCGACAGATGCTTTCACGTCCAGCGGCACTTCTTCTACCTCGAGTAGTTCTACAACTTCAGGAACTACGACGAGTAGTTCGACGGTCACTTCCGCAGAAACTATCTCTGAATCTGAGTCAGAGATGGCTACTTGGCAGACCGACAGCGATAGCGATTCTATACCTGATAAAGATGATGATGATTATGGAGATGTATTTGAAGTGAGTACGAGCGGTAATACGACTCAAGTGAGTGTCACATTGGGTCAAATGGACGCAGCTGTTGATGAAATCATCAAAGGGGTCAAAAAGGTCCTTTCAGGCCTCAGTTGCTGATTCGGAGACCCGGGATGTATTTCTATGCCGATAAATTGGGCAGCGAATGCACCTGGAAATACTGTCACGCTTATGGGATATGCTGTGCCAGGGATCAATACTCCTCCCGTTGCCTGTCACAAGAGCGTTCTGTGTTGAACGCCTGCATTTGCGTATCCGACTGATTGCTGCACTTCGAGTAGTTATGTTGATCTCCTCGAGTGTGCAGCTTTGACTGTGATTGGATCGAGCACCAATGTCTGTACATGGCCAAGTGCTCCTCGATGAGCTGGAGGAACTCTCGATTATGAATATATGTGAAGCGCTCTTACCGCACAAACAGGAAATGGCCTCAATGATGCTTCAAGTGCAAGCGGTAGCGTGACTTGACTCACTGCTCCTATTTTTGAACCAGGTCTTGGTATTAGCCAGTATAGGTTCTGGATTACACCAACCCTTACTGGAGCTATTGCGGAAGTATTTTGTTTTTGACCAAACACCTACACCAATCCTACTATCAATTTGCCAGGATTATTTCCCATAACGTTTCAGGGAAATTGTATTTTTGCTACTCAACCACTCTTCCAGTGTGAGGATGATGGAAGCGAGGAAGATCCACTGGTCACTGAGCTCGATGTCACTGATGAGCTTTCGGAAGAGCTCGGCAATACTGGTGATGATGGAAGTGGCAATGGTAGTGGAACTGGAACCGGTGATGGTAATATATTTACCAATGCTGATGAATGTGGATTTTTCGAATCCATCGATTCCTATCCTTCTGATCTTTCATCCGCAACAGCCACGTATTTTACTCAAACAAATGATACTTCTGTCAGTGCTCTCCAGGCGAGTATTTCTGAAAATGCTGATCTCATCAATAGCAGTGATTCAAGTGATTCTGCGCTTGAGTTTTCGACGAGTTCTCCGAGCTCTGCCTATGAGCGACTCAATGGTACGAATGGTCTCGAATATGAACTGACGAGTGGTACCGGCATGCTCCAGATAGCTCTCGATCCGAGTGAGATGAAATTCAAGGATTTCGGAGAAGTCGTTGACATTAATCTCAAGAGCATCAAAGGCTTTCCAAATTTTATCATGGATTGGTACCAGAGACAGATGGATGAAATCATGTCGAGCTTGACGCATCTTCCGGATATCAAGATCTTCTTACCCGATCTCTCGAGCTTGGCTGACTCCGGATGGATGTCTGGATTTACTAGTTCTAGCACGGGGGCTGTATCTAGCTCAACATCAACCAGTGGATCTACTTCTTCGACTACTACTGGAACAACATCCACGACCACTTCTCCTGCTACTACTCTGAGTGGATCAGGTACGACCACTTCATCAACTGGAACAACTACTACTTCAGGCACTACTTCCGGAACTTCGAGTTCGTGAATTTTCCAAAGTGTCCAATCATGATGGAATAGTACATTTAGCACTTTGGGTTCTGGTCTCAGTTCTGTCTGATCTGGATTGAGCGGAGTCCTGGGAACAACTGATACACTTCGAAATTCAGTTATTTCCGGTGTACAGCAAAAAACTGCTGGTATACAAAATGCTTTTGAGTACCTCGGAACGCTTCCTATTATTGATGTTCATCCAGAGAGTATTAATTTTCAGATCCCATGGGTTGGCAAGCAAGAATCCCAAGCATGGATCATCCGTAACCAGGCCATCCTTGATGCCTGGAAGAATCTCCCGTCAGATGCAGCAAATAGTGTCAATGCTGGCCCGATGATTGCGAGTATTGAATCAAATATTGAAACAGTTCGTACCTATCTCGAACTTCCAGAACGACTGCAAACTCTCTTTTATCTCAAAGAGAAACTCCTCTACGGCATACTCCAAAACGTCCACGCCATTCAGGATCTCATGGGAGGATGGCTGTATACAAATGGTCAACGATTCAAGGGATGGGTAGAGGCATTTATCCTTATCACAAAACTCTTTGATCTCTGGCAGGTTCTCATCGATGTCTTCAATGATTATGAAGTAGAATGTGGTGAATGTCGTAATGAGCGGTGGAATCTCCAGCACTGGCTCTGGATCGTCATATCGGCTATTATACCGCCTATCCCTATTATCCAGATGCCTCGTTGGCCAGATATTGAGCTGGATTTCTCTGACTTGGATCTATCCCTCGATATTGCTTACCCTGTGTTTCATCTGTCATTTTATCCTGTAGATCTTCCTGATGCACCAGCACCTACACTGAGCGGATTTGCTCTTGATCCGATGCCTCAATTGCCGCAACTTCCTGATCTCAATATCGATTTCGAGATACCGGTTGTGAAACTTCCAAAACTCCCTGATCTTCCTCCTCCACCGAAAGTTCCTGAGCTTTCCCAGGCCCTCGAAATAGTACTCGATATATTTAAATTACTGGTTCTTATTCAGTGTCTCTATCGTAAAGTTCCTCTTTCACCAGAGTGGTATGTATGAACGAAAGTAGCTCATAAAACTGAGCGTCAGGGGTATCTCCCATTTGATTTCCTCGATTCCCGTTTGCCTACTGTCACTCTGGAATGGCTCGAAGCAATTCGAGTTTCTACTCACGTCAAGCTCGAGTATGATGTCGATTTCATCATAGATACCCTCAAGGATGCCCTCGAGCCATTTACGAGCTTTCCGAAAAATCTCCACCGTCTCTGAAGTGATGTACCAAACTCTGTCAATATTGATATTAATCCTGATACTGGTGTACAGATCCAGACATCATCAACCGCTTCTGACTCATTTCCTGATCTGGCCCGTATTCCTGATATGATAGGATCTCTTTTTGCCACTATTGCAGAAGTAGAGTCGGTCGATACAACTGTTGCTCTGGGTCGCTTGTCATGAATCGTTCAGCAGCTCGATATCTCTCCTGCAAGAAAAACTCAGATATCGACCCTTATCGAAAAACCCGAATTACCATCTCTCGATCTATCTGGTACTCAGAAGAAGATCGATACACGTTTTGATCAAATAACCCAAGCAATACAAGAAGACGTCAGAGATAATACTACGATTATTAATGATTTGGTCGCTTGGTGAAATGATACAAAAGAACCGGAAGAGATCCCACTTCTTGCAGCAAAAATTCCTGGAACAGCTCATCTTGCACAGGCTGGGTGATCTCTGGGACATCTCTTGAGTCTCGATACATCGGTCATGAATCCTCTTGTTGCACCTCTCATGCCAACACTTGGATCTACAATCTCTGTCGCTCCAACTCCTGCTCTTGTCGAAACACCTGGCACTGGAAATACTTATGAGAATATGGTGGAAACGGAAGATCTCACAAAGACACGATGACTCTATGTCACTCATGGATCGACGACTCAGCGACTAATTGATTACACCGAGACTCTTGATGGGGCGACACAGATACATACTGTTGATGACGACGGAGATGGTGACCTCGATGTTTTCTACAACCTCGGTAATATTGTTTATCGCAAAGAAAATTACACGAGAAACCCTACTCGATATATCATCAATGATGCTCCAAGAGTGTATACTACGAGTGATATTTATGAAAAATTCTTTGGTATCTCCGACGCTACTCTTGCTCGTATACCAAGAGACGGACAAATCAATATATTCCAGAATCATTCAGCAGAACGTATACGATACCAAGGACTTATGAGAGATGGCAATGAGCATCTACGTTTCCGACTTTTCCGCTCCCTTTTTGAAACTGATTCAGGGAAAACGCGATATCAAGTAGATATTCTTCCGAATTCTACTCATAATTCTACAACCAATACTGTCTCTTCAGTTCCGAGAATTATCGACCTCGATGGACTCGTGTTTATCGAGCGTAAAAAGGTCTACAGAACGCTCATCACAGGCCAGCAATTTATCGATGAAGATGGAAAACTGCAGGACTTATCATCTGATTTTGTCATCAGGAGTGGTCAATCTGGCTATACTTCAGAATCTACGACTATCGATGTTACGAGCAATGGGAAGACGACTCAGTATAGGATGAATTCTGGCCAACGTATTGTCTTTGCGAGTGACAGTAGTGTCAGTATCAAAAAAGGATCATTGATTCTCTTTGCAAATACTACCGAAAAAAGAGCGCTCACCATACAGGATATCAATATGCCACTTTTGCCGGGCGATTTCCTCATCACTGATACAAATGGTGGCGCAACAATATGATTCTCCGATGGTACCCGGACTGAAATAGGATCATCTCAATATTGGTCATTGACGGAATATGTTCCGGGTATTGGGGTCAAAAAATTATCACTTCCAGTAGAAGCAGAATGGTATTATGGTAGCATGATCGATGCACGGAGTTTGGACGAGGTGAGAGTTCCGCATGCAACTATTTTTGATGCCTATACAAATAGTTCTGTTAGCGATCCGGTCTCTCAGATCCCAGAAGAGATCACTCTCTCACTTCCTGGTCCAACTGAAGTCGATTTTCAATCCTATTTTCCAGCTGATACAGTCACAAATATTGAGATATTCCGTCTTCCGACTTCTCAATGGCGTCGCATATCAAGTACGAAAATCGCTTTTGAATCACAAGAAAAGAGCACAGAAATTCTCGTACGTGTGACGGCTTCTGGAAGTGTCAGGGATTATGTCACTCATATCATCACTGCTCCTCCAACGCTTTTCATAAAACAAGTTGATTCCAATGGTTCCCTGACTGGTCAACTCTCGTCTTCGAGCGGTGTACTCCCTATGGGTATACAATCCTACCTCAACGGTCAGACATGGACACTCGCAAATGGATTTAGCAGTAAAGAGGACAACACCTTCACGACAAGTATTATCGGCACGGCTACGAAATTCTCTCTCAGCCAATGATCGACCTCTCTAGCGACTCTTGATCGCTCTTCCTCTACTCCAGTCATTGCGACAGGTGTTACTCTGACTCCAAATATTGCTCTCGGAAAACCACTCGGCTATTCTCTCCGTGATAGTGCAGGGGAGAGGTTGCGAGTTTCCTATCAATCGAAAAATCTGCGCTATAGACAGATAGCTCACCAGTCAGAGATGACAGGTTCGGGCATATTTATTCTCTGATCGGGACTTCGCCTCGAACCGGCAGCTATCAATGATACAAAGCTCACATGAGGTGCGTATATTACTGATACCTCTTATCGTCCTCTTCTGACTTTTGATTCATCTGGAATCATACGTACTCTCGATGCAAATATAACCTGGTCTGTCATGACTGATAGTGGTCATGTTGTATTTATTCTGATGCGTGAACGCGCGGAGCTCGGAAGAATTATTCTCGGTGGTGATATGATCACGACCTGGGGAGGCAAGTAGTGGTTATGCGGAGAAGTAACGTAAAATCCTAACGCACAATTTATCCAATACTTTTTTTCGTATCGATCATCTGACCACCGATATCGAGCCAGACATGGTAGTTTCAGGCCGGGAATGATTCGAGAATTGTTTTGATATCGAGGAGTATGTCCTTTGGTGTATCTTGGGCGAGTTTGATAGTGAGAGTATTCTCTCCGATATTGCAGACATATTTTTTCTCTAAAATTCAGAATCATCTTTTCTGAGTTTTCACATCGTTCTCCACAGTATCTTTGTCAGAAGAATTACCACCTTCGTCTCCAAATATTCCCTCATTTTGAGCCGCGGTTCTCAGATCTGATATTGTTGATCGTTTGACTTGTTCCGCTTCTATAGAGATTTCTTTCATTTCGATTTTGCAATTGAGTTTACCTTTGATGAGGATGATTTCACCAGCTTTTATGAGCGGTGCGATCTGATCGTAGAATTTCGGAAATACCACAGCGGTGAATTTCCAGCCTGTGCTGGAACAGCCGACAATGAGCATATTGTCACCCTTTTTCGTTTGGATTTTCCGGATAGTATCGACATATCCGATCACCTGCACGACCGGCTTCTCTTCTCTTGTTTTTTTCACTTCTTCCTCTGGTGGGACGTCACTCTCTTCCGCTTTTTCATCATTTTGCACCACCTCTTGCGTATCACTTACTTCATCACCTATAACTGGTTCATCTATGATGCTTGCTTCGAGCAAGGCGAGGAATTCTTTTACTTTCGAAAGTCAGAGAGATTTCTTCTCGATATACCGTGTGAGACCATCGAGAGGATCACCTGAAATACTCATGCCGATAGCATTTCTCTCTTCTCGTATTTTTTCTTCAAAGGACATAGGCGCCCCTGCCTGGAGAACGAGACCACCGGTATTTGCTTCTCCGCCCAGATCAAACATATCCATCTGTTTTGTGGTTGTTTTGTGTTCGACCTCCCGGAGATATCCAGCCATTCTCTCCATATTGGCGAGCATATGTCCACGCTCTCCGAGTGTATCCATCGCTCCACTTTTTATGAGCGCATCGAGCGTTTTTTTATTGATGACGTCGGTACCGGTTTTTTGCACGAGATCTTCGAGCGACATGTAATTTCCATTTTCTCTTCCCTTGAGGATAGTATCGATGGGCCCATCTCAGACTCACTTAATTGCTTTGAGTCCAAAACGGATCTTGGTTTTATCGATATAGGTGAAGTGCCTGCGAGATTCATTTACGTCCGGGACGAGAACCTGGATACCTTTTGACCGTGCTTCGTTTATTTCGAGGACGATACGATCAGAATCATCCTCATCGGATACCATGAGAGACGTGAGAAATTCTGTCGGGTAGTAGGCCTTGAGATAGGCTGTCTGATAGGCGATCATCGAGTAACAAGCAGCGTGAGATTTGTTGAAACCATAGCCCGCAAATGGCTCGATAATATCGGTAAAGATATATGTAGCGAGCTTTTCCGTGTGACCGAGCTTCATCGCGGCTTCGATAAATTTTCCTTTTTGTTCTTCCATGAGTTCCTTGATCTTTTTTCCCATCGCTCGGCGCAGGATATCTGCTTCTCCCAGGGAGAATCCCGCAAATGCTTGGACTATCTGCATGATCTGTTCTTGATACACGGCTATACCCTGTGTCAGTTTCAGGATTTGTGCAAGGGATTCATGAGGATATTTCACTTTTTCTCGTCCATGCTTTCTCTTGATATACGTGGGGATGTAGAGCATCGGTCCTGGTCGGTAGAGAGACACCATAACGATGATATCTTCAAACGAGTTTGGTACCAGCTCTTGGAGATAGCGGCGCATGCCTGCGGATTCGAACTGGAATATGCCGGTGGTGTCACCCTTTGCGAAGACTTCGAAGACCTTTTGGTCATCCATCGGGAGATTGTTGATATCGATTTTTATACCATGATTATTTTCGATGATTCGAAGTGCTCGGTCAATGATGGTGAGATTTCTGAGACCCAGGAAGTCCATCTTCAAAAGCCCTAATCCATCGAGAGGATAAGCAGAGAATTGTGTGACTATCGCGCTCGCGTCTTTGGGTGGATGCTGGAGAGGACAGAAGTCCGTCATGGGGCTGGGAGCAATGATGACGGCACAAGCATGGACGCCGAGCTGCCTGACAGTTCACTCAAGTTTTTGGGCATTGGTGATGAGTTTATGATGCAGGGGATTGCTATTTATGGTACGTTTGAGATCCAGATTTTCTTTGATCGCATCTTCGATGGTAATGCCTGGTCGTGCCGGAATAAGTTTTGCAAATTGATTCATCTCAGCGAAGGGGATACCCAGTGCACGTCCGACATCTTTGACTGCCGCCCTGGCTGCAAGGGTACCAAAAGTACAGATCTGGCCTACCTGATCATGACCATATTTCTCTCGGACATATTCGATGACACGGCCACGTCCTTCATCTGAGAAATCAATATCGATATCAGGCATTTGTATACGACCAGGATTGAGGAATCGCTCGAAGAGGAGCTGATAACGAAGAGGATCGATATTGGTGATCCCGGAGAGGTACGCGATGATAGCTCCTGCTGCCGATCATCGTCCTGGTCCCACAGGGATTTCATGTTCTGAGGCCCACCGGATAAAGTCTGCTACGATGACGAAATATCCATCAAACCCCATCAGATTGACGACAGCGAGCTCATACTCCAGACGATCAAAGATATCTTTTTGCGCTTGTGTGAAACTCTTGTAGAGCATTTCTTTTTTCTCATTCCTCCAAGTTTTTGGGAGCTCGAGGAGATCATCGGGCGAGAGCTCTTTCAGGGTAGGGATATCATTTTTTATCTCTTTATGGACGCAGTCCGAGATATCAGTTTCCGAAAGAGTGAAATCATATCGTTTATTCAGTCCTGCGAAACAGGTCCAACGAAGGAGCCATTCTGCGTCAGTTAGAGTTTTGAAGTCATCCGGATATAGTTTCTTATATCTTTCTTTTCGGATTTCTTCTTCTGGATTCAGCTTATATGTCGGGAGGAGTGGTTTACCATGAGGGATTTCCAGATCGATCATGTCTGCTATCTTCAGCGTATTTTCACATGCCTCTGGTGCATAGGCAAAAAGTTCTCGCATTTCTTCTGCTGGTCTCAGCGAATAGTTCCCATCAATGAGCGTTCTCCTGTCAGGGTCATCGAGGCGGCGACCGCTTCCGATGCATGAGAGGAAATCCTGTGCTTCCGCATCTTCCAGACGAGCGTAATGGACATCATTTGTCCCGACAAGAGGAGCTCCTCCGAGCCGGCTGAGCTCGACGAGTTTTTGATTGTAGGCGCCCTGCGATCCGCGGTCAGGATGTTCACCGATTTCCAGGAAATAGTGTTCTTTTCAGAAAACTTTTTGATAATACTTGATGCGTTCCAAGAGGTAGTCATTATCCCGGCCAGAGACGACATGCTGCGCGAGTTCACTCGTAAGATCTCCTGAGAGAGCTATCGTGTCACTTGCATACTTCTCGAGCAGTGGGAAATCGATCTGCGCTTTATTGCCTACATTTCCATCGAGGTAGGCATGGGTCACGAGCTGGATCAGATTTTTGTATCCATTGAAATTTTTTGCGAGGAGGATGATGCTGTAGACTTTTGCATCTTTTGCCTCGTATTTCTGTCCTTGTTCACAGATAAAGAGCTCTACACCGATAATGGGTTTTATCCCTTTTTTCTTGCAGAGGAGGTAAAACTCAAATGCGCCATGGAGATTATTACTGTCAGTGATAGCCAGTGCTGGCATCTCCAGTTCTTTTGCCCGCATGACAAATGCCTCAGGATCGCCGAGACCCTGAAGGAATGAGTAGTGTGTATGGAGGTGAAGATGGACAAAAGACATCGCAAAGACTCTATAAAAAAACCCCCTAATTGCAACCTTTGCGCCTGGTATTGGTCTCCCAATTGTGCAAAACAAAAAACTCCTATAATTTGCTTTATGAATGTTGCTATTTATCCCTCTCTCCTCGCTCTTGCTGACAGGAAAGGGGAGTGGGGTTCTGAAATTGTTCGTGTTGAACCATTTTCATCGGGTATACATTTCGATATCTGAGATGATGATTTTGTTCCTTCAAAAATGCTTGATCCAATTGATATTGCCCTTGTACAGACTCATTTGCCAATTGATGTCCATCTTATGGTTCAGAGACCTTCTGAATACTTCGCACAGATACTTTCTTTCCCAACAGTCAAAGCTGTTGCTTTTCATGTGGAGTGCCAAGAGGATATCCACGAAACAATTACATTGCTCCGTGATGCAGGGAAAAAGGTAGGACTTGCTCTTCTCTACACCACACCTGCTCTTCATCTCGATCCTTACCTTCTTGAAATTGATTATGTCTTGATTATGACAGTCAAAGGTGGCCATTCAGGGACTACATTTATTCCTAAGGTGCTTCCAAAAATCACAGAGATTCATCAGAAAAATCCAGCACTTCCGATCGTGGTCGATGGCGGTATCAACCGAGAAACTCTTCCTCTCTGTGTCCGTGCTGGCGCTATGGGGGCCGTTATGAGTTCAGCAATATTCGGAACAAGTGACCGCTCTTGGATAGAAAAATATGTGAAAGATGGAAAACTTGATTGAATTTGATTCTAGATATGGAAATCCTTAAATCTCAATACAAAAAGATACTTAAAAAACTGGATCTTTCCACTGATCAGCTACATGAATTGAGGAATACACTTCAACCAAAAAAGATCTGCAGTGGTCCATTTATACAAGGCGAAAAAATGTGTCCAAATACGACAGCTTTGGCACTTAAGCTTGATCGGTGAAAGATAGACAAAACAACTGTAAGAAGACTGTTCTACACCTATTGAATTACAAATTTCGAACTCATAATTTTCTATTTATTGTTTGATCTTCCCGCTATGATTTCCAGAAGACTTTTTGAGAAGCTTTTGAAGGAACTGCAATATGCAGTGGAAGAACTTATAGAACGAGGAAAGTAAGAGATATTATTTTTTTGCTTCGAGCCAGTTTTTCCCAACGCCGATTTCGATGGCGAGAGGTATATCCCACTGAACAATATGCTCCATATTCTTATGGAGGATATCTTCGACCTTTTTTCTTTCGGTCTCTGGACATTCGATTACGAGCTCATCATGGATTTGCATCAGTAATTGGGCTTCCAGTTTTTCTTTTTGCAAATCCTTTTCTATGCCAACCATAGCGTATTTGAGTATATCGGCGCAGGTTCACTGTATGGGCATATTCATGGCTTCTCGCTTGGCTTGTTCGCGGACAATGGAGTTTTTATCTGAGAGTCACTTGATCGTCCTTCGTCGTCCAAAAAATGTCTCCGCATATCCCACTTTCTGAGTTTCTGAAACGATATGATCGAAATACTCTCGAGTTGCAGGGTAGAGAGAGTAAAATCGATCTATATACACTGCACATTCAGCAGCGGTTTTTCCAAGCATTTTCGAGAGTCAGAAAGGAGTGATGCCATACATAACTCCGAAATTCACCGTTTTTGCCATATTTCTCTCTGATTTTGAAATAGTTTCTTTCTCAAAGAGGACTTTTGCTGTTTCATGGTGGAGGTCCTTTTTTTCTCTCAGTGTCTCGATCATCCTCTCATCTCCCGAGAGGCATGCGAGGATACGTATCTCGATCTGTGAGTAGTCAGCGACGACATAACACCAATTGTCTTCTTTTGGTCGAAATGCTCTCTTGATCTCATCACTCCATGGATCTCCAGCGGGGATATTCTGGAGATTTGGGCTATCAGAGGACATCCGACCCGTGCTCGCTCAGAGTGTGTCATAGGTGGTATGGAGTCTCTTCGTTTCCGGGTTGATATGCTTCAGGAGGCCACGAACATAGGTTCCCAGGAGCTTGCTCGCATGCCTGTGGTTCAGTATATCACGGCATATTTCATGTTCTTCTGCGAGGAGTGTGAGCGTTTCTTCATCCACGCTCCATCCGGTTTTTGTTTTCCTGATTGGCTTTATCTTCATCGTTTCGAAGAGGAGTTTTTGCAGCTGAAGAGGGGAGGCAAGATTCACTGAAGATTCTCCTGTTTTTTGGGCTACTTTTGACTCGATGCCAGCAATTGTTTTTGTGAGTTCTTGCTCGAGGTTTTCTAATACTTCACGATCAATATAGACGCCATGGACTTCCATCAATGCTAGCACTCTCGAAACCTGTGATTCGAGCTCCAGGACAGGATGAGAGATTTTTATCGCATCAATATGCCAGAGAGAAGAAGCGACCGCCGCTGTATCGTGTATATCTATCTTATATTGCGTACTTTGCTCAAAAAATGTCTCATAGGAGCCATTGCGCAGATGAGGCGAAAAAAGATGGTTCTCTATTCGAAAGTCGCGGATCATAGGAAAAAATATTTACCCGTTGATGAGCTCGTCAAAAATCTTATCGATTTCTTCTGCCATTTGATCTGTTTCTGTATCTGGATCGCTTTTCATTTCTGTTTTTGGTGGGACAGGTTTTGGTTTGCTTGTCACTACTTTGTCTGGTTCTGGAGATGAGGAAGTAGTAGTTCATTCCATTGTCTCGCTTGCGACTGTCGGAGTTGATTGATCTGGAGGTGTGGGAGTCTTCGATGTACAGGAAAGTAGCATGAAGGGGAGAATCAGCAGGAGTATTTTTTTCATAGCGTTTCTTGTGTCGCATAATTATATCTTTTTTCGTGAAAATTCAAAAAATTTTGAAAGCTACACCTTTTCCCTATAATCACGCTTGTTATCCGGAAATGTGCACTCGTAGCTCAGCTGGAAGAGTACCGGTCTTCGAAACCGAGGGTCGCAGGTTCGAACCCTGCCGAGTGCACCATTTGTAAATTTCGAACTAAAATCTTGAAAACCGCATATAAACGCTCTAAAGTACTTACTTTTTAGCGTTTTTTTATTGTTTTTTTACTTGATATTTAAATACAAAAAATGGGTTTGACTAGCTGATTAATGATAATTTATTTTGGAGTTCTAGTATTGATATATAATAGGTACAAACTTTATATGAGCTCATTTATTACACACACATCATCTGAACAAGTAGCGAATTATTTCTTTAAAAGAGCTAAAGAGGAATGAATCGATATTACAAACAAAAAACTTCAAAAATTACTCTACTATACACAGGCGTGGAATTTGGCACTGAAAGAAGAACAATTGTTCCCAGAGTTCTTTGAAGCATGGGTTCATTGACCAGCAATCAGAGGAGTTTATGGTAGTTATAAAAAATATTGATTCAATCCTATAACAGAGGTTAATGAGAAAATTATTAAAACGATCCCAGAAGATGTCTTATCATTCTTAGATAATATTTGGAATGTCTATGGTCGATTAGATGCTGATTATTTGGAACTATTAACACATTCGGAAAAACCGTGGCAAGAAGCTAGAAATGGTCTTCAATCACATGAGAGTTCATCTATAGTAATATCTCCAGAAACTATGAGAGACTTTTATAAGGCAAAACTGGCAGAAGTAAAAGGTGCTTAATATGTCTATACCAGAATGAGTTAATGTTATTGCTAATACTGGCGAGATTGCTCCAATAGTTGCAGATTTATCAAAAGAATATGCATGAATTGAAACTGAACCCTATGTTATTTCTTTTGAGAACTATAACGAGGATCACTGTGGAATGCAAGATGCAGAGAAGTCATGCTTTAAAAAAGCTATGCAGATACTAAAAAAAATTGGAACTAAAGTTTGTTGTAAGGTAGATTTTCAGAAAGTTGGATATTCTGGAACAAGAGTTGATTATGACGGAGAATATAAAGAAATTTATAACTGATTACCCGACGGAGTGGAAGTTAGAGAATTGGATATCGGTAGCTCTGCTAGATTGTTTTTTTATGATATAGAATCCTGTAAGAAATTCTATCTTGTTGCTTTAAAAAATGTCCATTTTGAAACTGGTAAAAGAAGACAGTAACCCCCTTTCCCAATACTTCAAGCTATTCACATAACTCTAATTATGTGCCCCTCTGAATATCTAAGTCTAAAGAGGTTATCTTTTTTATAGCAGAGTATATTGCTTCATAGTGCTCTTGCGTATGGGAATAACCCTGCCGAGTGCACCATTTGTTCAGAAATCACAAAAACCACAAAAATCTGCTGTACTTCAACCTCATTCATATAAGCCTTATTATGTTTGCCAAGATGGGAAATTAAATATAATTTCAGCATATCAACTAACCTTTAAATTTATGAAAAAAGGAACATACGTAGATGGGTTTGTTATTTCTGTCCCCAAAAAGAGCACGGCTCAATACAAGAAGATAGCACAAGAGGCATTAGAAGTATGGACAAAGTTCGGCGCGCTTGACTATAAGGAATGTATTATAGAAGACCCAGAGCCTCAATATGTCAGTTTGACGTTTGCTAAAATGGCAAAAACAAAACCGAGTGAGGCAGTTTGGTTTTCGTTCATTACTTTTAAGTCCAAAAAGCATCGCGACGAGGTAAACAAAAAAGTTATGGCGTTTTTTGAAAAAAAGTATGGGAAAAACAATGTGGAGATGCCTTTTGATATGAAGCGTTTTTCGTATGCGGGTTTTAAAGTAGAAGTTGGGATGTAACCAAAATCTGCCGAGTGCACTTACGAGATCCTGTATCCTTATAATTTCGGCTGAGGAACTATAACTACAGAACCATAAGGAAGTAGTTTATCAATATCACCATCATTACTCCTATCAAACTTTGGGAAATGACTAGGGTCTATTACACTTCCGATTCACCAGATCGAAGGCAAGTGACCAACAACAATAAGAGGAATATCTACTCAGATTTCTCTTACCTTATCACGAACTAAAATCATAGCTCATTGTATTTCTGGAGATGTGCTATAACTATCAGTGGGATAACAATCGAATATTCTCCTATCAGATGGGAATCCTTCTGGAGGGATAGTAATACCATTTAATTCTGCTATTCATCCTGCTGTCTGTTTCGTTCTTGGAAGACAAGAGGTAATAATGTGTACAATCTCTAAACTTACCCCCTTTGCCACTCCTAGATCACGCACAAGTTCACCCACTCTTCTAGCTTCTGCTGGGGGAACGCTCTGACCATCAGGCTTCCCATGACGTGCAAGTATAATTGGCATGCTATATAAATTAGTATTTAAGTATAATGAAATATTATACTTAAAAAAATAAAATCAAATTATAACTACCCTTATTTCCTTTTCTGAGGATTTTTTTGAGAAAACAACAACTCCTATATCATGTACCTATGTGATATATCCAGTTGCGTAATTATGCCGAATGGTACTACACCAAATACTTTCCTTCACGGAGAGCGCTTCAGGAGAAACTGGAAAGAAAAAGTGAAGATCCGAACATGGTAGAGAAGGTGATGGCTGACCTAGATTCTCTGATTGTTGAAGAGCGTGTGATTGAGAGCCGGATTCATGGATATATCTCTCAGGGGAAGACGATCCGATATATCCGGCTCAAACTGGCTCAGAAAAAATTCGATCCGGAGCTCGTCGAGAAGGCCCTCGAGAACGAATCCGATACTCTGAAAAATCCTGAAACATATCGATCTGGGATCGAGAAAGCTCTCGAGAAAGGTATCCAAAAATGATCATCGAAGAGATCTCTCATCTATGATCTCCAAATGAAATACCCGGATGCCCGTGATATGATAGGGGAGTTGACGCGGGATTATGATGATCGGGAGATTTTGCAAAAAAAAGCTCCTGAGTTACTGCGTAAGTATTCCCAGGAGCAAGTGGTTTGAAAGCTCTCACAAAAGGGCTTCCAAATCTCTGATATTTATACTATCTTGCGACGACGGTAGGTGATATAGCCAGCCATTCCGATTGCGAGGAATATGATCGTAGGAAGAAATGGTCCGGTTGGGATAAAGGTCATGATATCGACTTGCACTCGTGTATTACAATTCTGTGTATCGACATTTTCTATGACACACTGAGCATCGTAGATTCATTTCTCTGTAAAGACCATGCTCGCATGACAATCACTGATAGTTCTCCATGGTTGACCATCTTTCATCACATGTATTGCACACTGAGCAAATGAATTTGTTGAGCGACAGTTGAGCTCTGTATGAAGAGGAGCGCCACCATAGCGTACTGTGCTTTCTAGTGTACAATAATCTTGTCTTGGGTTAACGGTGATAGTTTTCTGACAGTTTGGTTGGACTGATTGTTCTCCATCTCGGAGACAGACTATTTTGTAGGTTCCGTCATTGAGCGTGATATTGAATTGACCATTTGGATTCTGGTATGTATTCATGACTTGCTGACCCTGGAGGACGAAGAGTTTGTATCCTCCATTTGGTGAACACGATACATTTGCCTGATTTCCACTTTGGGATACCTGGATATATTGGCAGATATTTGGTATGTCAAATCCTACACGAGATGTATCACAGCTATTCACAGTAGTTCCGGAAGGGGTCCCGCGGCCATTTACACAGATATTATTTACATTATTTGGGAAAGTTCCTTGGTTCACATTTGGTCGTGTACAGAGGTAGCTAAAGCTCTCTCCAGGATCGAGACGATAATCTCTATTCCCGACATTGACGATCATATTCTGTGTCTCAGTAGCGTTTCTATCACATTCAGGCATAGAGGGGTCTGAGAGTGTGACATTCTCCAGCGGTTCTGAACCAGGATTCCTGACGACGACGGTGAACTGGACGAGTCCATTTTGTATGAGTTGGAAGTCATCATGGTTATCATTATCATCTTTTACTACTTGGATCGCAGGTGTAGTAGGATTATTTATCGTTACTGTTTTCTGACAACTTGCCGACGTGATAGAACCGTTGACGTAACAGGTGAACGTATGAGTTCCATATCCTACGTTGAGTGTTCCAGAAGGGCTCGTGCTGATCTGTGATCCATTTTGGTGAATGCTATAGCTCGATACATTGCTTCCAGTACAAGAATAATTCACCGTTGTTCCTGAGGTCGTCACTGAGAGGTTGTCACAGGTAGGAGTGATGACGGTATTATTGGATACTGTCTTTGTACAGTCTGCTGGAGTCGTAGTCTGTCCGTTCACAAAACACTGTGCCGAATAGGTACCGAGAGGTGTTGCAGGAATAGCGACGGATCCTGTCGGTGTCGTAAATGATTGCAGGGTCGTTCCGTCTGGTTTTTTGAAGATAACTGAGTAGCTCGATACATTGTTCCCTGTACAGCTATAGCTTACGTTTCCGCCATTCACGACAGAAGGTGGCGTTACGGTAAGTCCCGTACAGATGGATTCATTGTTGCTGACTGTTTTCTGACACGCAGATGGAGTCGCGGTTTGTCCGTTTACATAACACTTTGCTATATAACTACCAGTTGGTGATGCAGGAACTGTGACTGAACCTGAGGCTGTCGTCAGTGATTGAAATACCGTTCCGTCTGGTTTTGTAAAGACAACGGAATAGCTCGATACGTTGTTTCCTGAACAAGTATAGGTGACATTACCACCATTCGTGAGACTGGTAGGTGTGACACTCAGATCTGTACAGACTGCTTCATTGATGACAGTATTTGTAACGGTTTTCTGGCACACTGTAGGAGTTGTTGTTTGTCCGTTCACATAACACGAAGCAGTGTAGACACCACTTGGTGATGCAGGGACAGTAAGAGTACCTGTGGAGGAGGTGAGTGATTGCACTGTTGTTCCATCGGGTCTGGTGAGGACAACAGAGTAGCTCGTTGTATTGTTTCCAGTACAGGTATAGGTGACATTTCCTCCATTTGTAACGCTCGTAGGTGAGATTGTGAGTCCTGTACAAACGGCTTCATTGACGACAGTATTTGTGACTGTTTTTTCACACGCTGCAGGGGTAGAAACTTGTCCATTGATATAACAAGATATCGTGTACGTGCCTGCAGGGCTTATTGGGAGAATGATCGATCCAGCGGCACTCGTCGAAGATGTCAGAGTACTACCATCAGGCTTCTTTGCTATGATAGAATAGCTCGTTGCATTGGTCCCTGAACATGTATAAGTAACAGTACCACCATTTGTTACACTTGTCGGAGTTACTGTGAGATTATTACATACTGGAGTTACTTCTGTCTGACAGGTATTGCTACACCCATCTCCTGAATTCATATTTCCATCATCACACTGTTCGCTGCGATCACTATCGACGACACCATCTCCACAGAAACGGACATAATAAAATACACACTGGTTATGATCGATATATTGTGTCTGATTAGTATAGAGGCGGGGAGTGAATGTCATCTTATATGATGGGAGATTTCTACTCGTACCTTCACTTGCGAGATCTGGTCTTACCCATGAGCTAGATTTCATCTGGGTCCAGAGTACTGAAGTTCCTACTGGAAGAAGATGTCCATAGCGTCATGAGCTCGAAAAATATTGATATCATTTTTGCCCTGCTGCTGATGCTGGCTGGAGATATGTTTGTGGTATTTCAAACATTTCTCCGAGAGTTGCATGAGACATAGTCCATGATGTCGTACTCTGGAGACGCTCTTTGGTATAAGTACCCATGTCAAACTGATACATCACTTTGTCTCCTCCGGATGTATTGGTAGCTATATCTGAGAGTCCAGAAAATGCTTGTTTTTGACAAGATGATTGATAGGGATTACAGGTATAGAGTGCCTGAGTTTCTCGAAAACATTCATTACAACCACTCGTCCCTGATCCAATCGAAGCACATGATGTGCTCTGGATCCCAGCAAATACTGGTAGTACAGAGAGTGCGATGAGAAATGATAATGCTATTTTTTTCATAAACAGAGAGAGTTAGAGAGGTAATGAGAAATTACCAGTTACCGCTAGTATTAATAGGTATATTACTTCATGTTTCTGGTGCTACACCATCAATTCATGGAACATTTGGTCCTGGCTGAATTGCTGTATTATTAATTGTTTGATGAAATGTCTCTGTTGTATTTGCATTGTAACCAGTCCCTGTAGGTGCCTCTATGACATTTCCATTTGGTGTTGATGAAATTTGCTGTGGTGGTCTTCCTGGTCTCGTAGGAGGCGTCCTGGTAGGTCTTGGAGAAGGAGCGTTTCTTGTCGGTTTTACTGATTTCTCTGGAGTACTCTCTTTGACAGTTTTTGTCTTTTTTGTTGTTACTTGTTCTGCTTTTTTAACAGTATAGAGAAGGGGCACTCGGAAGAGGATATTTGCCAACGGGTTTTCAATATTATATCCTTTTGAAGAAAATCTTCCGATGATGAGGTTTGCACAATCAGGTTTTATACCTATTTCGAGCTGACCTTCATGACCATCAAAAGTAGCATCTGCCCAGAAAACCAATGCTGGACCATCATAGTTATTTTCTTTCAGTGATGACGTATTTTGACCGGTATTTTGACCTTGGAATCTATCCTGGTATGATCCCGATAAGACTCCTCTACTTATAGCTCATGAATGTACAGTCAACATATTTTTTGTCAGGACACTTAATTTCTCAGAATATCCATTATGCAAAGTTAAACCACTTTGATTGGTGTGAGATGTGATATAGTCATGAACTGCCTGAGGATTTCTAATATTTTCGTATACATTTCCTCCCCACTTATCTCTGGAAGTATTAATTTTTTTCTCATCTCCAGTTTGTCTATTGTTTATGAGATAAGACTTTTTTCCTATACCTTGTGCAAATGCCCGGTACATAGCTTGTGCTCATCCTGTTTCACGAGAATTCCAGATATATGACACGAGATTTTCACCAGTTTGTCCTGCATAAGGGTTTCATTCGTAATATGCTCTGATAGCTGCCTGTGTCTCGGGATCATTTGGAACTATGTCATCCATCTGTTCACGATGTGAGTCGAGAAATGCTTTAAATGGATTATTATTACGTAATGCCTCAACAGATGGCGCTAGGCGAGTTTCCGCTATGACGTCATCGGTAGTTTGAATTGCTACTCTAGCATTTGCTGTACCACGTTTTGTTTCACGGGCACGTATACTATAGAGTTTATTTGAGATATCGGCATAGAGCTTATATGCTTTTGAGACTTCTTCAGGTGACTTATTGGTTTTTTGGGTCAATTTACCATATTCCTCTATTTTTTTCCTAAGAGGTCTTTCGTCATCTGTTAAAAGTCATAAGAGAGGTATCTTATCGATAAAATTTCGGAATGAATTTTCTGCTTGGTTAAGATCGTGTTCAAGACGTCTAGAATCTATAACGAGTCCTTCGCCGAGAGCAGTTTGTATTTGTGCAGCTTTTTCCTGATTCACTTTTCCACTTTTGAGACCTCTTTCGATATAGCTCTGGATCTCATCAGTAAATCCCCGCATGATATCACGTGCACTTGCATCTTTTCCATAGAGAGCCATAGCTACTATATCTTTTGATGGCGTTGGAACTGTTTGTATTTTGAATGGTGTCTTCATCATACCACCGTAGAATGTTCATGTGCCGACTCAGATAAGTATTGAGATACCTCCTTCGACGAGTTGTTTTCTGAGGTTGCGTGCCATGTATTTTCGGAAATCGGGATTTTCTGCCCAGTATTTCTGGAGTTTTGATCCTTTCTGATACCCGACAAGACTTACCAGTCATTCTCAGATTTTCCGTACTCATGATTTATTTTGATTGAGGATAACTTGTGCTGTCTCCATGCTCCCTGATATCTCTCGGAGAGCGCGCTGTACTTCACCTGCGACCGCTGATCCATATTTTTTCTCGATATTGCTGATTGCTTTTCTGAGAGCAGTATTTGGGTTATTGAGCATGCCCAGGATTCCTCACTCGATAAAATGTCATTCGAGATCTTTTACAAATGCTTTATTGAGTTCTGTATTGATATATTTGAATTGATTGGCCGTTTCTACACCTGATAACGCTCTATCCTCAACTTGCTGGTCGGTGAGTTTTTTTCTTGTCTCAAAGAGAGATTTTACTTTTCCTGAGTCTCTTTTTGACGTATCTATGATTGCTGCTCGTTCACTTCTGATCCGTTCGCCGAGAGTTCTCTCTACTTCTTGGTACATCAGTGCGAGGAGCTTCTGAGCCTTTGCATCATTTTTATGAAATATATCTCAGCGATAATTACTGAGGCGGGAGGGGTCCCTATTCTTTATAGCATCTATGATGACAGCAGCTGCTTGTTTGTCAGCTACTTTCCCATCGTATTGGCTATCGATTTGCTCGATGTGACCCTCGACCTGTTTTTGAATATCTGCCATAGAGAAAAGTTAATTCCTCTTCATTTTCCCATATTCTTTAGCGAGAAGCAAAGGGTTTGTATATTGACAGTAACATTATTTCTCCTATGAGATAAAAACTTCCGTAAATTATTTTGATTGTTTTCTTATCTGTAAGTACTTTTTTGGCTTTCTTTGTCTCGTGTAATAGATGGATACATTCATCAGATTTTCCTCAGACGTAGCTGGAACAGGGGAGTGATCGGTCACAGAAATCATCGACGAGTATACGTTTTGTTCCAGGGATCATCTCGGAAAGCTTGCGTGCATACTGATAATCTTCTTGTGTTGTTCCGAAGATGATTATTGTGTTTTTCTTTTTTGTGATACTTTTCACCATCTTGCTCAGTATTTTTATATTTTCTTCATTATTTGCCGTGTCGACTAAAACTGTTGGAGTGATCCATTCAAATCGTCCAGGATTATAGATATCCTTGAGGCCCTTTAATATTGTCTTTTTATCAAAGCCCAGATCAGTAAGGGCTTTCCTGACCATCTGAGCATTCCCTTGCTGATGCTTTCCAGGGAGGTTCGTGATTTTTTTGGTAGGCATATTGATGACAGAAAGAGTTGCTCAGAGATTTCTACAGGTTGTTTCGATGAGCTTTTCCTTGAGTGGAGTATACAGACGAGTTCCTTTCTTGAGTATCCCGAGCTTATTTTTGAGTACACTTCTCCGTGATTTCCCCAGCACATGTGCATGTTCGAGAGTGATTGAAGTGATGAAGCAGGCAAGAGGATGACTGAAAATATTTGTGCCATCATACGTTCCTCCCAGGCCTACTTCTACCACTGCGTAGTCCACTTTTTCATCGACGAAATAGAGAATCATGACTATAACCTGAATTTCAAAAAAAGAGAGGGGAATGGAGTGTTTTTCCGTAAGTTTTAATACTTTTGTATAGTATTTTTCTAGTACATTATCTTTTATAGGTTTGCCATTTATCTGGAATCTCTCATTGATAGTGATGAAATGTGGTGAAGTAAAAAGTCCCACCTTTTTCCGCAATTTTTTCCAGAGCACTTGCGAAATCATCTGACACACGCTCCCTTTCCCATTACTTCCCGTGATATGAAAGACCTCTAAAGTATCTTGGGGATTTCCCAGTATCTCCATCAATTTCAGGACATTATCCCTCCCATCACGCATGCCTCCAGGTGTCAGCGACATAACATGGTCTATGGAAGGAAAAGAATTTTTCATTTATGAAGACATACTCCCATCACCGACGATGACTTTTGCATGGCGGAGTGCTTTTTCACCACGCATGTAGCCAGTCTCTACTTCCGTCTGAATGGTTGTGTTTACATGAGGTGTTTGACTGATGACGTCATGAAGGTCCGGATTAACCTCTCTACCCAGAGTATCCATCTTGGTCATGCCTAATTCGATCAGAACTTTTTGCATTGATACAACAATCGACCTGAATCCTTCGGTCCATACATGTCACTTGAATTCTTCTGGTGTGTGTTCCAGGGCGCGCTCCAGATTATCGAGGATGGGGAGGAATTTGAGGATGGTTTTATTTTCTGACCATTCTCCGATCTGAAATTGCTCCTCTCTACTGCGACGAACGAGATTATTGTAATCCGCTTGGGCTCGTGCGAGTTGTTCACGAAGTTGTGCTATTTCTGCTTTTAATTGTTCTATTTCATCCTGTGATGAACTGCCATCCTGAATCGGTTGCTCTGGTTGTTCTCCCTGTGATGGATCAGAAGAGGGGGTGGGATTTGTGAGAACATCGGAAGTATCCTGTGTCATACAAGGAGAGTGTTAAGTAGAGTGAAATAATTTATATGCTTTTTTTGATCTTTGAAACCAGAGCGCTGAGTTTCCTCTTTGCTGATTTCGCAGTTGGTGTTCCGCCGAGTTCCTCAATGAGACCTTTTTTTTCATGATAGATAGATTCTATTTTCTTTCCTATAGCTTTTGTATCAACACCATGTTTTTTCAGTACTTCTTGAGCCTCTAGGAGTTCTTCTTTCGCGAGTTCGAAAAATTTCTCTAGATCTTTCTTTTTTGAAAGGACGAGTTTCTTGTTCTCTGCAGTCCAGTATTCTTTTTTGAGCTCATCAAATGCTTTTTTGTGGCTTTCGATAAAATCCTTTCCTGTTTCAAGTGTTGTATCGGCGAGGTTTTTTGTTTTTCATTTTCCAGATTTTTTATCTGGTTTTTTTGCATATTTGGCTCCGACAATAAATCCTGCCAGATAGCCCATAAATAAGAGAATTTTTTTCATAAGAAAAGAGGAGAGAAAATACTTCTCCATTCTAGTCTATTTTTCTGGAATGCAATACTACTGTTTGAATCTGTTTTTCAGAACTAAGTATCTGTAGACCGCTTCGGATATTTCACCGCGCGAAATGGGTTGATTTGGTTGAAACGTGTCACCACTGATATTATCGATCAGATTATAGGTGAGAGCAAATTGTGCATATTTATGTGACCAGTGGCTCCAGCTGAGATCTTTCCATGACTTTGTTACCCCAGTTGGTATATTTTCACCAGATGCGAGAGCGAGTATAGCCAGGAACTCGATACGAGTCACCGGTCGATTTGGTTCAAACACTTCTCGTTCAGTCGAAACTATTTTTCTCTTCACTGCTTCTGATATAAGAGGATTGACCCAATGCTCTTTTGGAACATCATGGAAAATTCCAGTTACTATTTCTCCATGAGGAGCTATATCGAGTGATTTGAGTACGATTCAGAGCAGCTCTGAACGAGTGACGTTTCTCTCACTTTTAAATGTTCCATCGTCGAATCATTTTATGATGCCTTGCTTCGCAAAATAGCTCACGGAGGTATAAAATCTATGATTATAAGGGATGTCACTAAATACTCCAGAAACTACAACAGGCGTCGTTGGTTCAGGTGCCGATGAGAGCACAGGAATATTAACTGTTTCGGAGTGCGTATTGCTGGAAGCAGTATTTGATGTAGCTCATTCCACTCCAGTAGAACTTCTGATAAAATCAATAGGATCGACACTGTATTTTGCAATCAGATCTTGATTGAGACCAGCATCTACTCCTTCAAAAAATGAATAGCCTGCTTCTGCTGCCTCTGTGAGAGTAAATGGCCAATAAGGATAGAACGGTGCTTCTTCGTTATCGACCTGGATATGGAGATGAGGGGTCGTAGTAAACCCTGTCATACCAACACGTCCGATCAGTGTTCCCTTGTCGACGACATCTCCTGGCTGTACGAGGACTTGAGAAAGATGGAGGTAGCTCGAATAGTATTTCCCGACTTTTCCCTGATATTTTACATCTTTGTGCTCTATGGTTATGTATTTTTCATTTGGATTGTCTTTTGCCCGTACGATTTTCCCGTTCCCTATAGCAAAAATAGGTGTGCCAATCGGTGCACGGATATCGACCCCATCATGAGAGCCAGTATTTGAGAGACGTTCTTCATCCATGTATCTCCCTCGAAATACCGTCAGATAAGTAAACATGCTATTGAAATCTGTGGTGAGATGTTCGAATCTCGGGAGTGGCACGAGATCAAACTGATTTACCGCTGAGTAGTCGAGCGTTGCTCTGTTATTTATGTAATCTGCTTTTTTCCAATCAGGCACAAAAGCAAGAGGCATCATAGCGCCATTAAATGATTTGGCGTTATTTGCTTGAGATATAGCCATGAGCCATACATGACCTGGTGTTTGTATCAGGATATATGTACACAGGAGAAGGATATTGGCAATCCAGATCTTTTTATTTTGCTTCGTGATGAGTGAGAAAAGAGCCATAAATATCAGTTATATGTACACTTTAGCATACTTTTTTTGTGACGTCAAATTATTGACAATCTATTTTTATACATACTCTTTTTGTATGAAATGGATCGTTTTTTTGCTTATGGTTATAACTCTCTTTTATTTTATTTACAGCTCTCGTTCTGCTGTAGGGAGGCAGATTTCATCGAGTACATTGTCCGTAGAAGATCGTCTATCTCCTGAAACTGAAATTCCCCTAAATCCTTAATTTTTCTCTTGTGTCTGATTCTTCCCACCACCTTCGAGCATATTTAGTATTTCTCTTCTTGAGTCTACTCCTCATAGGTGTGCTCGCGTATCTCTATCTCCCATTTACTATAGGGACTTCATATCTGAAATCTGATGTACTCACTATGTCATCTGAAGAATCGATCAGTGCAGAGGTACTAGTTACACAAGATAATTCTGACACAGTGGCCGGAAAACGTATACGATTTACGAACCTCCTCCTTCGTTACCAGCGGGAACTCGCTGAACTCGAGTCGAGTAACAATTCGTCTTCGACACAAACTCGAGAAGCTATTGGTGCTCTTCGTGTAAAAATAGAAAATCTGGAAAAACTCATCGCAGAACTCTCGCAATAATATTTATTTTTTTGTTAGCGGTGCGATGCGGATATTGAGCGATTTGATACCGTTCGAAAAAGCGATCTGTGCTACATCACCAGTGAGCGATACGATTGTTCCGATGCCAAATTTCTTGTGTTCTACACGATCGCCCAGAGAGAATTCCTGTATCTGCTTGCGTACCTGTGCTCCGAGTCAGAGTGTCTTTTCTTTTGGTTCTATATGTGACCAGTCTCCCATGAGATCGGATTCACCAGAACTTCAGAGAAAATCTGTCATAAAGAGTTTTTTTGGTACGTGTGTTTCGCTGTATTCCTTTGGTATTTCACTGACAAATCGACTTGCAATATTGCTCGCATAGGTCCCAAAACTATAGCGTTCATTTGCACGAGTGATGAGGAGTCTTTTTTTTGCACGGGTCATCGCTACATACCAGAGTCGCCTCTCTTCTTCGAGTTCATCTGGCTCAAAAAGCGTGCGTGAGTGGGGGAATATGCCTTCCTCTGCACCAGCGATAATGACGTGATCAAATTCGAGCCCTTTTGCACTATGAGCAGTCATCAGGAGAACTTTCTCCGTATTGTTGTCATTATTTTGTTCTGCCGTGATGAGTGCGATATCTTCCAGAAAATGCATCAGCGATTCGGATGGTGTGAGATCATCGTAGCGGGAAGCGAGATTTTTGAGTTCATTAATGGTGTCTACTTTTGCTTCTACCTCGGGAGGTGAGAAATTCTCTTCCAGATACTCTTGGTACTTTATCAGCTGGAGCACGCGATCGATGAGGAGTCGTGCGGGTAATTCTTCTGATGCTTTCTGTATCTCTTGCATAATCTGTATGAATCCTGCCAATGCTCATTTTGCGGCGGGTTTCATTTCTGGAATAGCATCAATATGTGTCGCTCCTTGGTTTCCTAGAGAGAGTCCGAGAGACAGATAATCAATACCTACAGTTTCTACATATTTTATAACACGCTCAATAGTTGTAGGTCCGATTTTTCGCGCGGGAGTATTCACGATTCTTTTCCAGGCAATTCCATCAGTCGGAGTCATGATAACTCGTAGATACGCGATGATATCCTTGATTTCCTTCCGATCATAGAATTTGAGCCCACCAATGATTTCATAGGGGATACCTTTTCGGATAAGCGCTTCTTCTATCACACGTGATTGTCCATTGGTACGATAAAGTATGGCCCACGAAGCAGGATTTTTTTCGACGAAATTACCGATTTTTTCGGCTTCTTCTCGTTCACTTGAGCATTCATGTATTTCGATTTTGTCTCACTCCGCGTTCTCTGTCCACATGCGCTTATCGAGCGCTGAACGATTATTTTTGATGACGACATTTGCCGCATTGATGATCGTACTGCTGGAGCGATAGTTTTGCTCGAGTTTGACGACTTCCGCTTTTGGGAAATCATGTTTGAAATTGAGGATATTGGCGATATTTGCTCCTCTCCATGAGTAGATGCCTTGCCAGTCGTCACCGACGACGCAGAGGTTTTTTGATTTTCCAGCGAGGAGTTGAATTATTTCGTATTGGATAGCATTTGTATCCTGATATTCATCGACGCAGAAGTATTGAAACCGATCCTGGAAATATTCCAGCACAGACGGACTATGGAGTATATCTCGAGTTTTTAGAAGAATGTCATCGAAGTCGAGCGCATTGTTGGCCTTCATCCTTCGCTCGTAATCCGGATAAATTTCCGCGACGATTCACTGGAAATGACTCTCCACCCTGGTCGCATATTGTTCGGGCGAAAGACCGCTATTTTTTGCGAGTGATATCTCGTACTGCACTTGTCGTGCTGGTGCTTCTTTTGCGTCGATTCTTTTTTCTTCGAGTATGTCTTTTATGAGAGATCTGACATCGTCCTCATCATAAATGGAGAAATTCCTGGCATATCCGAGACGATCAATAAAAAGCCGCAGGAACATAACTCCCATAGAATGAAACGTTGATACGAGAGGGAAGTCTCGTGGCATACCAAAAGACATCGGTAGGTCACGACCGAGTTTTTTTGCAATTCTTTCGCGCATTTCACGTGCGGCTCTATTGGTAAAAGTGACACAGAGGATAGACGTAGGAGCTATACCTACTTCATGGATCATTGAATAGACTCTTTCGGTGAGGGTATGAGTCTTCCCGGATCCAGCACCAGCGAGGATCAAAAGGGGACCATCAATGATCGAAACGGCACGGAGTTGTTCACTATTCAGCATGCCTCGATTCTATCGAAAAAAAATCTTTGTCACGGCTGCTTGGCTTGGAAAAATATAATTCTGGCTATAATCCATTATATTCTTTTTTTAATCGCTCATTTATGCTCTCCGATCTCCAGCCTCAAATCACAAAAGCACTCGATCATCTCAAATCCGAATACTCAAAACTCCAGGCTGGTCGTGCAAAGCCGGAACTCGTGGAAGATATACTCGTACCTGTGTACGGATCATCTATGCCAGTAAAAAATGTCGCTTCGGTCTCGGTCATGGATCAGCGGACACTTTCGATTATACCTTTTGATCGAACAACTGGTGCCGATATATGTCGTGGTATTGCGATGGCAAATATTGGTCTCAATCCTCAAGATAGGGGAGACAGCATCCTCATCACGATACCTATGATGACGGAGGAAAATCGCCATAATCTCCAGAAAATCGCCCGTGATATGGCTGAAGATGCGAAGGTTTCGGTTCGTAGTATCCGTGCTGAATTTCACAAGAATATCGCGAAGGTCAAAAATGATAAAACCCAGTCCGAAGACATCATCAAAGGATATGAAGAAGATCTCCAAAAAGCTATCGATGCTGCCAACAAAGAGATAGAAGAAATAGCTCGAGCAAAGGAAGAAGAAGTTATGAAGATTTAATATCTATGAATTCGGATCATCACTATTTCTCTCGGCTCCTTCGAAAAAATATCTGGATTTATTTTTTCTCGTTTTTGATTGCCCCAACAGGGTATATAGTCAAAATCGTTATCTCAAACTCTGTTTCTGTCGAAGAATTGGGTATCCTCTACTCGGTCATGAGTCTCATGATGATACTCTGATCATACAATGATTTTGGTATGACCGAGAGTCTCAATTATTTTTTGCCTGGCTATATCCATGAGAATAATAAGAAGAAAATCACGAGTACTTTTTCTATCGCAATCATCACTCAGATGGTGACCACTATTGTTTTAGCATTACTCCTGTATTTCTGATCCGAGTGGCTCTCTGTCCACTATTTTAGTACGCCTCAATCTGCCATTATTCTTCGGATACTCGTCCTGCAGTTTTTTGCTGATAATATTTTTCGCACTGTCAGTACCTTCTTTCAGGCCATACAAGATACCAGGTTACAGAAAATGATGGATTTTGTACGAATGGTTCTCCTGATGGGTATTGTTTGTGGTTTATGGTTTCTGGAACTTCATACTATCGAATACTATGCTTGGGCTTGGTCACTCTCCATCACCCTCGGAGCTGTAATATCCATCATGCTGATAATCACTAAATACCATAGATATTTCACACTCGAGGGCTGGCGTTTTTCTCTGCAAGAATATAAACATGTTTTCAAATATGCTTTTTGGGTCATGCTTTCAGCGAATGTTGGCATGCTCCTCTCTCAGATAGACATGCAAATGGTTGTCTATATGCTCGGTCCTGAAGCAGCGGGATACTATACCAACTACCTCTCACTTATCCGTATCCCATTTTTGTTTTTACTCCCGGGAGTATATTTTCTCTTTCCTGTTTTTTCCGATCTCCTCAAGCGTTGAGAAGAGAGAAAAGTGATCACTATCCATGCTTTTTGCTATGAACTCTTCTCTATAGTAGGTATGATGATGACGAGTTTTTTTATCCTCTTTGGCCCAACACTTACCACGACGCTTTTTGGACCGTGATACGAGACTTCCGGTACTATTCTTCTCTATTCAGCACCTTTTCTTCTCTTTAATTTCCTGCTGCAGATAGATTTTCAGATACTTTCTGCCAGTGGCCGACCACGAACAAAGATGTTTATCCTCCTCGCATGAGTTGGACTCAACCTCATCACAAATTATATTTTCCTTCGTCTCTGGGGTGTTGTAGGTTCTGCTTTTGCGAGTGGTATTGGATGGGTATTCATATGGATATTATCCTTCCGTCAGACTCGCCAATTTGCAGCCAGTTTTCGCTGGCCAGTATTCTTTGAAAATGTTGTCTGAATTTGACTCCTAACATGGGCACTTTCTGGTTTTCACTTAGAGAATTTTCTTGATGGTCGGCTCGCTCTTTTGGGTGGTATTTTAGGTGTCATAGGTCTTTATTCTTTTGTTTTTATCATACTCAACTGGTCTGAATTTCGCCGATTTCAGAGGATTTTTCGCTCTAAACATATCATATGATAGGTATTTTTGATTCTGGTTCTGGAGGTCTCACATTTCTCGCGGCTATGCGGAGAAGATTTCCACAATGGTCCTATATCTACTATGCTGACTACGAGCATTGTCCTTTTTGAGAAAAAACTCCCCAGGAAATACAATCCTTCACTCTTGCTGGCGTTCAGAAACTCTTCGATGCAGGTGCTACCATTGTTATCCTAGCATGTAATACAGCTTCCGCGTGGACATTGCGTAAAATACAGACAGAGATTTTCCCAGATAAAAAAATCCTCTGAGTCACTATCCCTGGAGCAGAAAAAGTCGTCGAACTCGGCCTCAAAAATGTGACCGTATTTGCGACAGAACAAACCGTACAATCCCGTACTTATGCTGAGAGAGTGAGGATTCTTGATCAAAATACTTCTGTTCATGAGATTGCTCTCCATGGTGATTTAGTTCGAGACATAGAGGATCTCTTGCCTGTACGATACTGTCATACCGAAGCAGATTTCCAGAAACTTTCTTCTCTCTATGAGAGTGATGGATGGAAATGTGATGACCTAAAGTGGAATACACTTGTTCAGAAGTATTTTAGTTCTCTTCAACTTCCACCTTCGGAAGGGATCGTACTCTGATGTACACATTACTCCTATATCCGAAAACCGCTTCAAAAACTCTTCCCAAGTTCCATACTTATCGATCCTTCTGAAGAAGCAGCCGATAAGCTCGAGATCTATGTAAAAAAGCACTCAATCTTATCTGAAAATCTTGACAGAAGTGGAAATATTGCTTTCTTATAGTAAATACATAAAATTCCTGAGTATCTGTTTGTTCTTTTATGAAACAAATACTGGATTCCATAATAAAGTGTAAGAAAAAAAATCCTCATCGTCCTATATTGGTCGGCCTGAGCGGTCTTCCTCGGTCTGGTAAAACCACTCTCATAAAAAAAATTTGTAAAAAATTGCAGGGTAAGAACATACCTAGTATTATTTATCACGGTGACTGGGATCTGTTACGGGATTCGAAGAGTCGTAAAGAATGGATTTGGAAGTCTTTCTCTGGCAATGTGCCTCAATATATCCATAGAATAAATACACTGAAATGGCTTAACTTTCCTAGAGCCCATAATCATCTTAAAACTCTTCTTAAAAATACCCCTATTTCTATCAAATCTTATTATAGCCGTGAATCTGGCAAAATTAATTCATGAAATATTTCACTCAAACCCAAAAATGGCGTTATTCTCTATGAAAATGTGATTCTGTGAGTTGGTAACCATCTGGACAAGTTTGATATTATCTTTTTTCTAGGGACCCCTCATTCCCAATGCTTAATTGATGCTATTTCTTGTGATTCTGCTAAAAGAAATCCAGTTGATGTAGTATGTCGTTTTATTCTCACCACTCACGGTGCCAATATATTTTTTCGAGAATTATTTGATAATTATTCAGATAAAGTTATACCTATCGATAGAAAATGAGATATCATACCACGGCCAGAAATTTATAATGTGGATTTTTTTCCTGTACCTCTTAAATAATTACACATGTCGTCAAAAATTTTAATTTACGGTAAATGAAAAGTAGGCCAAGCTCTTGGTCGTTTTTGCGAAAGTATCAATCAAGAATATACCATTTGTGATGAAAAAGATGCTCCAAAATCTTTTGAGGACTACACTTCTATCGTACCTTCTCCAGGCCTTTCTTCCTCACATCGAGTATATCAGACTGATAAAGTCGTTTCAGAGCTTGATTTCCTTTCGCGATTTATCCCAAAAGGATTTCAGATTCACGCTGTTACGGGAACAGATGGAAAGTCTACAACTTCATCTATTCTTTTCCATTTTCTGCATGCCGGATTTCCTGATATGCCTGTTTATCTGGGTGGGAATTTCGGTACTGCTCTTGCCGATATCCTCCTCGAAATACGTAAAAAATGAGAAAAAGAAGGACATATAGTGCTCGAAGTCTCGAGCTTCATGGCTTATCAGCTCAATACTTTTTATGCTGATAATGCTATCCTGACAAATCTTCATCCGGATCACCTTGATTGGCATAAGGATATCACGGAATACTATAACGCTAAACAGAATCTCCTCGGTCATACCAAAAATCTCATTCTCTATCCATCTTCGGTTGTATCGCTTTTGCCTGAACTCCCACATTTTCCGATAGAGTCTATCGTTATGCCGGAGAAAATCCCTCTCGAGCATAATCTCTTGCCACTTAAACCGGATGTCTTCATCGATCTCTCGGAACGACAACTCTATGGAGATCATAATGTCTCAAATATCTTCCTTGCTGCTTCTCTCGCACTGAAATTGGCGATACCGGTGAAAATCCTTTCGGAGACATTGCCTCTGATACCTTCGTTGCCTCATCGTCTCCAGAGAATATCCATGAAAGATGGGAAGGTATGGATCGATGATAGTAAATCGACGACAGCACAATCGCTCTATGCTGCACTCCGATCATTTGCTCCGAAAAAAGTCCACCTCATCGCTGGAGGAAAAGATAAATGAGATCCTTTTGGTGGTCTCACCTCCGAACTCAAGGAGCATTGTGCTCAGTGTGTTGCTATTGGGGAGACGAGACCTATTTTTCTCCAAGCGTGCCATGAGGCTTTCGTTCCGGCTGTCTCTGTTGCTACCATGCAAGAAGCTGTCGATTTCATGTCCGCCAATACAGAAGAGTGTGATATCATCCTCTTGTCTCCAGGGTGTGCGAGTTTTGATATGTTTCATGACTACGAAGATCGAGCGAAACAGTTTGCTCTCGCGATACATGCATCAGAATAAAAATCGCTCTATGCAAGAGAAAAAAATTCGAAGAATAGGAGACATGGATATACTAGTGCTCATATAATCTTTTTTGTATGGTTCCTTCTCCTCATCGTCCATCCCCATCAGATGCTCGCTATATTTTGATACTTTTTTCACTCATATTCGTTGTTCTCTTTTTTGCGTTTTTGATTTATTTTGTTTATGGTCAGAAACAATTTGTCTCTGGATCTCCTGAAGGCGGCACCGAGATACAGAGTTCGGAACCCACGGGAACCATAGATACTGTTCGAAGCACAGGAGATCTTGCTCCTCTCAATACTACGGCTCCTGTCAATACCGCCACAACTTCAGTAGCTTTTGATCCAGCACGCTATAATCCACGAACAGCCGATACCCTCCAGCTTCACGGTAAAGAATTACTCGATAAGTATTTCTCCTCTATCCAGTCTGCTGATTATCAAACTGCTTGTTCTCTTCTCTCCAATACTCTCTGTAATGCGAGGAGAGACATTTATAGCTTTTCTCAATTCCTGGGTAAAACAAGTGGAGGTTATACTGTAAAGAGTATCACTCTTGCACGAGAACAAAAACCAACCGAAGCAATCTATTGTGTCGAGTATACTTATACACTCAAGGCTGATCTAAATCCCGAGCCTGTTACAGAATATTTCCAGTATCGTATCAAGGGCCGTCCAGATGGTGCCGATGAGATCTCTGCTCGTGTCTGTGAAAAAGTGGTCAAGGATGGTCGAGAACGACCTTGTCCTATTATCACTCCGAAAAAATATTGTTTCTAGTTTTTCTTCCCCAGATTTCACCAATATGTATCGAAAACTTCTCGCATCATCGTGGAGAAACCAGGATGCTGTAATTTGATAGCAATAGTATCAGGCTTATCATCGAAGAGATAGATGGTATTTCCCGAAATCACCAGTGTTGAGGAGAAGTTTTCATGCGTATTTATCAATCGAGTTTCTCGAGGGTATTTGCTATCTTCTCTTTGAAATTTTTCTGAAACTGGATTATCCACCATGATAAGACGTGGTCGAGTACCATTTTTCACTCTTTCCTCAGTCCATGTCATGTCATCTTTTGGATCGATGATTCTGTCAAAAGATTCAAAGTTGGACCATGCGAGAAATTCTTTTTCGTGAGAGAGCAGGATTTCTCTGTAGAGTTGGGAAAATCCAGCTTTATCTTTGTGTACCTCAAGAGTCACTTCCTGAGTTTTCTTTTTTTCTTTGATTGCTAGGACGATGGATTGCGCAAGTTTGACCTTTGTCTCGTGCTGGAGGATGAGTTTTTCGGGAGTATCTATATAGAAATACATGTGCCCATGCTTTTTGAATGAGCTCACGAGCTGTTTTTTTTCAAGCCCTTGAAGTACTTCATACACTGAGGCACGTTTTATTCCTGTACGTTTCGCAATAGTCGCTGCACTGAGGGCTTCTGTACCGGAAAGCAGCTCATAGACTTTCGCTTCTTTTTCAGAAAGTCCGAGATATTGGAGTTCAGAAATCATAAAGTGTTGGATAAAATCAACACCTCTATTCTACTCTTATTTATAGGAAAATACAAGGAAAATATCCCGCCATGTTTTATATTTTTGACATATGTGCTATAAATGTTCTTCGTATGAGTTGAGTTTTACCAACATTAGACTGTGTTGTTTGAGAATTAGATATTCTTCGCAATAAAGATGTAATAGTTTCTCCTTGTTCAGAGAATGAAGATTTCCAAATGGAGAAATACTACATATGGAGCTCCCATTATGCCCGATGAGTCCACGGTATACCAAATTGATATGATGTAGTGACGTTGAGAGAATTAGTTGTTCTTCGTATCAATCATTGTATCTCTATGCTTCAAAAAGCTCAGATAAACCTCTCAGGGGTAGGGACGAATTCACTTGCTGCAGAAATAAGAAGCAAAGCAACTCATGTCATGAATTATATATCACCGCTCTGGCAACGACGACTCAAAACAGCAACTGCCCTCTACCATACACATAAAAGTGGTATTCATATTATAGATGTTCCAACATATGCTTTTCGTCTTCCAGAAAACTCTTTTAATGATATTGGAGGTAGTTATACGTATAAGTGCCTTAATTATGATGATGTATCAGATGGTGGTGTACGAGCACTGGATGATATAGAGGGGAATGTATATGGAAGATTATCTTGGGACCAATACCTCTCATCTCCTGGCTGAAATAAAACTTTATTGGAACTCAAGGAGCATCCAGTAGTGAAAGTACTTATACCCGATGAAATTGTTCGACAGCAATACCTTACCTGCTTATGAGTATTTGATATACTTGGTAACTATGATATAGGTAATCAGTCGCTTTGGTTACCACGAGAGATGAATCCATGATATCTTCGATGGTTTGATCTGGGTATAAAGGCAGATGCATTTTATCCACCCAACTGTACTACTACTGGACATCACCTTCTCTTGAAGAGATCATACTAGGTATGTCTACGATTGCAAAATCATAAATCGATACAGCACGTAGCTGAATATCAGAATAACGACTCCGATGATGGCGTAGGTGATTGTTTTCTTGGCAGTAGCATTTTTCTCTTCATCTCCGGCACCTGTCAGGACGAGGAATCCGGCATAGATGATCATGATCATAACGACGAGGGCGAGGAAACCATTGAGGAATACAATGATTTTGGCGATAATACCCAGGACACTTCAACTATCGAAAACTCGATTCGTACAATCTGTCGAGACGCCAAATATCTTGTTATCACCACAATCACCTCATCCATAGGCGATTCGTACGAGTGGTTCTGCGATGATCATGATAAAAAATCCGATTACCGATCCTATAAATATTTTTTTCCCATCGTTAAATCACTCTTCATCTCCGGCTGAGGTCACGATGCGGTAAAAGGCATAAATAGCTGCCAAAAAGAAACAAAGAGCTGCTATATAACGGAGGAAATTCAGAACAGGGTAGACAATATTGATCACAGCATCGTACACTGTGTCGGCATTGATTCTCTGTGTGCTAAATACTCGATCCTCAAATTGTCGGATAACTGTATAGGCAATCGATATGAGAAATAATCCTGCCAGACTCCACACGAGAGTTTTCATCCATGTTGAGAAATCTTCTTCACCATTTGGTGATGCGAGGAGACGTATCACGGAGATAAATGCTATCACGACAGCGAGGATAAAGACCACTATTGCCAGTGCCTTGAAGATCTGAATGAGGACATTTCGTATGCCGTACCCATCTGTTTCTCCTCCACTGTAATCATAATACTTATCTCCATCAAAAATCTCTTCTAGACCGGGGAGGTCTGCACTGACCCAGAGACAACCCGCCAGACCGAGGAAGAGAAGAAATATTTTCGTATAGCGGAGGAGTTGAGCCATAAGAGAAGGTATTATTGTTTTGAAGCGTCAGGTGGAGTTGCAGTAATAGGAGTTTCTGTTTTTGGACTTTCTTCTCAGTCATCTTTATTGATACCCAGACGTGCTTCGATTTCCATATCGACGTATTGTTTCTTTCGTGCGTACATTTTTCGAGAATATTCTTTTATGATTTTTGCTGCACGTTCGTTGCGATAGAAATTGTCCCAGATAGTCTTTATATCAAAGGGTCTGGTCGAAGCATTGTCGATATTGAGTTTGCAGTAGGTCGTATAGTTTGCGACACCGATGATATCCTGTTGAGAGAGAGTCGGTGCGTATTCTTTTTCGAGATATTCTGCATCTTCTGCTCCCACCTTGAAGCTCATCATCGTACCCACGTTACCGAATACTGCGTCTTTAATACTTGGTTTTCCTGTGCTTTTATACTTCTCTCCGGAGCTATTGATCTGTGCGATGAACTGGTGAGCCATGATAAGTGTCAATCGATATTTACGGGCTTCGGAAAGTATTTCACCAAAGCTCTCTGTCGCGAAGTTCTGGAACTCGTCGACGTAGAAATAGAAATCCTTTCTGTCTTCTTCTGCTTGATCTGCACGGCTCATGGCAGCCATATTTACTTTTGACACGAATATCAAACCCAGAAGCTGGGCGTTGAGATCACCTATCTTACCCTTTGAGAGATTTACCATGAGGCAACGCCGGTTATCCATGATCTCTCGGATATTAAATGCCGATTTCGGTTGCCCGATGATATTACGAATCGTCGTATTGGTGATAAATGGCCCAAATTTTGCTGAGAAGTAGGGGATCATCTCTTGTTTCTCACGATCACCTGTTTGAGCGTATTCATGTTCCCAGAATGATCGCACGACGGGATTTTTTACTTTGCTGACCTTGTATTTCATAAATGCATCATCGACGAAGAGACGAGGAACATCGATGAGCGTACCGCCATCTTCCTCATCATCCATGAGTGTCAGAGCACCATTGCGGAAGTAGTGCTGGATACGAGGACCAAATATTTCATCGCCGAATATTTTTATGAAAATGGATGTCGCATCGAGAGCGGCTCTGTCTTTTTCGAGTGCGCGCAGCTCAGGATCGGTCGAAATAACCTCGAGCATATTCATACCCATCGGGCGATCATAGTCTGCGGGGTCAAAAATCACCATATCTTTCGCTCGTTCTTTTGGGGTGAAGGAGAGGATGTCTTCTATGAGATCGCCGTGAGGATCGATGACACCGATACCTTCACCATTCCAGAGATCCTGCCTGGCGAGGTAGCCGATGAGTACTGATTTACCTCCTCATGATTTACCGATGATGTACTGATGACGACCGCGATCTTGGTTGTCGAAATAGATAGGTTGTTTTTTGTTTCGGTATTCATTCCATCCCAGGAGCACCGCTCATTTGTAGACAGGGAATCAGCCGAGCATTCGCTCTTTTTCTTCTGATTTTGGGAGTTTCCCGAGGTCCAGAGGTTTTCCGCGGTTATCCCCCTCGGTTTGGAGGAGTATCTCTTCATCCTTTTCCGTCAGGAATCCATCTTTTGGTCCACGGGCGATGTTCCCGAATTTATCGGTCTTGAGACGAGTACCATCATCGGTGATGATAAATTCTCCGTCACGTACGTAGTCTGTCATGACGGTTTTTTCTTTTGGGACTTTGAGATTTGTGGGAGGTGCTACTTTTTTGTATCCGAGCCAATAGATGATAGGAGATTTGTTATAATTCACGTCAGGGAAGTGGTAGAGTGTGGTGAGCTCATCCACACTGTATGATGATGCCTTTGTAAAAAATCATGCCAGCTTGAAACGGAAGGCGAGATTATGGATCGGTCTCACGAGCCAACCAAAGGCTCACTCAAGAAACTGATTGTTATCGAGCTCATTGCAATATTCATTCGTGAAAACGCTTGTTGAGGTGAGCATACTATCGATACCGTTTTGTGCTCCTTCGACAGTATCGCTTCCAACCATGACGATGATGGTCGCAGAGAAAGCACTCTGTGCAGCACTCTCACCCACCATCTTTTGTGCTTCTTGCTCTGCTTGGTTAAATATCTTGTACGAGTCACCGCCCGATGCCCCTGGAGCATTGCTCCCATCATCCTTGTTCTGGATGAAATTGGTGACGATCCATGCGAGAGGTGCAAAGAGTTTGCTGAGCGATGTCAGAGAGAAGAGAAAGCTTCCACCTTGTTTGTATTTTCCTTTACTGTACATGCCGGCCACTTCTTTTGCTTTTTTGTTGTAGCTGTGTGAGAGGGGTTTCGCGACTATCTGATAGACAGCCACATCGGTTTTCTTGAGACCGCCAAAAACATTGGTAAACGTTGTAAGAGGATCTTCTTCAAAATATTTATATGTCTTGATAGGGAAGTAGGGATCATCTGTTTTTTTGATGCTCGTGGTACGAACGACCGAGTGACTTCCAGAGAATCCTATATAGTCTTTTTTATCCCGCACGATGACCTCTGCATCAGGATAGATAGAGGTAATAGTCTGACTGATCGTCGGGAAAAGGGATTTGTAGGTGACGAGATAGAAATACACCTGACCATCCTTATAAATAATTTCATAGGAGATCTTTATATGGCGAAATATAGCATTGAGGATCGTATACTTCAGGGAAGTCGAGCTGATCTTCCAGAACGAATTGTGTACCAGGTTCATGATACCCACCTTTTCCTTAAAGTCTTTTTTTGTCTCGTGCTCTTTATCGAGTTTAGAATCCGATCGTGGAAGGGCCACCTGGATATACACGAGATGACGAGAAAGGAGGAGTTCGAATAAGAAGCGGAAGAGCCATAGAAGCACGAAAAATCCTATTATTGCTCAGACGATCAAAATAGCCCATTCGGTATAACTCAATCCCATGTGTGTGATCACAGGATCGATAGCCGGTGTCATAGGAGTTTGATTGGCAGTGTTTACTGGGCTGATAAAGATGTTTCAAGCCATATTCGTATATTACTGAAATGAGTGTATTCCTGCAACCCCTTTCGGCTCTAAATTCACACATTCTTTACACAAAATCGAAAAAATGTGTATAATAGAGGCGTTGAATGCTCGCATGAAACAAATTGTTCTCGTAAAGGGGGTGACCGGCTTCTATCGGCGCCTGTGGAATCATCTTTGCTTTTCGCACGATGTCTGTATCGGGCGTTATCACCAAAACAGACTCAACTTAAGTGCTAGCTTTACTGCTTCACGTCTGAAGGGTTCTCTTGCTGCTGTAAAAGGCGCATTTGCTCCTTCATTCGCTCTCGCTGCTTAATCGCGCCAGAGCTCGTCACTTCCCTTCGGGGCGACAGAGCAATTGCTCGTGACAACCTCGAATAGGTGCATAGAAGGCCTGTTCGTTGTACTAATTCTTCTCTCGTAGATATGAGGCTGATAGGCCTAATTATCGACGTATCTCGTCTATCAACCATGTGTAATTTTTGTTTGATTTTCCCTACACTTGGTATCAAATCAAACTATAAAAGTAGACGGGATGGTACACACGCTGAGACATGGGTTCGATTCCCATCACCTCCACCATTCGACTCGACCTAGATTTTCACTAACTTTCAATACTTCGTTCTCGCTCATGGTCTTCGACCAACCAACTTACGAGTCGAATGTAGTGAGCGATTGCAGAGAGTCGAACTGCATTTTAATTATGTCTTCATTTGTATACATTCTTGAGTGTAATGATAAAAGTTACTACATTGGCTCAACTACCAATGTTGAAGAAAGAATTAAATATCATCAATCTGGTAATGGCGCAGTTTGGACTGCGAAGCGATTGCCTATAAAATTGGTCTATTGTGAAAGTTGTCCTGATAATCTACTAGCTTCGAAAAGAGAAAAACAAATCAAATGATGGACACGAAAAAAGAAAGAAAAATTAATCTCTTGAGAGTGGAATAAGATATAATTTTTCTATGACCAATATTTTTATCATTCATGGCACTGAAGGATATCCAGAGGAAAATTGGTTTCCTTGGTTCAAGAAAGAATTGGAGCTAAAAGGGCATACAGTTTTTGTTCCGCAATTTCCGACTCCGCCAGTCGTTCCAGCAAAGATAGCGGAGTGGTTCGATGTTCTCAAGAGTTATGAACAGCATATCAACGAGGATACTATTTTTATCGGGCACAGCTTAGGTGGTATTTTTACTCTCCGAGTACTGGAGAAACTTACTCACCCCATTAAGGGAGCTTTCCTTACATGAACACCTATAGGCGTTCGCCCAATCCTCAATTATGATCGTGACAGTAGTTTTAGTGGTTTTGATTTTGATTGGGAAAAGATCAAAAAGAATGCTCACCATTTTACCGTTTTTCATTCCGACGATGATCCGTATGTTGGCCTGGAGAATGGTCGTGAATTGGCGAAAAATCTGGGTGTTGAGCTTTCTTTTATTCCCAATGCTGGTCATTTCAATAAGAAAGCGGGGTATACGGAGTTTCCTGAGTTACGGAATAGAGTCCTTCGATACGCCTAAGCTAATATTGACATATTGAATTATATATTAATATATAATTCAATATGTCAGAAAAACTTACCACGATTATAGATCTTGATAAATACGAGGATATCTCTATCCCTGCATTGGTAAATAGACTTTCTCGTCCTGATCACAATGCAAGAGATGAAGAAGTAGCGAGTTTGGTAGTGAAGTATTTTTGGTTGTATTGTCATGCTAATAAAAAGGGAGCAACGCTTGGTGATATTACTGCATTTATGCAAATTCTGGAATACTATTTTGCTCACAAGCGTTTTCAGGGTGCTCGATTTGATTTCTCAGAGCTGCCAAGTTTTATAGTTCCTGTTTTTGATTTTGCGGATAAACACGGTTACGCTCTTGGCATGTTGGGAGACGTGAGCTCGACAACGGCTATTGTGAAAGCAATAATCTCACAGTCGATTGAAGCTCCTTCTGGATCTGATTTCCAAGGTCTCGATATTGGTGCCGGGTCAGGAATATTAGCTCTTGCTCAGTACATCTTGGCTCGAAGAAACAGTGCCCGTAACATACGAATTGACTGATTGGAACAGGATATTCCTGTTGCTCGTCGAGCTGAATCCACATTGCGCTCTATTGTTCCGGGCTCTGTTTTTCATATACATTCGGCTGATGCAACACGAGACCACGCGTATAAAAAAATCCCAAAAGCGCCCAATTTTGTGAGCATAGAAATGCTCCCATACGGGGGTTCCGAGATGATTGCACATCCCCAATATTCATCATGAGCCAACACACATCCAGATCCTCTTATACCAAGTGTTTTTGCTCTTTGTCGTCGGTTCTCAAATTTAGTACGTGCAAATACCTTTCCTGTTTCTATACAAACTCATCTTTCTTTGGGGCGCCAAGACCTGCAAGGAGATTTTAATTTTCCTTTGAGTGGCGAGAGAGGTCTCTTGAATTTAAGTCCTGACCGTGCTCCACAGTTTGCTCTAGATGTCGAGAGGATCGTTATTCATGGTATACAGATGAACCCTGAAGGAGGCAACATAACAGTTGGAGATATTTGATCTGACCTATTACAGACTCCAGATAACCCGTCTGGTTGGATCAAGTTATTTCCTCTCTGGCTCCATCGTTGGAAAAAAATGATTCATCATAATCGTGAATATGCTAGCCTCCTAGGTATGTACCAGGGGTGTTCTGAAGGTAAAAGGAAACAGGTTCCTGTTATGCCACCTCTAAGATGGAAGAATACCGTTAGTCGCTAGATATCAGGATAATTCTTTCTAACCTCTCACAAAATTCCTCGAGATCAGCGAGGTGGATATGCTCACGTGTTGTGTGCATATTATGGCAGGTAGCACCAACTGAGATCCATTGAGTGTTTGGATACTTCTGAGCGAGGATTCAGACCTCGACGGTTGCGTGAGTGGTGATTGCTGGGATTTTTTCTTTTTTCCTCCCTTGTATGGATTTCACGATGCTTCGTACGAAATTGGTTCGTGGATCTGCATACCAGACAGGAGTTTCATGCATCATTTCATAGGTGATAGAGTGATTTTTGGTTTGAGGAAATGTACTCAGTTTTTTCATGATTTTCTTCTTCATCGGTTCTATTCATTTTGGTATGTTTGTACGGAGGAAATAGCACCACTTGAGTTTGCCTTCTTTGAATCTGAGTTTTCCGATATTCCAAGAGGAGAGCGGTATATCTTCGGAGAGGGATTTCTGGACACCTGAGCCAACTTCAGCGAGAGCGCCCATGATGCCTTTTTCATAATGCGTATCATAGTCGTCTTCGATGATCTTTGCTGTGATTCATATGTCCTCATTCTGGAGTTTTTTTTGGAGCTTCTTTTCTCTTTTCTCGAGCCAAGACTGGAATTCTTCGATATCACCATCATAGAGGCAGATGGCACGAGCGCTTCGGGGGATAGCATTGTCCGCATCACCTGCTTTTATATCAGTGATACCGATAACGTCCGCTCGCTCTTCTATTATTTTTGCAAGCTCTATGATGGCGTTACCACGTCCGAGATGTATCTCAATGCCTGAGTGTCCGCCCTCGAGTCCGGTGACTTGGATTTTGATGAGTTTTCATTTTTTCTGTATTTTTTTTGGCTTATAGCGCCCGATGATGAGAAGTGTCCCGCCACAACCGATACCGATACTGGTATTACAGGACCAGTCGAGATTGATGCCATGCTTTGATTTGATGGGGAATTGGAGATTGTGAGCACCCACGAGTCAGACTTCTTCTCCCATGGTGAAGAGGAGCTCGAGAGTTGGTCTCTCCTTCATTTCTGCCACGGCCATCATAGCTGCTACACCGATGCCATTATCCGCTCAGAGTGTTGTCTTGTCTCAGAAGAGCACCCCTTCTCGCTCGACGATGGTGACTCATTCCTCATCCCAGTCATGATTCTCTTGAGCGACGCACACCATATCTGTATGGCTCTGAAGGCACAAACTGCCTGGATTTTTACCTTTGGCGATGATCATGAGATTACCTATTTCATCATCTTCATACTCCCAATCATGTTCACGAGCCCACGAGATAAGCCATTTTCTGACTCTCTTTTCTTCGTAGGACCTGCGGGGTATTTGGGAGAGCTCGTGAAAGTAGGAAAGTGTCCTCTTGTAGAGACTCATAGAGTTGATTGTAGTCAGGATTTCAGAGATACAAGTATCAATACTTGCGAGATTGGGAACTTCTGTATAATCTGGAGACAATTTCACTTATGATTCGGCGCATTTTCCTCTTCATACTCACCAATATCGCGATTATCGTGATGGGAACGATTATCCTCGGACTTATCCAGAGGATTTTCGGGATCGATATAACAGGCACGCTTCATACGAACTGGATGTCGCTTGCGATTTTTGCGCTTTTCTACGGATTTTTCTGAGCATTTCTCTCTCTCTGGATGTCCCGTTGGATGGCAAAGAGATTTTACCATATGGAGCTCATCACTCTGGATAATCTCATGTCACGGAGTGCCTCTGAAAAACTCGTCTATCAAACAGTAGAACAGATCGCCCAGAGAAATAATATCACTATGCCAGAGGTTGGTATCTATGAATCTCCTGAAGTGAACGCATTTGCGACAGGGGCAACGAAAAATTCCTCTCTCGTGGCTGTTTCGACCGGGCTTGTAGAGAAGATGCAACAAGATGAACTGGAGTGAGTGATCGGACATGAAATGAGTCATGTCCTCAATGGTGATATGGTGACCATGACCCTCCTCCAGGGAATCATCAATGCTTTTGTGATTTTTCTCTCTCGAGCTATAGCGCATATCGTCTCTCTCAGCGGTCGTCGTGAAGGGGAGGGGTCCAATACTCTTGTCTATTTTCTCGTGACGATAGTTCTCGAGATCCTTCTCGGGCTTCTCGGGTCAATTATTGTGATGGCCTATTCCCGCCGTCGCGAATTCGCGGCTGATCTCGGAAGCGCTACATTTGTTGGTAAAACAAAAATGGTTCATGCGCTGCAAGCACTTCAAAAAATTCACGAAACAAATATCACAATCCCTGGAGATCCAAAACTTGCTGCACTCAAAATCGATGGCAAAACGAGTGGATTCCTCCATCTCTTTGCGAGTCATCCGTCCCTCGAAGAACGTATACAACGACTTAATTCATCTTCTCTTTAATAACTTTTATGGGTTTTATTCTTTTTTATAATTTTATCTGGTGAGAGCTTGTTCTGATATTTCTCGGAGTCGTCTATATCTTTTTCCATACAGGTCATGGACTCTGGTCGAGAATAGGCAATTGGCGAGAATTTAAGATGTTTCGTCAGCGAGAGCGTATGCGTATACGTCGTAAGCATACTCTGGAACAGAAAAAGATTGATTCCCAAACCCGTCGTGCCGATGTCTCTCTGAATGGTGTAAAAAAGAAAATTTCAGCAAAAGATAAGCTCGCTCTCCAAAATATATTTAAATCTGTTCAGGCGAAACTCGTCGTCCGAGAATACGAAGAGGCCCGCTCTCAGATTATCGAGTGACTTATGATCGATCGTCATAATGAGGAACTCAATATACTCCTCGCACAGCTCTATGAAATGGAACAGGATTTTGACAAAGCAGAGATTCTCTTCCGTGATATCATCCTGCACCATGATCCCAAAAAGGCAGATGCGTATATTTACCTGGGGAATAATCTCATCCATCAAGGCAAGCAAAATCTCGCCTATGATATATTTAAAAAATGACTCGAGAAGGAACCACGTAATCCTCAACTCCTTGAAACTCTTGCCGAGCTCGGATACGAACTCCATGAATACGAGGAAGCTCTTCTCTATTCTCGCCGTCTGACAGAAGTTCAGCCGAAACATGCACGAGGCTATGAGCTTCTCGGCCTCTCGCATCTACAGGTAGGTTCAGATCAGAAAGCCTATGATATATTTCTTACGCTTCGGAAAATCGATCCCTACAATGAGGTCGTCCATGTATGGCTCCCAAAAATCGAAGGCAAGCTCGGAGTTCACCCTGATACGAAGCGTCTCTCGGATCGATAATTATTTTCTATGTCTGCAAAAGTTCCTCCTTCTTCTCTCGACTCAGAGCGTAGCCTCCTGGGCTCACTTTTGATAGACAAAGAAGGAGTGATAAAAGTAGCGGACCTAATTGCCCCGGGTGACTTTTATGATGATAACCATGGTATCATCTACGCTACTATTCTCGAGCTCTATCGGAAAAATAGACCTATTGATATTGTCACAGTTTCAGAGGCTCTCACGGCTCTTGGTCAGCTCGATCTCATCGGCTGAAATGCCTATCTCGCTGATCTCACGATCGCTGTTCCCACGAGTGCCCATGTATTCGAATATGCGCAGATAGTCAAAGCAAAATCTGTCCTCCGTCGACTCATCAATACAGGAAATATCATCACTTCCTATGGTTTCGATGAAGCCACAGAGATCAATACGCTCCTCGAGAAATCAGAACAATCCCTCTTTCAGATCACGCAGACTTTTATCAAAAATAAGCTCACCCATATCCGAGATATCCTCGATATGCGTTATGAGGAATATGCTGGTATCCATGAAGATCCGAAACAGATAGAGCGCTCACGCATCATGACAGGATTCCGTAATCTCGATAACAAACTTCAATGACTCCGATGAGGAGACCTCCTTATTCTCGCAGCGCGTCCATCCATGGGAAAGACGTCGATGGCACTCAATATCGCCCAGCAGGTGTCGAAAAAGAAAAATGTCGCTGTTTTTTCTCTCGAGATGAGCAAAGAACAACTGACGGATCGTATGGTTTGTGCGGCTATGGGAATCGATTCTTGGAAGCTCCAAAAAGGAGAACTCACGGATGATGAATTTGCACGTATCGGTGATGCTCTCTCTGAGCTCTCTGTATCGCATATCTATATCGATGACTCAGCGAGTATGACACTTCTCGAGATCAAATCCAAGTGTCGACGTCTCAAAATGGAGTCTGGTCTCGATATGGTCATGATCGATTATCTCCAGCTCATCCAGGGAAATAATCCTATGAATCGTGTGCAGGAAATCTCCGATATATCACGCTGACTCAAGTCACTGGCCCGAGAACTCAATATCCCGATTATAGCTCTCTCGCAACTCTCTCGCGCTGTCGAGAGCCGTGCAAGCAAGGAACCGATACTCTCTGATCTGCGAGAATCTGGATCGATCGAGCAAGATGCCGATATCGTCCTGATGATCTACCGTGAAGAGTACTACAATAATCTCGAAATGCAGGAAAATGATATGAATAAAGGCAAGACAACTATCTTTATCCGCAAGAACCGTAATGGGCCTGTTGGAAATGCGGACTTTATCTTTGATGCAAAGTTTATGAAGTTCCGGGAAATCGATACCACGAGAGTTGGTTTCTAGATGAGTCCGAGATTTTTAGCACCAGCGATATACTGATTGATATTCACACAGGCTTTTTTTCCGTCTTTTTCATGATGGAGGTGAGCCATATTCACGAGCTGCAAAACGCTCTCGAGCGACTCTACTTGTATACCGAGTTCATAATCTTCTTTTGTCATGAATCCTCGTGTGACGACTTCATCCCGTAGGTATTTCTTTAGATGCTTAAATCCTTCTCCCCAGAGAATGATAGGAGTTTTGCAGATATGTCCGACTTGCATGAGTTGCCACGTATAGAAAAGCTCGAGGAGAGTTCCTATGCCTCCAGGCGTCACAATGAAAACGTGCGAGAGAAGAACAAAAGTATCGAGACGACCAGAGAAAGTGCTTGTCGTTTGGGTAAAATCCAGGTATTTATTGGGTATTTGTTCAAAGGGAAGCTCTATATTGATGCCGATAGCTTTTGAACTCTCGATGCCAAGAGTTGCTCTTTGGTGTCCATAGGAAGCAGCTTCCATGGCGCCAGGACCACCACCAGTGACGATATCGTAGTTGCTTTTTGCGAGTGCTGTAGCGAGGTCTGCGACATCTTCGTAGAGTTTATCACCTTTTTGCAGATGGAGAGATCAGAAGAGCGCAACACGAAAACGACCATCATGGACGATTTCTAGGAGATTTTTTTTGTTCTGGATATCTTCGTTACAGAGTTTCTTTGTATGTGTCATGGTAAACCTATTTTACGTCCTTTTTGATATGTTCCAGTTCTTTATTGAGGAAATAGTTCAGAATAGTACGTATAAATACGATACCACCTAATATAGCGAGTTGCTCCAGACTAGGTCTGAAAACTGTCTCTATGATATCTGCTGCTACCATGAATTCTAATCCCAGGAGGAGATACATACCTAATTGATATCGTATAGCGTCATGGGAAGTGTATTTGCTTTTCGTACCGAGCTCAAGAGAGATAAAGCTCAGTAATCCATGGAAAACACCTGAGAGTATGACCAGTACCCCTACGAGACCTACGAAAAGGGCAAAAGCATCAACGGCGTCTATGATTGAAGTGTTCATAGATACATTCTACCCTATATTTACGCCTTTTTCAACTCTATCCACTCTTCTGCTTTTTGTAGCTGCTCGAGAGTTCCTATGTCGAACCATTTTCATCGTAATACTGAACCATAGACCGGTTCTTTTTGGCACAAATAGGCGATGAGGTCGCCAGCTCTGTCAGCTCTTCCACTTTCAATAACAGTTTTTATGTAGTGAAGGTCGCTCTTTTTGAGGATATACACGAGCGTCGAAGCGAGTGATGATGTTGGTTCAGAAGGCTTTTCTATGAGCGATATGATTCGCATAGATTCATCGAGGACAGGATGTCCGAGTTGTTTTACATACTCTTTATCCCCAACATCATACAGCCCTACTATGGTTCACTTTTTGTGAAAGTTTGCTACCAGCTCAGAAAAATCATCTTCAACAAAATTATCTCCACCAATAATCATCAGGTCCTCATGGATATCGGCATGATCCAAGACATATTGCATATCCCCGACAGAGCCGAGTCTATCTTCATTTGAATTTGTGCCATCATTGATAATGTGGATATTTTTGTACCGACTTTTTTTCAGCCACTCATCAAAAACATGGGCAAATTTGTTATTCGAAACAACAAAGATGTCACTCATTTCTGGTATATTTCTCAGTTTTTCGATGAGATACTCTATCATCGGACGACCTCCTACTTCGATCATCGGTTTTGGCGCATTGATCGTCAGAGGATAGAGCCGAGTTCCGTAACCACCTGCGAGAATAATAGCTTGCATAGTCAATATTGTATCGGAAATTCTAGGCATTCTAGCGACTCTTCTATTTTTGCAAATTAAAAGTTTTTCATATACTAACGGCGTTATTAATTTACACTTTTTTAGCTCATATGGCACAAAAAAACTCTGAACTGACACAATCACAAAAAAAGAAATATGCTGAGACTTCTGCTGCTGGAACTCCAGGACAGTCTCATAAGAAAAAACCTGAGAAAAAAAAGTATTCAGCACTCCTGACACTTCTGGTTATTTCTCTCATTTTCTGAGGAAGTATTTTTTATCTCTTTCAGGGTCTTGATCAAACCAAGGATGTTCCTATCTCAGAATTTGTCCAATCATACAAGTCCGGTAGATATAGTAGTGTGGAAATACGTGATTTGACCGTTATAGGTACTCTCTCTGGGGCACCCGAGGAGACGCAGCCACAATTTGATTTCTCTGTGAACCCAGATAATCTCCCCAAAGAGACGGCAACACTTCCTGCCCAAGACTCACTCAAGGATATCGGTATCGATATCAATGCTCCTCTCAATACCGTTAAGGTCATTGATACGACATCGATGCATTTTTGGGCCGATCTCGCTCCTACTCTTATAGGGACCCTCTTGTTCCTGGGATTATTTATCCTCCTTATGACTCGTATGATGGCTGGATCGGGAGGAGGTCCTATGGGATTTGTGAAGAATAAGGCGAAGCGTTACGAACCAGCGAAGGGTAAAATCCTCTTCACAGATGTGGCTGGTTCGGCTGAGGAAAAACAGGATCTGCAGGAATTCGTCGACTTCCTCAAAAATCCAAATAAATACAAGAAACTTGGTGCAAAGATCCCTCGAGGCGTCCTCATGGTTGGTCCTCCAGGAACTGGTAAGACACTCCTCGCTCGGGCTGTCGCAGGAGAGAGCAATGTACCATTTTTCTCTATCTCTGGTTCAGAATTTGTTGAGATGTTCGTGGGTGTGGGTGCTGCTCGTGTCCGTGATCTCTTTGCGGAAGCGAAATCTCACGCACCATCTATTATCTTCATAGACGAAATCGATGCTATCGGTAAGAAACGATCAACCGGATTTGGTGGTGGTCATGATGAGCGTGAACAGACACTCAACCAAATACTCACTGAAATGGATGGTTTCGATAATGATACAAATATCATCGTGATGGGTGCGACCAATCGTGCAGATGTCCTCGATCGTGCACTCCTCCGACCGGGTCGATTTGATCGAAAAGTAACTATTCATCTTCCAAATCTAGAGGATCGTATAGCAATACTCGAGGTTCATGCTCGCAATAAACCGATGGCAAAAGATGTGAATTTCCGCAAGATCGCGAGTGCGACTATCGGATTTTCTGGTGCTGATCTCGAGAATCTCCTCAATGAAGCAGCTATCCTAGCTGGTCGTGATAACGCTCATGAAATTACGCAACATATGCTGCAGGTGAGCATTGAGAAGATCGTCATGGGGAATACCAAGAAGTCTCACGTCATGACTGAATTTGAGCAAAAACTGACTGCCTATCATGAAGTCGGACATGCACTCGTCGGCAAGATGACCAAACATTCTGACCCTGTGCACAAAATCTCCGTTATTTCCCGTGGTTCTGCCGGTGGTGTCACTTGGTTCCTCCCAGAAAAGGATCGTACGTATGTGACTAAGGCAAAAATGCTCGATGAGCTCGCTGTTTATTTTGGTGGACGTGCTGCTGAGGAAGTCTTCTTTGGTCCAGAATATATCACGACTGGGGCTTCCTCTGACATAGAACGTGCGACGGACATGGCTCGTGACATGGTGACGCGATACGGGTTCGATAATGATATCGGTATGGAAAATATCGCTGGTCGTTTCGTCGATGGAAACCATCTCGGTGCTGTCGAAGAGGGGAATATCGTTTCTGATGAAACCAAGCACCTCGTCGATACCAAGGTTCGTGGACTTCTCATCGATGCCTATGAGAGAGCGAAAAAGATTGTTTTGGCTCACAAAGATCTGCATGAAAAAATCTCTCAGATACTTATGAAAAAACAAGAAATGCTGCAGGAAGAATTCGATGCTTTCTTTGCAGGTCTTGAGACCCCAGAAAAAGTACCTCTGTAATTCTTGTTCCTTTTTTCTTAGATTGCTCTTCCGTGTACTGGAAAATAAAATTGACAGAATTCGTATTAGAATTATAATAATTTACACTTATCAATAACCTATTTAAAATATGCCATTTGTTGATCATGCTGCATGGTTCCTCGAACAGGGTCGAGAAACTACCGATAGAGAGGACTGGGAAGCTGGCGTAAAAGCTCAAATTGAGGCATGAAGAGGAGTGAAAAATGAGAAGAAAAAACCCTCTTCTGGTACTAAAGTTGTTCAGCCCAGGGTAAAAGCAAAAGTAGAAGGATTACTCCCAAAAAAGTTATCTAAAAAAAAGTAGAAAAAGCGATCAATTACTTTTTTATCTTTTTCAAAAGATATTTTGTTTTCTCATTTTTTTTCTTGCCTTTTAATATTTTCATGTATTATCTCGGCGTTTTAACTCCTTAAACGTTATTTATGGCAAGCATGGAAGAACTCAAAGTAGGCAAGAAAATTATCGTCGATGGGCAACCATACGAGGTCACGAAATCCGAACATCTGAAAGTAGCTATGGGGAAGGGGATGGAGAAATGCACCATCGTAAATCTCCTCAATGGTAAATCTATGTCTACGACATTTCATGCTGTGGACAAGGTAGAACAAGCGGATATCCAGCTCCGAGATGCTGACTACCAGTATTCAGATGGTTCTGCATATCACTTTATGGATACGACAAGTTTTGATAGCTATTTCATCAATGCAAATGTTATCGGTGATAAAAAATATTTTCTCGTGGAAGGCGACAAGACAACAGTGATGTTTTGGGATGGTAATCCTATCAATGTCCAGATTGAACCTTCTGTGACACTCGAAGTTGTGGATACGCCTCCAGGTGAGAAGGGGAATAGTGCCTCCAATAATCTCAAACCTGCTAAGCTCAATACCGGCCTCGAGATCAAAGTACCTCTTTTTATCAGCCAGGGTGAAAAAGTCCGTGTTGATAGTCGTACGTATGAATATCTCGGGAGAGCATAATTTCTGCAAGAAAAAAATCCCTTCGAAAGAAGGGATTTTTTATTTCATAAAAAATGTGAGCGGTTTCATGAAAAATGCTATAAATCCTATGATATTCATATATATACTGAGTGTCATAAGTCCTGCTGCGGCTGAAATCCAGAGAGCGATATTGTGTTCGAAAAGTTGCTCAACAGAATCTTTTGTTCAGGCAGGTGTCGGTGTTGTGACTTCTTCTTTTGCATTCTCTTCTGCTACCTTTACTCCGAATACTCGGGAAATTTCCTTGTATGCATCGGTGATGGCGTTGACGGTCGTTCCAGACTTTTGAACAATAGTTCTCTGAACGGCTTTACTCTGAAGATAGACTTTTTGTATATCAGTCACAAAAGGTTGAACTGAATTATAGACGAGAACACTGACCCATATTGAGAAGATAAGACCGACGGAGAAAATAATAAGCTTCATAGAGATAAATTAGTTACAGGTGACGTGCCAACCACTAGCATCTTTTGGTTTTCATTTGATTTCATAGGTGAGCCCAGTCCGACGATCTATATGGATTTCATGGGCTGTATTCGCATGGGTCATAAGGAGGACGATGTGATTTGGTAGAGGTGTAGCGGATGTACTCGTGAAAGAGATGGTATCATCTCTGAATTCGATTCATAGGTCCGAGATGTCAGGAAGGGCCACCTCAGGACATTCGTATACGAAGGTTTCTAAATCAAGGAGAGACCATGAGGAAGTTTTTTCTGAATCGGGATCATAGATAGCTTCGTCTGATTCAGCCAGATTTACTTTTGACACCATCTCTATGGCGTCTTCTGTATTCTTGAGTGTTATATTCACGAGTCGTTTCCTGACGATTTTTCCTGCTTCGGTTTTTCAGAGGAGTGCACTTACTTTTTCTGTATCAATCGCTGCCACTATTTTTACTGCTATTTCTTCGACTCTATTTCTTTCTTTATTCTGGAAGAGTCACTGTATGTTCCCCAATTGCGTCAGGAGGAGTATGATTACAATGACTATCATAATTTCGACAAGAGTGAATCCTGCTTTTCTTGATTTTTTCTCTTGCCCAAAATATGGTTTTGGCGTATTGTTAGGACACATATATAAATACTTATGCATAGAGTATACATTCTCGTTCTTCTGACAATAGGACTCTTCGCTTTTGCGGTTGATTCTTCAGTGACTTTGCTCCAAGCAAAGAAAATTACCGATACTTCCCTTGCACTTTCCTGGACACCTATTCCTGAAGCAACAAAATACAAGATCTTTTATGATGAGACTGATCTGCTTGATCCGTTAGCACCCAATCCACTTCTGGATACTGATTTCATTAATCAAGCAATGGGTGAAGTTTCAAAATTGACCCCAGCGACCCAGTATACGATCATAGTCCATGGATATAATGCCGAAGGGAAAGATATAGGTAAAACTATTCCGCTTCATGCAAAGACATATAGCGCCCCCCCTCAGATGAATCTTCGTGGAGACCCTGTCACTACAAATGATACGACTATCGAGCTTTCTTTCTCTCGACCTGTTGATCCGAAAAAAGCCCAGATCACCGTCAAAAATACAAAGACGAAAAAAATAGTTCCTGTGAAAGAGATAAAATCTTCTTCTGAAGATTTGAGAATTCTCTTGGTCACACTGGAGAAGAAGATGGAGCTCTCTGTTCCATACGAGCTCACGCTCAAAAAAATTGTTGCTTTTGATGGTGCTGAATTGCCTCCTGAGAACCGTGTTCCTCTGAAAATCGTCTTCAATGGTGAATTACCTCCTCTTGCGAATACTGATCCTGGAGTAACATCATCTGCTCCTGTCACAAATGATTCTTTTGAGACTGAGAACGCTTTTGTAGAGCCAGTTCCGATTGATAAACTTCCACAGACTGGGCCAGCTCATCTCGTACTCATAGCTTTCCTCATTGCCGCTCTTCTGTTCTTGTTTCAAAAAAAGCTCTCAAAGAGAGCTTAGTTTGAATCTTTGTGTCTTCTGAGACTAGACCTTCACTGAAATGGATGGTCACATGGCAGTGCAGACGTAGATAGCCTCGATAAAAGTCACTGTTGATTTGAGACCTGTTGGTCGAGCCTCTTTCATATGTTGGATAAAGTTTTCGAGGTTTTCTGTGAGCTTTTTTGAGCCAAATGAAAGCTTTCCGAAGACTCCATGGATATCGCCTTGTTTGTCATTTTTCACTTCAAATTTACCACCCTTGAGCTCTTTGAGGATCGCAGAAAGATCTTCTCCCACTGTTCCGGATTTTGGATTTGGCATGAGGCCTTTTGGACCGAGCACTTTTGCGATTTTACCCATTTTTCTCATCATAACCGGTGTTGCTATAGCAATATCGAAATTGAGAGAAATAGAGCCGTTTTCAATACCAGTAACGAGATCATCACCACCAGCGAGGAGGGCACCACCGGTTATGAGTGATTTTTCATCTCCTGCATCAGTAAATGCGGCAACCTTGATTGCCTTACCGGTTCCGTGGGGGAGCGTCATACCCATGCGGATCATCTGATCTGCTTTTGTCGGGTCTATCCCGAGACGGAAATGGATCTCTACCGTTGGATCAAACTTCACAAAATTTGTCTTTTCGAGGAGAGCAACTGCCTCCTCAACAGTGTATGTTTTGCCGGCTTCGATGAATTTTGCTGCCGCGTTGTATTTTTTGCCTCTTGGCATAAATAGAAAAATAAAGAAATATTGGTGCGAGCGTTCTGATAGGTCAGAACTCCCAACGGCGACATAATACAAAAATCTTGCGAAATGCAAGAAATTTGTATGATACAAGCCATTATGATTACGATCAAGCTCAGAGATCCAGGAGGTAATTGGCATACTTTTACTGGTGATTCGAAGGCATCAATTACTGAGCAATGTGAAAAACACGGTATAGATTCTCCTTTTGCCTGTCGTGCCGGGGCTTGTACGACGTGTGCCTGCCGAGTACGGTCTGGATCGGAGCATCTCGTGCAGAACCGTTTCGGAGAAAAACTCATCGAAACCGAAGATGATCAGTTTCTTACCTGTATTGGCTGACTCCACGAGGGGCACGTTGCCTCATCGGAACACTATGAAGTAGTGCTCGATTTCACCGAATAAGAGCTACGTAAAAAAGAAAGGAGCAATAGTTTTCAGAATCCAGGGAACCATTGCGAGTGCGAGAAGTCCTATGAAGATGTCCATGATCTTGTTTTTTGCCATATTTTTCATCTCTTCTGAGGCAACCCCAGAGAGGGACATGCCGATACCTAGTATTACCATGAGGAGTACGCCCAATACGAGAGAAATGAAAAATATATATTTATAGATGCTTGATATGAAATCTATAAATCCTGTGGACGCTGATATGGTACATTTGTAACGCTCTGTCTGACTCGAATTTCCAAAAATTTCAGTATACCCACCATCTTCTCCGGCTACTCAGCATGGTTCGCTCGTATAAGTCGTGATCGTGAGATTTTCGCCCAAGAGATTTGGATCCAGATCATCCTGTCATCCTTCTGAGAAGGCACATGGTATGATCATGAAAAATATGAGGAGAGAGAGGTAGATTTTTTTCATATATTTAAAAGAGATTAAGTCCTACGAGTTCCACAAGGACAGTATAAGCGAGTATGACGAGTATGGTGGCAAAAAATGTATAGAGCAGTATCCTCTTGCCTCTGTCAGCTCGCTCTTCGTTGCCTGCTGAAGTGATGAAAAAGTATGATCCGATGATGATATAGACGATGGCAACTGGTCCGGCTATGAAGAGGAAAAAGTTGGCAACAGTCACCAATATTTCTGTAATTCCAGAGACATTGAGTGTTCCGCCGAAAAATATAGCACGGTAGAGTGCCTCGATAAAACCTATGATGACGAGAGCGATAGTTCCATAGACGAGACGCATTTTTGCGGTTTTTGCTGTTGCTTCATCATTTCCTCGAAAGAGCATAGTAAATCCGCCCCATGTGAACATCACTACGGCTGTTGCGATCATGATGATTTCAAAAAATTTCATGATAGCTATGACGCTTCCATTTCACCAGAAATTTTGTGGACAGAAGAAATAATTACAGGTATTGAGTTCTGATTCATTGAAATCACCCCCAGGATCCCTGTCTGATATAGAGGATACTTTCCGCCCAAAATCATCGTCCAGATAGCTGCTCCCTGTGATGATTGTGTATATCAGTTCTGCAATGTTGATGACGAAAAGTCCTACGACAATGAGGAGAATCCTGTATTTTCCTTCGGTTTGTTTTTCTTCACTACCCATGCTACTCACCCAGAGATACCCTACATAGAGCATGGCGAGGAGTGCAATACCGTTGAGGATGAGTCGTGCAGCATAGATTATATCTAGTGCAATATTCTGGATAACCTCTACGAAATCTCCATCTCCTGGCTGAAAAATAGAATTTTCATAAAGGTCCTGTGTGTTGCTGTCAGTGCCTATTCCCGTAACACCATCTGCCCAGCCTGCGTGATTCATGAGTATCAGAGCGCAGAAAATAAGGTGGGGAAAAAAACGATGTATGTTACTGAGAAAATAACGCATAAGATTATATGTCCTGATTAGTAAAGAATCCAGCATAATCATCTCGATGTATGATACCTTTTTGTTCGAGTTCTTGCGCATAGACATACATCGGTATCATACCTTCTGATCGTCCCATTTGAATAGCATTGTTGACCTGAGCCAGATCGCCAGAACGTATGAGGTTTTTGATACCACTATTCACGATCATGAGCTCATAGAGAGCTATACGTTTATTGCTGCCATCCCGACGTGGGACAAGTCTCTGTGAGAGAACTCCGAGGAGTGAATCAGCGAGTCGAGTAAATATTTGTCTCTGTTCATCAGGGCTGAAAAACTGAACGATACGACTGATAGTCTGGACACTCCCTGATGTATGCAGAGTAGAGAAAACGAGATGCCCTGTTTCTGCCAGGTTGAGTGCTGCCTCGACCGTATCAGTATCACGCATTTCTCCCACCATGACGACATCTGGATCTTCTCGCATAGCTGCACGGATGGCTGTCACAAATGAGCTCGTGTCGCGCCCTACTTCTCGCTGAGAGAATATGGATTTCTTATCGACAAAGAGAAACTCTATGGGATCTTCGATGGTGATAATATTTTCACCACGTGTTCGATTTATTTCCTCGAGCATGGCTACGAGCGTTGTGGATTTACCGGAACCTGTTGGTCCTGTCACGAGTATGAGGCCTTGTTTTGCCGTGAGAAAGCGATCTATCGCTTGTGGCAGTTCGAGTTCCTCAATAGTTTTTGCTATTTGTTCGATGCGACGGAAAGTAAAGCCGAGATTTTCCAGTGTCCATGCACCATTTACACGAAAAGATATCTTGTCAGCCTCCGTGATATATCAGAAATCGACGTCATGGGATTTCTCCAATTTTTCCATTATATCCGGATGTTTGGCGAGAATCTTTCATTTGATCTGATCCATATGTTCCCGTGTGAGGGCAGGCTCATGATCCATTTTGATGAGTACTCATTCGATACGGAATGCGATTGGTTTCCCTGCTGAAATATGAACGTCTGATGCTCGCGATAGGAGAGCATATTTGAGGATATTTTCGATACTTATTTCCTTCTTTTCAGTGTCAGTGAAAAATTTCCATGTTTTTGCATCAACAGTTTGTCCTTGGTTTGCATGTGCTATTTTCTCCTTTTGTTCCTGTTCCCTGATAAAATCGATCACCTGAGGAAAGTGTTCTTTTGTGTAGGATTTTGCTTCATCAAGAGAGTTCACGGAGTGTGTCGCTGCTTTGATACCGGTAATATCGAGTATATCAGCCATCTTCCCTGGAATAACGAGAGTAGTTCAGCCATTTTTTTGCAGATATTTTGTTATCTCAAGAATTCCAGTAATAAATGCAGTTTTGATGCCCTCAACACGTGAGAGGTCAAATACCGCTACTTGAGGTGCCTCTTTCGCATACTTGAGTATATTCCCAAATATTGCCGGAGAGCTCTTCTCATCGAGTGTCCCAACACAAGTGATGACGAGAAGTCCATCCTCGTGAGCTACGCTATTTTGATTCATTTCCATACCTCTAGCATAGCATATCTCCATCCTTTTTACCAACTCTATAGAGGGGGAGAGGAGAGGGAAGGCTATTGACTTATTAATTATTTATTTTACCCGGATCACCTTTATTCATGATTCGTCGGTATTTCATGATTGTTTCTGTCGGAGAAGAGGGTGAGCATCAGGTGTATTTGATACAGCACCTATCTGGTTCAAATCATCAAGATTTATCTCTATTTGTTGTACCTGGGTTTTTGCGTTTGCGGAGAGTAATCCTCGTACGACACGGTAATTGATCTCATCCATCATCTGCATGAAAAACTCATATGCACGTTCCTGGTAGACGAGAAGCGGCTGTTTCTGATTATATCCCTCAAACGCGACATCTTCGCGGAGATTAGCCATTTTTTCGATATGTTCCATCCAGAGTTGATCGATGGCTGCGAGATAGACTTCTCGCTGGAATTGGTCAAAATTCCTGTCGATGAAGAGTCACTGGATTTCCTTGAGTTTCCCAGTCCAGAGGAGAGAGATTTCCTTTTTTACCTCATCAAAATCAATCCCAGAGAGTGAGAGAGTTTTTCCGAGAATATCGGATATACTCGTACTCAATTTCTCGGTATCTATTTTCCCTTCTTCATTTTGATGCCGTAGGATGATCCTCTCTGCTTCATCAGCAAATATTTTCTCCACAAAGAGATCGATATCGGATCACGTGTCATCTGTTTTTGCGAAATCCTCGAGCATTTTTTGTCTGCGACCGTAGATGATGAGACGGTGCTGATTCATGACATCATCGTATTCGAGGACGTGTTTTCGCATATCAAAATGGCGTCACTCTACCTGTTTCTGGATAGCGGTGATCCTCTTTGTCAGGGTCTTGCTCTGGATCAGGGGTTCGTCTTCTGGCAAGCTTGCGAAAAATGGAGAATTGAACATCGAGAAGAGTTTATCACCCCCGAATATCCGCATGATATCATCACTTGGAGAGACGAGAAATTGGCTCATACCTGGATCACCCTGACGACCCGAGCGACCACGGAGCTGGTTATCGATGCGCCGTGTTTCGTGTTTTTCTGTACCGAGAATAGCCAGACCTCCGAGCTCGACGACACCCTCGCCGAGCTTGATATCTGTTCCTCGACCAGCCATATTTGTGGCTATCGTGATCGCATTTTTCTGCCCTGCTTTTGCGATGATTTCGGCTTCTCGGGCATCTTGTTTGGCATTTAAGACTTCATGCTTGATGCCTTTTTTTGTGAGCATATCGGAGAGGAGCTCAGATTTTGCCACTGAGACGGTTCCGACGAGTATCGGTTGACCTGTGGTGTGGATTTTTTCGATCGTCTTCACAATAAAAGAGAATTTCCCTTGTTCATTTTTGAAGAGGAGATCAGCTCTATCATGACGAATGAGGGGTTTATTGGTGGGTATCTGCACGACATCAAGACCATAGATTTTCTGGAATTCTTCTTCTTCTGTTTTTGCTGTACCGGTCATACCAGAGAGCTTCTCGTAGAGGCGGAAAAAGTTCTGGTAGGTGATATTCGCGAGTGTTTTACTCTCTCGTTGGATCGTCACTTTTTCTTTTGCTTCCAGGGCTTGATGGAGACCATGACTAAAGCGTCGTCACTCCATGACACGTCCTGTGTGCTCATCGATGATCATGATTTCATTTCCACGGACGAGGTAGTCGATATCGCCGATGTAGCATGCCTTCGCCCGGAGAGCGTTTTCTATATGGTGGAGATCATTGTAGTGATCAGAAACAAAGATATTGTCTACTCAAAGTGCTTTTTCTATCTGTTCGATACCTTCTTCCGTCAGAGCAACGGTTTTGGTCTTTTCATCGATCGTGTAGTGCTCAGGGTGAGAGAGTTTGCCTGCCATCTGTGCGAACTTGAGGTATTTCGACGTTGGCTCGTTGTCTGGAGCAGAGATTATGAGTGGTGTACGAGCTTCATCGATGAGGATGGAATCCACTTCATCGACGATCGCAAAGGCACGACGGGACATGACCTGATCAGCGATCGAGAGAGCCATATTGTCTCGTAGATAATCAAATCCGAGTTCCGTATTGGTCACATAGACGATATCTGAGCTATAATTTTTCCTTTTCTGATCGCGTGATTGGCTATTCAGGACGACACCGGTGGTAAGACCGAGTGCCCCGTAGATGATGCCCATTTCACCGGCATCACGACGAGACAGGTATTCATTTACTGTCACGATATGCACAGGATGACCAGAGAGAGCATTCACGTATGCTGCAAGTGTCGCAACGAGAGTTTTACCTTCACCAGTACGCATTTCTGGGATATTACCTCCATTGAGCGTGAGAGCACCAACGAGCTGGACATCGAAGGGTATCATATTCCAGACTTTTTTGGATCCATCGGGAAGGGTGAATTCTTGACCATAGATGAGCTCGCTCGCTCTTCGGTGCAGGGCAAGGGCTTCGAACTTGAGTGATTGGACCATCGCTTCGCGCGACTCGATGTAGTCTTTCTTATTTTTCTCATGGGCATTATTTTTGTCTATGATGCCGAGCGTCGTATCATGACTGATGCGGTCTTCTTCTGTGATAAAGCTCATACGAATGGGCTCGAAACGTTTCCGGAATTCTTCGGTTTTTGCTTTTACGGCTTCAAGAGTATCAATCGTTTTTCGGTATTCTTCCTCGATTTTTTTTATTTTCAGGAGATCCTTCTGGTATCCGTGGAGGATAGGGATTGTAGGGTCACCAAAGAGGCGAGAGAAGAGAGACATAGGGTATATATAAGTACGAAAAATTGCGTGCATCATATAAAAAAATGCCCCAAAAGCAATTTATTAGCGGGTTTTTAGTCTATATATAAGAGCTCTCTAAGTGATTGGGAGGGGAGTGGGGAGTAAGATATCTCACCTTTTTGCAGTTTCTCGTAAGTTTCTCTCTGGTATTTGGATTCTGTCTCGATGCAGTTTTTTGCTTGTGGGCCATAGCAGGATTCTCCGGAGAGCATCAGATGATTAGCTCCTGTCGTCATCGATATCTGCATATCCTGTATCTCGCTTGGCTGGACTCTTCCTTCACTCGTCATCATGCTCTCGAGATATCCTGTCGCGCAGATCGATTCGACTGCGTATTGCTGGCAAATAGCAAAGAAGTGCGATTGTATTGCATGCATATTTGCGACGGCTCTCTGATCCATCTCGACACTGAGATCCCCTCGTCCGAGCATCGCGAGCTGGAGCTCTTTTTTTCGTAAGATTTCAGCAGCATGGTAGACTGCATGAGGTGTTTCAAATTTCCCTCCAAGAGCTCCCTGGTAGTGAAACTCATCCCGCATGATATTCACAAATTCATCGATATCACGAGGAAGTGCGAAGTAGGATGCCATGATATTGTCGGCATATTCGAATCCGAGAATATCCCGTGCGAATTCGATACTTTTCCGGTCATGGTAGGTGATACAGGGGACTCAGAGTGGTTTATTGCGGACGCAGATTCACTTCCGTCCTTTGAGGATGTATTTCTCGAGACCAGCGGGGATTTGAGTGCATTCGAGACTTGCTCTTCCAGTCGACTTACCGCGTACGATAGCCGTCATTTTCCCGTCATCGAAGACGCATTCATCGCCGATTTCCATCACGGCGACGATTTCTGGAAAACAGACTTTTAAATGTCCATACGTGCAAAATCTCTCCGTCGAATTTCCTGGAGCATACGTGACTTCAAATGTATCTCAAATACGCATGATCATCTTGTCCTGTATCTCTTCGCTCATCTCATGTATACGGGGTTTCGGTCCTTGGAGATCTATCAGGATTGGTACAAAGGGATGAAGCGTCCTTAGGTATTCCGCCAATACCTCAAGATCTGATTCCTTGCCCAAATGAGAACAGTTTACGCGATAGATACCGATGAGATCCAGGAGTAGTGGATTCTCGCGGAGAGCTTTGACAAGGGAGGGGCCATGGGTAGCGACGATATAATTTTCTGGTGTTGCTTCTTTATTTTTGCGATCAACCAAAGTGCTCTTTTCGATGATGTTTTTTGTTTCGAGATACTCTTGTTTCTGCGAATTATCGTGCATAGAGAGCGATTGTACCAGGAAAAAATTCAATGCAAGGATTTTTCTTGAAAAAGGGAATCAAGGTATATAATATTCTTTCCTATTCTTAACTCCTTTTCTATGAAATTCCTTATCTCACTTCTCCTCTCTGCTCTTGCAGTCCTCGCTGCCGCGTACCTGGTTCCTGGTGTGGAAGTTAATGGATTTGTCATGGCACTCGTCGTAGCAGTTGTCCTCGGTATCGTCAATGCAACTCTCTGACTTCTTCTGAAGTTGATCACAGCGCCACTGAACTGGCTTACGCTCGGACTTATCTCGCTCGTCATAAATGTCCTCATGGTACTCGTCGTCGATAGTCTCATCGATGGATTTAGTACCAATGGTTTCTGGGCTGCGGCAGTATTTGCCCTTGTCCTCGCCATCATCCAATCATTTCTCGGAGTAGGAAATGATAGCTAGTCTCCGTCATTCTCGCGAAGGCGGGAATCCAGGCCAGTGAGATTTCTTTTTTCATACTTTTTTTCGAAAAAGTACCAAAACGATTTAGGGGACAAAAACTCGGCCTGCTTTCATCTCACAGTTCTGCACAGCAAGGACCTTAGACAGTTTGTCCCCTAAAAACCTGTTTCTGGATTTCAGCAAATCTCTATTTTCTGTTGTTTTTGTCCTTCCAATTCCACCACTTGAGCAACTCTGGATCTCGTTTTTCTGGAAGAGTATCGGCGTAGTAGACTGCACAGCGAAAAGTGTAGAGCATACAGCGGTCTTGTACGCTGCCACGGAATTTATTGTGCAAATCATAGAGTAATTCAGGATTCTTTCCTTGTAAATCATCTACCTGAGTAATTCCCATTTCCATAAGATCTTTGGCGATGGTTTTTCAGATTCAGGGGATTTGGAGGAGAGAGGATTTCATATTAGTCTTCCGTTAATGTCCACTCTTTCCCATGATCTTTAGGATATTCATAACTCTTTCAGGTTTTATCAATAATACAAATGGAAGTTATTTTTCCTTCGGAGATTCCAATTTTTGATTTAGCACGAGTAAAACTATTTCTTCCTACGTATGCTCCTCATGCTAGAACTGTTTCCACCATATCTTTTACAACAGATATGGATTCGTAAGTAATTGATCCACGACAAGTTATATCAAATCATATATTATTTGTTGTTATGCCAATGATATTTCCTGTAATGGCACGGATATTTTTTTGTTTTCTTTTGATGTCACGTTCCGCGTATTCTTTTTTTATTTCATCTAGTGACATTTGTGACAATCGACGAACATCTTTTGAATGCTTTGCTATAACTTTATCTGTTAAATACTCGGAAAATTCATCATCATTTAAATGATGTAAAAAATTTGGGTCGTTCAAAATTTCGTCTATTAATGCAGGTGTGCCATTGGTTGTTATTTCGATTACTCTTTCCCTGTCTCTTTCCAATTCTATTTCATGGATTAGTTTTGATCACGTCAATTCTCTATGCATCATCAGCTGTCTGAGCATTATTTTTAAGACATCTCTTCGTTCGATTTCTGAAGGTGGTCATTCAAGAGGTAAATCAAGTTCAGAATATCCACGAAACATATTTAAGTTATCATTGAATTTCTGAAATCAAGTAATTGCACAATCCCATGGAAACCCTCATCTTCCAATAACCGATTCAGGTATTGAAGAGGATACTCAATTTGGTAAGAGTAATGCTGCTCATGCTTTTAAAATATCTCTCCTGCTCGTATTCATGAGCTTATTATATCTTTTTTAACGAATGTCAAATTTTATTTATATCTTCTGTAACCCAATCCTTCCTTTTTCGTTATCCACTTGGATGACTTTTACGTGGACTTTATCTCCAGTGTTCACGACATCTTCGACGCGAGCGATACGCTTATCAGAGAGCTTGCTGATATGAATCATACCAGATTTGCCACCACCGATTTCGACGATAGCTCCGACACCTTCGAGGATCTTTACGACTTCACCATCGAATTCTTGACCGATTTCGATTTCACGGACGATATTTTCGATAGCTTTTTTCGCACCTTCACCAGCTTCCTTGCTTGGTCCAGTGATGACAACGGTTCCATCATCTTCGATAGAGATTTCTACACCGAAGTATTTCTGCATGTCCTGGATAGTTTC